>JBBSHM010000067.1:0-14103 GCA_038253125.1 Acidimicrobiales bacterium
GGCTACTGGCTGGTAGGCGCCGACGGCGGCATCTTCAGCTTCGGCGACGCCCCCTACCTCGGCTCCACCGGCGGCCAACGGCTCAACCAGCCCATCGTCGGCATGGCCACCACCACAACCGGCGCCGGCTACTGGCTGGCCGCCGCCGACGGCGGCATCTTCAGCTTCGGCGACGCCCCCTTCCTCGGCTCGGGATCTCCCAGCCAAGGCTGAGCGCGCCAGCGCCACTGCGGCCGCCTCATTCCCTGGACTCGTGCCGTGGCTCAGCTGGTCGTGGTGGTCAGCTCCTCGTGCCTAGAGGCGATGCTCGCCAGCAGGCTCTGCCATGAGCGGCCGAAGGAGTCTGCCCCTTCTCGCTGCAGCTGGGCGGCGACGGCGTGATGGTCGAGCGGTTCGCCACCCTCAATGCTCCTGGTGGGTGGCACGGTCGAGGCCGGCGACCCGAGTGCCGAGGCGCAGGTCGATCTCGTGCTCGGCGTACCGCTCCTGGGATGGACGTAGATCTTCTCCTTCTCGGACCTGCCCTGCAGGTAGTCCTTCGACAAGGGCGGCCGGTTGTACGGCCGCTCGGTCTCGGCGCCGATCAGAACGACACGGCCGTCGAAGCCCTGCTCGCGGAGCGCCTCGCCTGCCTTGGCCCCGGCCAGCCCGGCGCCCACGATCACCAATGTGTCTTGTCCTGTCACGATGTCGCGCCTCATCTCGCATCGAGGGTCCGCCCAAGTGCCCGGTCGGTCAGAAGACAGCGACCGGACGGGAGGCGGTCCTCAGCGAGGTTGGCAGGGCCCTTCCTGGGCAATCCAACAACAGCAGGCTCAGCCCCTGCGGATGTGAGACGATCCGCCGATGAGCAAGGATCGTGTCGTTGTTGTGATCGCCATCCCGCTCGAGGCGGAGCTGGTAGCGCTCATCGAGGCCGTTGACGACCGGCTCCAGGTCAGGTACCGCAGCGACGCGATACTCACGGAGGCCGAGGTGCTGCTCGGCTTGCCACAGGGGTCCCCGCAGGGGCTGGCCGAGGCGGTACGCAGCAACAACAGGCTGCGCTGGGTCCAGTCAACGGCAGGCGGCGCTGGCGAGCAGGTGCGGGCTGCTGGCCTGACGGCCGAGGAGCTCCAACGCGTAGCTGTCACCAAAGCCGGTGGCGTGCACGTCGGGCCGTTGGCTGAGTTCGCGATGTTCGGTCTGCTCGCGTTCACCAAGGGGCTGCCTCGGCTGCTGGCCGACACGCAGGCACGCCGCTGGGAGCACTACCCGATGGCCGAGCTGGCCGGAGCCACGCTGCTCATCGTCGGGTTCGGATCGATCGGCGCCGAGGTCGCCCGGCTCGCCAAGAGCTTCGGGATGCGCGTGATCGCCGTCAACCGCACCGGGCATGTCGCCTCGCCAAGCGTCGACGAAGCTCGCCCCTCACGGTTCCTGGCTGATCTTCTGCCGGTGGCCCACGGCGTGGTCATCACCCTGCCGCTGACCGAGGAGACCCGGGGGATGATCGACGCCGCGGCAATCAGCCGCATGCGGGCCGATGCTGTCCTTGTCAACGTCGGCCGAGGCGGCGTCGTCGATGAAGCAGCGTTGGTCCAAGCTCTCGAGCAGGGCCGGCTGGCCGGAGCCGCGCTAGACGTGTTCGCCACGGAACCCCTGCCGCCCGACAGCCCGTTGTGGGGCCTGCCCAACGTCCTCATCAGCCCTCACACCGCGGGCCTGTCCAAGCGCGAGAACGAGCGGGTCGTCCCCCTGTTCATCGAGAACCTGCGGCGCTACTTGGCTGGCGACGAGCTGCTGAGCCGGGTCGATCCCGTCCTGCTCTACTGACAGTCGCAGCGAACGTGGGAACAGCAGCTTGAGGACAGACAGCGAAGATGGCGACAGGCAGCCACAGACGGGACAGATCGTGGCCAGCACGCGTGAGGTGAAGGTCCGTCGGGCGTACGATGAGCCGGAGCCGGCAGACGGCGCCCGAGTGCTGGTTGACCGCATCTGGCCGCGGGGCCTGAGCCGGGAGAAGGCCGCCCTCGACGAGTGGTGCAAGCTCGTGGCGCCCTCGACATCGCTCCGCAAGTGGTATGCCCACGAACCCGATCGCTTCGACGCCCCCTGCCACCGCTCCCGCTCGACCCCGGCTTCCGGTAGACCGCGGCGCGAGCGGGTACAGCCCTGATGCGCTCCCGCAGGTTAAGCCCGTTCTGGTCGCCCCCTCAGGCTGCCGGCTCAACGTAGATGTTGGCGTAGAGCCAAGCGCTGATGAACCCCGGAGTCACGATGAAGACTGGCCCGGCCGGGGTCCAGATCGGCGCCGGCACCTTGCAGATGACGACGCTGGGCTGGACCTCGACGACGAAAGCTCCCGGTTCGGTGTAGACGTGGTCGACCTCCTCGGTCATCACCCCGACGGGGCTCTCGAAGCATGGATGCTGGGTGGTGAGGTCGGGCTCGATGACTGCTCCATCGCCCGGATAAAAGAACGTATCGCAACAACCGAGCTGCCCGTAGTTAACGGTGATCGAGAAGTGGACAGGCTGACCAACGCGGGGCTTCGTTGGTGACATGTGAAGCGTGGTGGTGATGCCGTCGGCCGTGGAGCTCCATGAGCCCGGCTCGGTGGCCAAGGGTGAGGATCGGCCTGGCAGGGTAGAGGACGTAGGCGCGCCTGTCGGCGTCGTACTCGGCACCTTGCCCACAGCGGTGGTGGACGACTGAGCGATTAGCGGTGCGGAACTGGGTGGAAGTGAACCGGATACGGGCAGCTGGACCGAGGGTTCGGCTGGGGCGCCGGGTGTGGTCGACGGCGAGGCGATCGTCGTTGGCACCGGCCGGCCAGCGCCGGGCGGAACGCTCGTCAGAGCTGGAGAGCTGGGTGGCGCGGCATAGATGGCCCGCCCCTGCGCCGCCAGCGGACCGGACGGCAGGGAGAGGGCAGCTGCCGCGCCGGCAAAGAGCAGGAGGGCCGTCGATGCCCCGACCAATGCCATCGCCCCACGCGATCTGACGTGTCTGGCATCCACCTGGCTCAACCTCCGGTCTCGGTGGCTGGATCGCCCGCCAACCACCGAAGTGTGGGCCCTGCGGAGGAAGAACCGCCATAGCCCAACGGTGCCATTTCTAGGTTGCGATCGGGGCCCGAAGCAGTAGTCATCGTCTGCACGGGCCTGCGCAAAGCGGTACGGATCTGTCGAGCAGGCTCCTTTTCTCGCAGGGCGACTCGGCCACTACCCGTCGCTACGCCCGCATGCCCCGCATGCCCCGCATGCTCACGGCCAACGTCTTCGGCTGGTAGCTAGCCAAGCTCCTGGCCGGCGAGGGCGAGGATGCTCCACGTCACCGTCATCACGCCCGGTCCCAGTCGACATCACGGCGGCGGCGGCGCACGGCTCGGCCCGGCGGACGCCGGTGGTGGCCGTGATGAACAGGGCCCGCGCGTACTCCGGGCGGCGTGAGCGCCTCGCCGCCTCGGCCAGCATCCGGACCTGGTCGGGGTCGGGCACGATCGGAGTCGTGTTGAGGATGGACGGCGGGCCGGCCCACTTCGCGGGTTCGAGTCGCGCCAGCCCCACAGAGTGAGTGCCCCCGGCAGGATTCGAACCTGCGACCGGCGGATTAGAAGTCCACTGCTCTATCCAGCTGAGCTACGGAGGCCCTGGGACCATGGTGGCAGACGGCGTGCTGGAGTCGGGCGTGCGCTCGGGACCGTCCGCGGCTGCGCCCATCCTCCCCTGACGGCTGAGGCAACACGTTGGCGGTTGGCCGCCGGCTGTGCCAGCATCGGGGACCGCCCTGGTGGCTATAGCTCAGTCCGGTTAGAGCGTCGGCTTGTGGTGCCGAAGGTCGCGGGTTCGATCCCCGTTAGCCACCCCACCGCGGCCTCGGGTAGCGTCGCCGAGCCGCCGTGCGTGGCCCCGCGCCCCTAGCTCAATGGCAGAGCAATGGACTCTTAATCCACAGGTTCTGGGTTCGAATCCCAGGGGGCGCACGGGAAACACAGGTTGAATAGGGGTACTTACGCGGTTCACTGCGTGCTATCCCCTCCCTGTTCAACCTTCTGTTAAACTTCTGCGATGGCCACGGTGGCAGCCCGTCTCGCAAGCAAGTCCGAGCGCTCGGGCGACCACGTCTTGTGGTGCGGGACCGTGAACAGCCGCGGGATCGGGCTGATCAAGGTCGACGGGCGAACGACGACTGTCCGCCGGGTTGCGTGGGAGCTGCTGAACGGGCCGCTGCTCCCCGGGGCCCGGGTCCTTCTCTGCTGCGACCAACCGGCGTGCATCGCCGCCGACCACCTGGTCCTGGCCGGCGAGGATGTGCCGACGGCGGCACCGACGCCGCGGCCCCGGGGCGGACCACGCCGCCAGCGCGGCTCCGGATCGATGCGCGAGCGCTCCCCGGGCGTCTGGGAGCTCGCCGTCGTTCATGGCGTCGATGGCGACGGGCGACCCCGTCGGGCGATGCGCACGTTCCGGGGTCAGGCCACCGAGGCCAGCAAGGCCCTCGCCGCGTTCGTCGTCGAGCTGGACAAGGACGGCATGCCCGAGCGGTCGCCCCGACGCGGGGGCGTGACGGTCGACGACCTGGTTCAGGAGTACTGGCTGTATGCCGAGACCCAGGGCCGGGCCCACTCCACGCTCGTCGCCTACCGGGACGTCTACAAGCACTGGGTGGGTCCCCCGCTCGGCCACCTCCGAGCCGACCGGGTCAGCCAGCGCGACCTCGACCGGGCCTTCGGGGCCATGCGCACCGCCGGCCAGAGCCACAGCCGGCTGAACCAGGCCAAGGTCGTCCTCTCCAACGCCTACAAGCTCGGGAAGCGCTACCACCTGGTCACCGGCCAGAGCCCCGTCGCCGGCTACGAGCTCCCCCGCTCCACCAAGGGCCGCCGGGAGATCGTCGTCCCCGAGGTCGCCGAGGTCGTCGCCCTCCTGCAGACGGCGGAGCACATCTGTCCCGAGTTGGCCCCGGTCTTGAAGCTGGCGGCCACGACGGGGTGCCGGCGCGGCGAGCTCTGCGGCCTACGCCGCAACCGTGTCAACCTCGAGGCTGGCGAGATCACGATCGACCGGACCGTGAACGACGCCGGAGGGACAATCGTCGTCGTCGACCTCACCAAGACGGGCAAGGCTCGAACGCTCGCCATCGACCTCGTCACGGTCCAGATGCTCGCCGAGTTGTTTGCCCAGCAGGACACCGACGCCGCCAGCGTCGAGCTCACCATCGAGCCGGACGGATACGTCTTCGGCCTCCTCGGCTCCCACCAGCAACCGATGCGCCCGGAGTACATGACCCGCAAGATGCGGGAGGTGCGTGCCGCCCTCGCACTGCCTGGGAGCTCGTTCGACGCCACGATCCTCGCTCTCCGCAAGTTCACCACCACCGAGCTCCTCGACGCCGGCTTCAACCCTTCCATGGTCAGCAGCCGCCAGGGCCACACCACCCAGACCATGCTCGCCCACTACGGCAAGCGCCGCCGCTCCGCCGACCGAGCGGCCGCCGAGCACTCGGCGCTCGCGTTCTCGGCGCCCCTGCGGGCGGGTCAGGCTGACGGCGAATGCCCTGCTTGGGCGCACGTCACCGGCTTGTCGCTCGTCTGCTTGTAGTACCAGACCGGGCTGTGGCGGTACGACGATGCCAGCTCACAGGTGGACTTACCGGGCGCTCGGCTGGTGCCGTTCCCGGGCGCCCGCGACGTGCAGGTTCCGGGGCAGATCATCAGTCATCGTTCGGTTGTTGCCCACGAGCCGGTACCAGGAGCGCGAGGATCTCATTGCTCAGCTGGCGCGTCGCTCCAGTTGATGCCAGTCGGCGATCCCCGCAGCGAGACGTCCTCTCGCAGTCGGCTGTCGATCAGCTCACGTTCCGCTACACACAGCCTGCGTCCTGCCAAGATCATGTCCTCCACCGGTCGGTTGCTCAGGGTCAATCCGGCCATGCTGGCCGGCCTGTTGCAACCACCGGTAGAGCCCACCGTCCTCAATGCAGGCCAACTGGTCGTCGACGCCGAGCTCCGGCCGTCCCTCAAGCCATGGCCTTGTGTTGCGCCCGTCCGGATTTGTCGCCGAGCACAACAGCGTCGGCGGTCGAGCCGCGTCCGGCGACCATCATCCCGCCGATGGCGATGATGGACACCTGACTGATCACGAAGCCGGCGAGCCCCAGCAGGCCGAGCGGGTTCGGCTTGCCAGCGGCGCTCGGGAAAAAGGAGGCCGGGCCGGCCATCAGGGCGAGCACGGTCGCAACTGCCGCCAGCCAGCCCACCCATCGGGCACCGATGTACCCCCACAGGGCGAGCAGGGCCAGAGCCCCCATCAGCGGCACGGACAGCAGACCCATGTTGCCGTGCTGGAAGAAGTTCATGTCGGCCAGCAGGTGCACGATGCTCGGCGACGGCGTCGGCTCCGACCGTCCCGCCAGCAGTGTCAGGGCCGCCGCCGGCAGCGAGCTGATGGTCGAGGCCGTCACCAGGGCCACGGCTCCGGCGAAGAGGATGGTCGACAAGAACCCGCTGCGGTCGAGGGTCAGCCGGTGCCGCAGGTGGGCTGCGAACACCAGGAACGGGATGGCGGCAAGCCCGTTGAGAGCGCCCGCGGTGTGCACGAGGAACCGGTTGTCGTGGTACCAGGCGAGGAGCTCGGGCGCCGATGCGTCCGGCAGGGGGGCGCCGGCCATTATCAGGCCCGAGACCAGCAGGAGCACGGCGGACGCCACCCCCATTCCGCCCGCCAGCCTCCGCTCGCCGTCATCCGTCGCCACCATCGTCGTTCCGCCCTCCGTCACCTTGGTCTCCCCGCCCGAGACCGTAGGAAGCAATGGCGGAGCAGGAACCGGGTGTTTCCCTACGGATGGGCCGATCCGGCACCGTCGGCCTGACGTGCCGCCATCCTGGAGCCCAGCTCGGCCCGGGACGTGATGCCCAGCTTGCGGTACACCCGGACCAGGTTCGCCTCCACTGTCTTAGGCGTGACGAAGGCCGCCGCAGCGATCTGGCGGTTCGTGAGCCCCTGAGCCGCCAGCTCGGCCACCCGTTGCTCGGTGGCGGTCAGCCCCGAGGGGGCCGCGGGGCGGATGTTGACCCGGCCCAGCTCGTCGCGAGCCCGCGCCACCCAGAGCTGCGAGCCGATGGTCTCGAACCCGGCCAGCGCCTCCTCCAGATATCGGCGGGCGAGGAGCTTCTCCCTTGCCCTGCGGTGGAGCTGGCCCTTGACCAGCAACGTGCGTGCTCGATCGAGTGGGTGGGCGACCCGATCGAACGCCTCCAGGCTCCGTTCGATCGCCTCCATGGCCGCGCCGGGCCGTCCCTGGGCGGAAGCCAGCAGCGCCCGGCCCCTCGCCCCCACGCCAATGGCCCAAGGCCGATCGAGCACCCTTCCACGCTCCTCCAGGACGGCGACCAGCGGCTCGGCGTCTTCGAGACGGCCCTCGGCGATGAGCGCTTCGGCCACGTCGGGGATCAATGGCACCACCGTCGGCTCGGCCAAGCCCATCGACTCGAGCACCATGACAGCGACCGGTCCAGCAGTGGCGGCCACGGTGCCGTACTGCCCAGCAGCCACGTCCAGTGCGCACAGGGCGGCCAGAGGCCACATAGCCCAGCTTTTGAGCCCGGCTGCCTCGAACATGGCCAGGGACTCGGTGGCGAACCGGCGAGTGTCGTCCGCTCGACCGGCCAACGCCGCCACCGCCGCCTGCGCTGCGAGACCCATGGCCTGTTGCACCGGGCTGGCGAGCATCGTCGCCCGTTCCAGCACGTCGTTCGCTGCGGCCTGCGCCGCGGCAACATTGCCGGCCCAGCACTCCAGCAGGACCATCCAGAACGTCAGCAGCGGAACGTCGCTCTCCTCCCCCCGCTCAAGGCACCCCTGCCTGACGGCGGACAGGGCGCGACGGGCCTCGTCGTGACGACCGGCAAAGAGAAAGCACAGCCCGGCGATGGTGGTGGGCTGATTGTGAATCCGACCGCGTCGGCCGGGGTCTTCCAGCTCGAGTGCAAGGACCAGCCTGGTCTCGTCGATGCCCTGGCCCGAGACGAAGCCGGCCATCACCAGCGCGGCCAGGGCTTGGGCCAGCGACCCGTCGTCGCCGCACTCCGCAGCATGGTCGGCCGCGGCCCGGGCGAAGGGAAGCGCGTCGGGGATCCGGCCCAGGTTCGTCAACACGAACGCCATGTCGAGTTCGACCAGGATCTGCACGTCCCCCTCATCCCCGGCCTCGATCACCGCCTGCTCGAGCGCCACAGCCGCGTCAGCGAGGCGGTAAGCGTTGTAGTGGATCATGCCGAGCAGGGCGAGGGCACGAGCCCGCGTCGGCCCCGGCCCAAGGTCGGGCACCGTGTCCTCAACCAGCGCCCGGGCCCGCTCGAGGTCACCCGCATGGCAGTGGTAGCCGGCCGCAGCGATGCGTCGCTCCCCCGCATCGGCTCCCAGAGCGATGGCCAGCTCGAGCAGCTCCGCCCCTGCCGCCGGCGCGCCTCGCGCCGCTGCTGCCGCTCCAGCGCAGTCGAGGGCTTCAACCACCTCCGGCTCTGGGCCAAGGGCGGCGAGCGCCAGGTGGCGGGCCCTCTCCTCGATCCCGTCCACCACGGCCCCCAGCACGCGGTGCATCCGGCGCCGGTCTTGCGCTGACGCCGCGGCATACACGCCCCGGGCCAGCAAAGGGTGAGTGAAGCGGACCCGTCCCCGCTCCAGCACCACGATGCCTTCGGTCTCGGCTGCCACCAAGGCGTCAGTGCCCCGTCCAACCTCCCCACCGGCGGCCAGGACGCGCCCGATCACCTCGATGCTCGGGTCGGCCGCCGACGCCGCTACCAGCAGCGACCGCAAGACCTCGGGCGCCAGCCCGCCCAGGCGCTCCTGCACCAGCCCGGCCAGGCTCTCAGGAAGCGCAGGTGCCGTCGACGTGTCACCGGCCGCCCGCGACAACTCCAAAGCGTAGAAGGGGTTGCCGGCGGCCACCGCCTCGAGCTGCGACAGGACGGGACGAGCGAGCGACCGGCCCGTACGCTCGAGGACGAGGCGGCGGATGTCGGAGGTTCCGAGCGGACCCAGGCGCAGCCGGCGAAGCTCAGGGGCGTCGCGACCTCGCAGATCGGCGGGAGCCGGTGCGGGCTCCCGAACGGCCACCAACACGCCCACACGGGCAGAGAGGCGACGGGTAACGAAGCGCAGCAGCTCCGCCGTCGGAGCATCAAGCCACTGGTGGTCGTCCACGGACACAAGCACCGGCTGGTTGGCTGCCAGATGCTCGAGCACCGACAGCGCCCCCACGGCCACAGCCCGCGGGTCAGGTGCCTCGCACAACTGCTCGGCCCGGAGCAGGGCTACCCCCAACGCCTCGCGTTGGGGCGCAGCCAGCGGCCCCCAGACCTGCTCGTCCACCCCTTCCCACAGGTCGGTCAGCCCGGCGTAACTCAGCCGCACCTCCGCCGCCCCCGGCCGGCAAGCCAACACCCGCACCCCCTGGTCTCGGGCCTGCTCGACACACGCCGTCCACAGCGTGGTCTTGCCGATGCCAGCGGCTCCCGTCACGACCAGAACAGCGGGACCCACGGACGCATCCGCAAGGAAATCCCCCACCACCGCCAACTCGGCCTCGCGGCCCACGATCGGATGCGGCAGACAAAACCCCGTCACGTCGACTGCCCCAGCGGCTGCTGCACCTCGGGTTCGCCGCTGTGTTGCGGCGCAGCCAGCTCGCCGCCCTCGACCCCGCCCACCCGGTCGAGGAGCCCGAGGGGCTGATCCTGACCAAGCAAGGTCCACACCAACACGGGGCCATCTGCCGGTCGCTCGCGCTGCGAGGCATCCATCGCCTCTGCCAGCTCGCTCATCGTGACAACGCGGGCGGACCGAACCGACCACAGGTTGCCACTCCAGCCATCGGGCTCAGCCGCAAAGCCGCTCCCCCATTCGTCCGGCGGGTCCGCACACGTATCAGCCTGACCCGCCAGCCCATCATGGTGCCTCCTCGTCTATTGCCACCCGAACCAGACTGGCGATGGTGGCCCTCAAGTCGCAGACGACATCGCTGAAGTACAGACCAGCACCTGACGCGCCCACGTCGGCATTCTTCCACGCAACCGGTGGTTCCCCTCCTCGCAGTGGGCGGCGATCAGCCTCCGCTCGCACCCAAGGAGGATGGCCTGCCTGGTCATCTCGTGCCTCCGCGATGAGGTCGTGCGACCGCCACGCCTCCTCCCCTGACGTGCCCCGAACGGCGGATCAGGGGGGCGCACGGGGCGCTCAGTATCCGGCGGACTGCAGCGGGTTGACTGCCCGATAACTACGACCGCGACTTGCTTGCCTCTGCGCGGATCCTGCTGGTCACAGGCTGGGTGATATGTCGGGTTCCGGGGTGCGGTAGGTCTCGACGTTGCGGGCGTGCTCGTGACGTTGGAGCTCGTGCTGGGTGACGAATGGTCGGATCTCGGCGGTGACGGCGGCCCAGGCTTCCAGGGTGTCGCCGCGGCGCAGGTCGGGGGCGGCCCGGGCGGCGAGGGCGATCTCGTCGCGGGGGTGGGATCGGAGGATGCGGAGACCGGCGAAACGGCCGTCTGGGTCCGGGTGATCAAGGTTGGCTTCGTGGCGGGCGGCGTGGTGGCACCACACGGCCCGCCCGGCCTCGTCGGCGGGGACGGGGCCGAGCTCGGCCCGGAGGTGCTGGGGCGGGTCGGCGGCCAGGGCGACGACCCGTTCGGTGAGGGTGGCGTCGAGGGCCCGGGTGAGGAGAGTCTCCTCGGCCAGGAGCTGCCCCCGGACGGGGTGCTGCTCGGCGAGGACGGCATTTCGCTGCCGCTGGTGATCGGCTAGGCGGTCAACGCCGACGTGGAGGTCCCGTTCGCTGGCTGTTCGGGTCCGGAGGTCGGCGAGCCGGCGGTCAACGTCCGCCGCGGCGACGTCTTTGTAGCGGCGGGGGGCGTGTTCGAGGCGGTCCCGGGCGGTGGTGAGACGTTCGGCGGCCTGGCGGCGCTGGTCGATGGCTTGGGTCAGCTGCCGGGTGGCACGGTCAAGCTCGACGCTGCGGTCGGCTGGCAGGTGGGAGTCGAGGGCGGCCAACTGGTCGTGGCGGTGGTGGGCGGCGGCCCGGAGGTGGTCGGTGCCGTACGCCAACGGGTCCCCGGCCCGCACGCAGGTCACGACCGTGCCGGCCCAGTGTTCGGCCAGCTGTTCACCGAGCCGGTGGACCTCGTCCGGGCGCCACCCTTCGGCGGCGACGAAACGGTCGGCCGCTAGCTGTTGGTGGGTGAGCCAGGCCACTTCGCCGCGGGCGTCGGTCACCTGGCCGGTGGTGTCCTGCAGGCGGGCGGCGGCCCGGGTGAGATCCTGGTCGAGGCGGTCCCGGTCCACCCGGCCTGCGGCCCGCAGGACCGCCAATGGTCCGAGGTCGTTCCGGCGGTCGGTGCAGCCGTGGTGGTAGGCGACGGCGCCGTCGTGCTGCTGCTCGGCCTGGCGGAGCCGGTTCACCGCCGCGGCCAGCTCGGCCGTGCGGTCGGGGGGCCGGTCGTCCCACACCTCGAGGTGCTCGGCGATCTGGGTTCGGATGTCCCGGTCGAGGGGGTGGGGGTCGGAGACTGCGGCCATCGACCGGTCCGGGGTGCGGGCCAGGGCGACGGCGACCGCCTCGCCGGGGGTGCCGTCGTCGATGACCCGGCCGCCGTGGTCGAGGCTGCGGACCGGGGTGGTGTTCCAGGTGTGGGTGGGCTGGCGGGAGCGGGACTGGCCCACGTAGCCCCGGTACTGGTCGAGCGCCGGGCTTCCCAGCAGGTGGGCGACCTCCCATGTGCCGCCCTGGGCGCCGTCGACGGTGCGGGCCCAGGCGTGCGACAGCCTCGGGGACCCGTCCACCCTTGTTCCGGTCACGAACCCGACGTCCACGTCCACATCGCTGCTGGTGGCATCGGGGCAGACGGCGAGGCCGTCGGGGCCCGCCCGGGTGACAGTCGCCGTGGTGCCGTTGATGATCCCGTCGGCGCGGCTTCCGCACCGGGTATGGAACAGGACCCGGTCACCGGCCTGGAAAGTCCTCGGGCCCGCCCAACCCGGTCCTTCCAGCCCTGGGCCGCTGATGGAGCCGGCGTCGGTGAGGTGCCGGCGGACGCGGTCGGCCAGGTCTTCGGCGTCGACATGCGACACGCACAGCACCGCCACCTGGGCCGGCCCGCACCGGCCGATGTCGTCGGCGGCCGCGACCGCCAGCGTCTCCCGGGTGGCCTCCGGCGATGGTTCGGTGTGCTCCCACCCGTGGTCGGCCCGGACCGCCTGGGACTCGTCGGCCCGGCCTGAGCGGAGCAGGCCCAGCGCGGCCCGGTCGTCGGCGTCCAGCTGGCGGCGGTTCACGTCCAGGACCGCGGCTGGGAGCCGGCCGGCGGCGGCACGGCGTTCGACTTCGTCGGCGACACCGCCGGCGAGGACCGACTGGGCTTGGCGGGCGTCGCCCAACACCCACAGCTGACCGCCGGGGCAGGAGGCCACCGCGGCCAGGACAGTCTCGGCGTCCCGGGTCGGGCACTGCGACACCTCGTCCAGCACCACGACCGTGCCCGGAGGAAGCGTGCCGTCGCTTCCGAGCCGGACGCGGAGACCGGCGACGGTCACCCCGGCGACACCGGCCCCGTCGAGCTCGGCCACCGCCTTGGCCGTGGTGGCGGTGCCCATCACCGGCGACCAGCCGCCGCCGCCGCTTGGGCCGCGGTGGCGACCATCGCCGTCTTGCCGAACCCGGCCGGCGCCAGCACGCACCGGATCGCACCGCCCGGGCCGGTCAGCACCCTGACCGCCTCCCGCTGATCCTCACCCAGCCAGGGCCGGGCATCGACCGCCGCCACCACCACCGCAGCCGGGAACGGGTCGGTGTTGGTGGCGGCGAGAGTGTCGAGGAGGCCGAGTACGCGGTCCTCGAGGTGGCGGTGGGCGACGGTCGACCACTCCGCCAGCCTGGCGCCCGGCTCCTCGGCATTTGGCGTGAGGCGCACCACCAGGTCCGAGGCCAGGAACCGGTCGACGTGCCCCTCGATCTCCTGCAGGGTCAACCGGCCGGCCGCCAACGCACACACGTGCTCGACGACATCGGCCGCCGTGAACCGGGGGCTGTGCCCGCACACCCCGGTCTCCGGGGCCAGCAGCGCAGCGGCGACCTGCTCGAACCCGAGAGAGCCTGCGGCCCGCTCCCCGAAGCAGACCCGCTCATCCAACGTCCGGCCCACGGCCAGGCCGGCGTCGGCGGCTTCTGCCTCCCACCGGCCGACCAGCCGCGCCGGGGTGAGCCCCTTGTCCTTGGCCACCCGGGTGGCCAGCGACGCCGCGTCATCCGCCCGGGCCCTCTGGCCACCGTCCACCAGCCGGTCCGCACCGACCGCGGCCAGCTCGGCCTCGATCTGCACCGTCCGCTTGGAGAACACCCGCAGCTCGTCCCGGCTGAACCCGTCGATCTCCCTCGTTCCGTGCCGGTCGGGTCCCCATGTCACCCCTAGCCGGGCCGTCAGCGCCCGTTGCAGCTCGGCCTGGTAGACCGAGCCGGCCGCCCGGGCCCACACGAACAGCGGCCGGGCGTCCAACGCCACCACCCGACCATCCACCCGCCTGGTCAGGTTCACGGTCAGGCAGTGGGAGTGAACCTGCGGGTCCCCCTCCCGCGAGGTGCGATGCACGAACCCGGCCACGGCCAACCCTTCGGTCGCCACCAGGCTGCGGACCCCGCCGACCTGGCGGCGGGCCACCGACGCCCTCGCCTCCAAGAACCCCAACGCCGCGGCCACTGCGTCACGGTGGGCGCCCATCACCACCGAGTGGACGTCGTCGCTGCCCAACGCCCACAGCACCGACACGCTCTTCGGCGCCGAGAACGTCAGATCGATCGCCTTCACCTCCCGACTCCGCTGCTTGGCCACCAGGTCCACCCCGGTCACCGGGTGGCGCCCCTCGATCAGCGACCTGAGGTCATCGGCCTCCACGACACCCGCAAGGCCCAGCTCGACGGCCCACTGAACCGGCCTGGGTTTGGTGGAGGCTCGGGGTTTTGGGTTCGCGGCAGCTGTGGGCTGCCGGCGGGGTCGAGTGTGGCACGGGGGCGGTGGCGTTGTCACGGATTGAGGAGCTCGTCGATGGTGACGGGTTCGTCGCA
>JBBSHM010000068.1:0-13814 GCA_038253125.1 Acidimicrobiales bacterium
ACATCGACGCCATCCGCAGCCGCTTCCAGCGCGAGGGCAGCGATCCGACCACCGTCGGACACCTCGTCTACGTCGTTCTCGACGAGCTGGTCGACGGCTACCTGGACCGGTCTGACGTCATAGAGGACCAGGTCGAGAAGATCGAGGAGCTGATCATCCTTGATCACGTCGGCTCGCCCGGGGAGATCCAGACCCAGCTGCTGCGCCTGCGCCGCGACCTGCTGCACTTCCGCAAGGTCGTCACGCCCCTGCGCGACGTGCTGGTCCGCCTCCAGCGGGGCGAGGTCGAGTCGATCGACGCCATCGCCCGCGAGCAGCTGCAGGACGTCGTCGACCACGCCTCCCGGGTGGTCGACGAGCTGGACCAGGAGCGCGAGCTGATCGCCAACGCCGTCGACGCCCACCAGTCGCTCATCGCCAACCGGATGAACCAGGTGATGAAGCGGATGACCTCGTGGGGCGCCCTGCTTCTCGGTTCCACCCTGATCGCCGGGATCTACGGCATGAACTTCGATCAAATGCCCGAGCTCCACTGGAGGTACGGCTATGTGTGGGCGCTCGGCCTGATGGCCGCCACCACCCTGATCGGCTACCGCTACTTCAAGGGCAAGGACTGGCTGTAGCGGGCCGAACCCCGCCAACTGTCGGGAGTAACCCTCCGCCTGGCGACAGGAACTCCCGACAGAAGCGGGGGCTGGTGGGGCGGGGCGTAGGGTCGGCGGCGTGATCCGGTTCCTGAGGCGGGCGTCCCTGGCCGTCGGGATCATGGGCCTGGTGGCCGCTGTGCTGCGCCTCCGGGGTGCCGGGGGCACCCCGCCGCAGTCGGGGGGCTGGCGGGAGCTGTCCGGGCCCGACCTGCGGTGAGGCTCTGCGTCCTCGGCGCCGGCGCCGTCGGCAGCCGGGCGGCCCGGCAGCTGGCGTCCACACCCGGCGTCCAGGCGCTGACTATCGCCGACCCCGACGCCAGGCTGGTCGACTCGGTGTGCGCCTCGCTCGGGCCCGTGGCAACGCCGGCCGACTCAGCCGAGGTCGACCTGGCCGGACACGACGTGGTGGTGCTCGCCGGCCCCGGCAAACACCACCGCGACCAGGCCGAGCGGGCGCTCGAGGCCGGCGCCTCGGTCGTCTCGTGCACCGACGAGCTCGCCCCCACCCGGCTCCTCCTGGCCCTCGACGACGAGGCTCGCGTGCGGCGCCGCACCGTGGCGGTGGGCGCCGGCTTCGCCCCCGGGCTGTCAGACCTGCTGGCCGCTCACGCCGGGTGCCTCTTCGATGAGGTCCACGAGATCCACGTGGCCCGGGCCGGTACCGGCGGGCCGGCCTGCGCCCGGGCCCACCACGCCGCCCTGCGGGGCCTGGCCCTGGACTGGCGTGACGGCGCCTGGGTGAGCCGCCAGGGCGGATCGGGACGTGAGCTGGCCTGGTTCCCCGACCCGGTGGCCGGCCAGGACTGCTACCGGGCCTCGGTGCCCGACGCCCTGCTGCTCGCCCCCGCCTTCCCGGGCCTGCTCCGGGCCACCTCGCGCATCGCCGCCACCCGGCGCGACCGGCTGACCGCCCCCCTGCCGATGCTCCGCCAGCCCCACCCCGAGGGCCTGGTCGGCGCCATCAGGGTCGAGGTGCGGGGCCGGCGGGGCCAGACCTTTGAGACCGTGGTGTACGGCGCCGTCGACCGCCCCGCCCTGGCCGCCGGAGCCGTGGCCGCCGTCGTGGCCGTCGCCATCGGGTCGGGCCGCATGTCCCGCTGCGGGGCCGCCGGCCTCGCCGTCCTCGCCCCCGACCCGCTCCCCCTCCTGAAGGAGCTGGCCGACCGCGGCATCCGCGGCGCCAGCTTCGAGGGGTCGGCGTAGTCAGCCGCGGCGGATCATTCCTCTCAGGGCGGCGAAGCACAGGGGCGACTGGTCGCTTCCCTGTCGGTGTGCCGCCGATAGCTAGGACGACGTCTGCTTGTACTTCCTGGTGGCGGCGATCGAGGCGGCGGCGGTGATGGCGACGAGCCAGATGAGGGCCTCCCACCAGGAGTGGCCCACGGCGTCGCCATGGGTGAGCGCCCGGATCGTCGAGGCGACCAGCGTGATCGGGTTGGCGCGGGCGAAGGCCTGCAGCCAGCCGGGCATGAACTGGACGGGCACGAAGACCGACGAGGCGAAGGTGAGCGGGAAGATGCCGACGAACGAGGCGGCCTGGGCGGCTTCGACGCTGCGGATGCTGAGGCCGACCAGGGCGCTGAGCCAGCTCATGGCCTGGCCGAACCCGAGGCCGAACCCAAGGGCGGCCACCAGGCGCAGCGGGTTGAGGTCGGGGCGCCAGCCGATGAGGACGCCGACCAGGGTCATGACCCCGATGGTGAGCAGGAGACGGGCCAGGTCGGAGAGCACCCGGCCGCCGATGACGGCCGAGCGGCTCATGGGCAGGGCCCGGAAGCGGTCGATGATGCCCTTTTGGATGTCGTCGGCCATGGCCACCGCCGTGCCGCTGGAGCCGAAGGCCACGGTCTGGGTGATGATCCCGGGCATCAGGTAGTCGACGTAGCTGTAGCCGGGCGGGGTGCGGATGGCGCCGCCGAAGACGAAGCGGAACAGCAGCACGAACATGATCGGCTGGATCACCACGAACACCAGCAGCTGGGGCTGGCGGGACAGGGCGAGCAGGTGGCGCCTGGCGATGACCAGGGTGTCGGCCAGCAGGTGGGGCGCCGGGGCCCGGGCGTCAACCGGCGTGGTGGTGGCGGCTGTTGTTGTTGCGGTCACGGCTACGCCGCCTCCTTCCTTGAACGGCGGCGGCCTGAACGGCTCTGCCGGGGGGGCGGGGAGCCGTCCTGCCCGGCCTCGCCTCCCTCGGCGACATGGCCGGTGAGGCCGAGGAACACGTCGTCCAGGCTGGGGCGGCGGGTCCCGAGGTCGGCCAGGGCGATGCCCGCCTCGTCGAGCCGGCGCACCGCCGCCGACAGCACGCGCTTGTCGGCACCGACCGGGATGTTGATCGTCGCGTCCTCCACCCGGGCCTCGGCGCCAAAGGGGCCGAGGGCGGCGACGGCGGCGTCGACCTGTCCGGCGTCGGCCAGCTGCATGGCCAGCACCTCGCCCCCGACCGACGCCTTCAGCTCGGTGGGCGTGCCCCGGGCGATCACCCGGCCCTCGTCGATCACCGCGATCTCGTCGGCCAGCTTGTCGGCCTCCTCCAGGTACTGGGTGGTGAGAAGGATGGTGGTGCCGTCGGTGACGAGGTCGCGCACCACCTCCCACAGGGCGTTGCGGCTCTGGGGGTCGAGGCCGGTGGTGGGCTCGTCCAGGAACAGCACCACCGGCCGGCCCACCAGGCTGGCGGCCAGGTCGAGGCGGCGGCGCATGCCGCCCGAGTACGTGCGGGCCGGCCGGCCGGCGGCGTTGGCCAGGTCGAACCGCTCGAGCAGCTCACCGGCGCGCTGGCGGGCCTGGGCCTTTCCGATCTGGGCCAGCCGGCCGATCATGTCGAGGTTCTCGAGCCCGGTGAGGTTCTCGTCCAACGCCGCGTACTGGCCGGTGAGGCCGATCACGCTGCGCACCTCCTGCGGTTGGCGGGCTACGTCGAAGCCCGCCACCTCGGCGTGGCCCCGGTCAGCCACCAGGAGGGTGGCGAGGATCCGCACCGCCGTGGTCTTGCCGGCGCCGTTCGGGCCCAGGACCCCGAGTACCCGTCCCTGCTCGGCGCTGAGGTCGAGACCGTCGAGGGCCACGGTGGTGCCGAAGTGCTTGACGAGCCCGTCGGCGCGGATGGCGAGCGGCATCGGTCTCTCCCGGGATGGTTTGGTTGGGTGGAGTCAAGCATCCCGAGGCCGACAACTTCCGATGCAGTCAGGAGGTTGCCGCGCTGGCGAGGAAGTCCTCCCGGTCCATCGAGGACCGGCCGGGTATCGTCTCCTCCGCCTAGCGCGGCAGCGGGAGCGGCACCTCCCGGCAGCGGTTGACCAGCGTGCCGACGTGCTCGATGCTCGACACGAGCACATCACCGGGCTGCAGGAATCGAGGGGGCGTGCGGCCCATGCCCACGCCGGCCGGGGTGCCGGTGAAGACGAGGTCGCCGGGCCGCAGGTCGCAGATGTCGCCGAGGTAGGCAAGCAGCTCGGCGGCCCCGAAGACCATGTCGCTCGTGCGGCTGGCCTGCACCACCTCGCCGTTCAGGGCGCACGAGATGGCGAGGTCGGCCGGGTCCGCCTCGTCGGTGACCCACGGTCCGATGGGGCCGAAGCCGCGGTGGCTCTTGGCCAGGGAGAACTGGGCCGGCCGGCCGGCCCGCTGCAGCTCGCGCTCGCTGACGTCCTGGCCGACTGTGCACCCGGCCCCTGCCACCAGCACCAGCTCCACCTCCCAGTCGACCGAGCCTGGCACCAGCGGGATGTCGTCGCGGGGCCCGGACAGGCAGGAGGCGAACTTGGTGAAGGTGAGCGGCACCGCCGGCACCTCGCCCCCCGTCTCCTCGACGTGGTCGCGGTAGTTCAGGCCGATGGCGAAGACCTGGCTGGGGCGGGGCACCGGACACGTGAGGCTGGCCTCGACCAGCGGCCCCGTCGCAGCCGGCTCGGTGGCCGCCGCCCACGCGGCCAGCTCATCCCACCGGGCCAGGCAGTCCATCGGGTCGGCAGGCTGGCCCGATGCGCCGAGGTCCACCACCCCGCCCGGGACCACCAGGCTGGCCCGGCCATCGATCGCCGCAATTCGCACCAGCCGATCATGCCCCACCACGCCCGGCGGGGACGACCTCGTAGGTCGTGTTGTCGCCATGTTGCTGGGTGTAGAACCAGCGCCATCCGTCTCTGAAGGGCGTCGGCGGCTTGGCGCCGAGGATCCCGCCGGGGCGGGAGTCGCCGTCTGAGATCAGGTCGCCGGTGATCTCGTTGTCCCCGTCGTTCTTACCGAAGCCGTTGTAGGACGAGTCGATGGTGGCGGACGGATCGCGGCCTTCGGCCAGCCAGCGGACGGGAGCGGTCCCAGCCGTCGAGTAGTCGGTGGCGAGATCGAACGTGAAGCCGGAGTCGAGAGCGTTGCGCTGGGAGTGGAGCGTGTCGCCGGCGTCCTCGACGACGGTCAGCTGGTTCCTGGTCAAAAAGCTCATGTTGTCGAACCCGGCGTGCTCCTGGTTGCCCTTGTAGAAGATGGACAGGCTGCCAACCGCTGCCGACGGCCCACGCTGGCTGAGCTTGAACACCGAGCCCCAGCCGCCGGCGTTGTCGTTCTCCACGCTGGTGGCGTTGGTGTCGCCCGTCTCGTCGAACAGGAACTGGTTGAAGGAGCCGTCGGGCCGGAACACCCCGTTCTCGGGACGCTTGAACGGTGAGGCGTCATGGGCTGTTGCTGCCTCGTTGGCGTTGAAGGGGGCGGTCCCGTCGGTGGCAGTGTCGTGGACCGTCACCCACCTGGTTGCGAACGAGCTGCCGTAGGCGTGCAGGGCAAGCTGGTCGGGGCTGTTGAGGGGGGTCTGGGACGCCTTGGTGATCGGCTGCCCGGTGGGGCCCGTGACCTGGAGGGCCTGCAGCTGGCCGTTGTGCAGGTCACCCTTGGTTGCCGGCACGTACCGGTAGAGGAAGCTGTTCGGGATCTTGGCGGCCGTGCCCGTCTTGGTGGCGCCGCCGATGTCCTCGACGATCCACAGGTTCCCGTCGCCGTCGTTCTGGATTCCCTCGTAGCCACCCCGGCCCAGAGCCCCCGAGACGTCCTCGACCACCGACGGGTAGCCGGGAGTCGCCGCATAGGTCGGCTTGCTCGGGCTCTCGGTGGTGAACAGGAGGCGCTGGGCGAACGGGTCCCAGGTGGAACCGTCGATCGTCGTCAACGGCGCTCCTGCAGTGTCGGTGGTGGCCAGGACCGTGACACGGTGGGCGGCGTCGGCGTCAAGGTTGATCCGGGTGATGTAGCCGGCCCCGCCAGCGCCGTTCTCATGGCCCTGGAACAGGAAGCGCTTCCCATAGTCGTAGCCGCCATCGGCCCCCGGCAGGCCCCGGCCGAAGGTCAGGTAGGTGTTCTTGTCCGGCTCCGTCTTGGTCGTCTCGTTTGCCGGAGAGCTCTTGGTCGGCACCATCTGAGGATCACCAGCGGTGTTCAGCACATCGTTGTCGTAGCCGTAGTACGAGGTGAGCGCCGTCGGGTTCTCGACCTTGGTGGAGCCCTGGGCGAGGACGATCGACCGCAGCTCCTCCGACAGCTTCGACGCCGGGGCGTAGCCCTCTGACTTGGTGTTCGCCGTGGCCACGTCGGTGAGCATCGGCCGTCTACCCGGCGCGGCCAGCACCGCCGCCGAGCCGGCAACGACCGCGGCGCTTGCCACCGCCATTCCAACTGAGACCTTCCATGACCTTGTCAGCTGCACGCTCATCTCCTCCTGTCGGCCTACCTGCGGAACCTATGGAAGGCAACCGTCGTGCAGATGGCCCGCTGGTTACGCCCGCCTGAACCGCGGGTGCACTTTTGGCGACGCAACGCCAAGGGAGTCGCCACCGGCCGCGGCTGGCTCGTGGGCGGGGTGGGCTACGGTGCCGCGGGTGGCCGTGGCCGACGCCACCTGTTCGTCGGTAGCCGTGGACGTTGATGCACGCGAGCCGATCGTGAACCACCTGCGACCCCGCCGCTGGCGTCCGGCGACCTTCTCGTCGGAAGGCTCAGCATCTCCCGCATCCCGTCCTGACAGAACGCGTCGATCCCGGTGGATGATCACGCTTGCTGTGCTCGCCGCCCTGGTGGGCGGCGGCCTCCTCGGCATCCGGAGCCTGGTGCGCTCCGGTCCTGACCAGGCTCAGCCCGGGTGCCGGGCGGCGATCGGGCCCACCGGCTACCCGCTCGACCTCGAGCAGGCGGCCAGCGCATCGACCATCGCGGCGATCGGCAAGCGGCTGGCGATGCCCGACCACGCCGTCACCATCGCCCTCGCCACCTCCCTGCAGGAGTCCGGGCTTCACAACCTGGACCACGGCGACCGGGACTCAGTCGGGCTGTTCCAGCAGCGGCCGTCCCAGGGATGGGGATCGGTCGGCCAGATCATGGTCCCCCGCTACGCCGCCACCGCCTTCTACCAGCGGCTGGTGCGGCTGCCCTCGTGGCAGACGCTGTCCGTGGCCGAAGCCGCCCAGGCCGTCCAGCACAGCGGCGCCCCCACCGCCTACGCCAACTGGGAGCCCGAGGCTCGCGTGCTGGCCCAGGTCATGACGGGCGAGACTGCGGAGGGCCTGTCGTGCACCTACCCGGACCCCGTAAAGACCGGCACCAGCCGGTTGATCACCCAGGGCATCGCCGATGACGTGGGGCCGCCCGGGGTCGACAAGGTGATCCCGCCCGCCCAGGGATGGACGCTCGCCGCCTGGCTGGTGGGCCACGGCCACCTCCTCGGGATCCGGTCCGTCTCCTTCGCCGGCATGACGTGGAGGCCGGCGGGCGGGGGCTGGATGCCAGGCACCGCCGCCCCCGGGGCGGTCCACGCCGACACCCGACCCTGCTGCGGCGGCTGACGCCCCGGCCCGGCTGGATCGCCCTCTCTATGTCTCACCGATCGAAGGCTGCCAGAGGTTGGCCAAGAGTTGGCTGTCCCTTGACCAGCGCCGGCACCACGTCGGAAACGGACGGGCATCATCGACCGGGTCGCCCGAGGGGCGATCCCGCGCCACCGATGAAGACTCTCGCCCACGCCCCTGCGGCGCCTTTTGACTCTCCTGTACCGTCCCGGCCAGAGACGCCCCGGGTCCGCCGGGAGGCCGTGCTGGCCCTGGTCCTGAACCTGATCTGCCTCGTCGTCGTCGCCCGGCACCTCCTGCTGCCCCTCCAGCCGGCACGGCTTTGGGTTGCCGGCTTCACGGTCCTGGCTGCCGGGCTCGCCGTGCGCCTCATCCTGCTGCGCATCCCCCGCCTCGTCCCGGCCACCCCCCGCTCGCTGCTGGCAACCGCCGCCGGGCTCGCCGGGCTCGTCCTGGTCAGTGAGGTGGCCGGGCTGAGCTGGTGGTTCCCCATCGTGCCCGGCTGGGTCGTCGCCGTGGCCCCGACGCCCGGGAGGCGGCGCCGGGTCCGCACGGCCAAGCAGAGGGGGGCGCACCGAGCCCCGCGGTCTGGTCCCAGCCGGACGGTCCTGCCTGTCCTGGTGGCCGTCGCCGTGCTCGCCGCCACCGGGCCGGCATGGTCGCTCGGTGCCGACCTGACCGTCAAGAGCAGTGATCCCCTGTCGCTGCGGGCCGTCGAGTGGATCCGCGCCAACGGCGGGCGGTCCGAGGTGAACCTCATCGAGCGTTGGTGGTACCAGCACCATCCCCCGAAGAGCGGTGGGGCGCCGACGATCCCCATCAGCAGCGGAGCGCCAACCGCCTCCCTCAACAGCGGGAAACCCGCCCCGGCAGCCGCCGCCACCCGGTCGGAGGGCGTCAAGCTGGCCCCGGTGCCCTCGCCGGCCGGGGCGCCGCTCCCGGGAGAAGGGCAGTGGACGGTCGTGGCCGGCGACGCCGCCCGGCCGGCGATCGCGGTAACCCGCGTCCGACCCGACCCGGTTCACACGTCCCTGCTGGCGGCCATCGCCCGCATCGATCCCAAGGTGGCCCGCCTCCAGCTTCAGGGCGGCACCGAGGACCCGGGGCCCTCCTGGCCCTCCGGCGGCCAGGTGGCGGCGAGCGACAGGCCTCACCTCCTAGCCGCCTTCAACTCCGGCTTCCGGCTCAACGAGGCCGGCGGCGGGTACTGGGTGGGCGGCCGCTCAGCCCGCCCGCTCGTCGACGGAGCCGCATCGCTGGTCTTCCGCGCCGACGGCACCGCCAGCGTCGACCAGTGGGGACGTGACGCGAAGCTGGGGCCCGACGTGGCGGCCGTCCGCCAGAACCTGGGCCTCATAGTCGACCGAGGGGGGCCAGTCGCCGGCCTGGACGACGCCAACAACATCAGGTGGGGCAAGACGCTGGGCGGCAAGGTGCTCGTGTGGCGCTCCGGCATAGGCGTCACAGCCGATGGGGCGCTCGTCTGGGTCGGCGGGCCGGGGCTGTCGATCAAGAGCCTTGCCGGCCTTCTGGTGAACGCCGGCGCCGTGCGGGCCATGGAGCTTGACATCAACAGCACCTGGGTGGCCTTCTTCCTCTACGGAGCCCAGGGCGGTGAGGCCGGGACGCGCCTGCTCCCGGACATGGTCCACGCCCCCGATCGCTACCTCCGCTCCCAGAGCCGCGACTTCGTGTCGGTGCTGGCTCGATGAGCGCCGTCAGCCCGTCCGGCGCCAGCGCGGGTTACGGGTGACCGGATAGCACTACTACAGCCATGATAGTTATGGAGCCGTGCAGACCTCCACGAAGCGGCTCGTCATCGGCGGCCTGATCCTTCTCGGCATCGCGTGCGTCGCCGTCAGCGTCCTCTACTTCTCCCGGAGCGCGGATGCCCTGCCGGCGTTCGTGCCCGGCCACGAGGCGGGGGTGACCCGCCACCACACCAAGCACGGGCTGGCCATGCTGGGCCTGGCTGTCGTCTGCTGGGCCGGGGCCTGGATGGCGAGCGGCACCGGGCGACCCGGTCGCGCCCGGTGAGCGATCAGCTCACCTACCTCCAGGCGTGCACCATCGGCCTGCTGCAGGGGGTCACCGAGCTCTTCCCGATCTCCAGCCTCGGCCACTCGGTGCTCGTACCCGCCCTCATCGGCGGCTCGTGGCGACAGGTGCTGGCCCAGCAGCACCAGTCGGAGTCGCCCTACCTGGCGTTCCTGGTGGGCCTGCACGTAGCCACCGCCCTCGTGCTGCTCTTCCACTTCAGGTCCACCTGGGCCCGGGTGGTCACCGGAGGGCTGACGTCGCTGCGGGACCGGCGCATCGAGACGCCCGACCAACGGCTGTGCTGGCTGCTCATAGCCGTCACCATCCCCGTCGGCGTCATCGGGCTCGCCCTCGAGCACACCCTGCGGACGGCCTTTGCCCGTCCAACGTCGGCGGCCCTGTTCCTCACCGTGAACGGCGTCCTCCTCCTGACCGGCGAACGGCTCCGCCGAAGAGCTGCGGCGAAGGTCCTGGAGACCGAACCGAGCGTCCCGTCCAGCACCACCGTCGACCGCCGATCGCGCGACCTCGAAACCCTAGAGCTGCGCGAGGGCGTCGCCATCGGCTTCGGACAGGCGCTCGCCCTCCTCCCGGGACTGAGCCGTTCGGGGGTGACGATGGTCGCCGGCCTACTGCGAGGCCTGGACCACGAGGACGCCGCCCGCTTCAGCTTCCTCGCCGCCACCCCGATCATCCTCGCCGCCGGCGTCTACAAGCTGCCCGACCTGTTCGGAAGCCTCGGCAACGGGATCCGCGGCCAGATCCTGGCCGGAAGCGTCTGCTCGGCGATCGCCGCCTACGGTGCGGTCAGGTTCCTGGAGAAGATCTTCCGCACCCAGACCCTCACACCCTTCGCCATCTACAGCCTCGTCGTCGGCGGCGGCTGCCTCATCCGCTTCGGCCTGTTCGGCTGAGGCCGATCTCCTGACGGTCCCAGGGCCGACCCGGCGGCCGGCCCTCAATGCTCGCCGTCCGTTCACCCTGGCGTAACCGGCGGTCCAGAGCGTGGACACCCGGCCCATGTAGACCCGGCTCGAGACCGAGCTCAAGGAGTGGCATGGGACGAGCGTTCAAGTTCATGGCCGTCGGCACAGCAGCCGTGGCGGGGGCGGCAGCCTTCGGTGGACCGGCGACCGCGGGTCCCGTGCCGTCCCGGGAACGGGAACGTCCCAGCCGGCACGTTCTCCTGCTGTCCATCGACGGGATGCACCAGTCAGACCTGGACTGGTACGTGGGCAGCCACCCGACATCGGCCCTGGCCAGGCTCGTCCAGCGCGGCACCGAGTTCACCAACGCCCAGACGCCCGTGCCATCCGACTCGTTCCCCGGGATGCTCGCCCAGGTCACCGGCGGCAACCCGAAGACCACGGGCGTTTACTACGACGACTCCTATGACAGGGCACTGCTCCCGGCCGGCACCACCTCGTGCACGTCGGTCACGCCGGGGGCTGAGGCCAACTACTCCGAGTCCCTCGACCGTGACCCGTTCGCCCTGGACGCCGGCCAAGGGCTGCCCGGGCTCCCCCGGACGATCCTGCGCATGACCTCGAACCCGACCACCCTGATCGACCCGGCGAAGCTCCCGGTGGATCCGGCGACCTGCCAGCCCGTCTACCCGAACGACCACCTGAAGGTGAACACGGTCTTCGGCGTGGCCAAGGCGGCCGGCCTGCGCACGGCCTGGTCGGACAAGCACCCGGCGTATCAGATCCTGAACGGCCCCGGCTCGACGGCCAACATCGACGACCTGTTCACCCCCGAGATCAACAGCGACGCCCCCACCGAGTCGGCCGACCCGAACGGTCACGGCTTTGACTGGACCAAGGACAACCTTCTCACCCAGCAGTACGACAGCTACAAGACCGGAGCCGTGGTCAACGAGATCAACGGGACTGATCACAGCGGTGCCAGGAAGGCGGCCACCCCGGCCATCTTCGGGATGAACTTCCAGTCGGTGTCCACCGCTCAGAAGCTCTTCCAGTCCCACACCGAGGGCACTGACCAGCTGGAGCGCGGCGGCTACATCGATGAGACGGGCACACCGGGACCGGTGCTGGCCAACGCGTTGGATTTCGTCAACACCGAGGTTCAGCGCCTGACGGGCGCCATCCGCCGGGCGGGGAAAAACCGCTCGACGACCATCATCCTGTCGGCGAAGCACGGCCAGTCACCGATCGACCCGACCCAGCTGCGCCGGATCAACGACGGCCCGATCATCGACGCCCTCAACACCGAGTACGCAGCCACGCACCCCGGCACCCCTTCGCTGGTCACGTTCTCGTTGAACGACGACGGGATGCTGCTGTGGCTGAGAGACCCGGCCGGCAAGGCCTTCGCGTCCGCTTACCTGCTTAGCCACTCGGCGCCGGGGATGGACATCAACGGGAACATCACACAGGTCGCCTCCTCCGGCCTCAGCGATGTCGTGGACGGGCCCACGTTCTTCGGCGCGCCGGCCGCGGACACGCGTGTACCCGACCTGCTCGGGGTGGCCCGGGTCGGGACCGTCTACACCAAGCTCAACCCGACTGGGAAGATCGCCGAGCACGGCGGGGTGAACCCGGCCGACCGCCACGTCCCCCTGGTGGTCTCCGGAGCGGGTGCTGAGGCCCGCCAGACGGTGGGCGACCAGTACGAGACGACCTCGATCGCCCCGACGATCCTTCGCCTCCTGGGCCTCGACGCGAACGCCCTTGACGCTGTGCGCCAGGAAGGCACACCAGTCCTGCCCCTGGGCTGACCGGCGCTCAGTCACCGACGATGTCGTCGCAGACTTGAAGCGCTTCATGGCCGAGCGGGTGGGAGCCCAGGCTGGGGCCGCAGAGATGCTGCGGGCCTACATCGAGGCCCTCGTGGGTTCGTCCGCACCCATCGTTCGCTGATGAAGGCGCTGGTGGAGATCGTCCTGGGTGGCGGTCTGGCCTACGGTGCAGTTGCCGATCGGGCGGCCCTCTCCCCCCTCGGGGGCTTCTTACGCCGCGGCCAGGACGAGGGGGTGTTCCGGGCTTTTGATCCAGTGGTTATGGCCGCGGTGGTGCAGCGGGCGCTTGACGGGCTGCCGTTGCTGTTGGAGTCGGTACCGGGTCTCGACTGCGAGCACTACGCCCAGGAGCTGGTGACGTTGGTCGACATCGGCACCCGGAGCCGTTCATGACCGGAATGACCAGCCGAGAAGGGCGGAACGCCCACGGTGGTCCACCGGCGGTGGCCGACGGGGACCCGGCTCGGAGGCGAACGTCGGCTGGCGCGGCAGCTCAACGGGTGGGCATTGCCAGAGCCGCTCAGGCATTGCGTGCGCACCCGGTGACCACCGCCGTCACCGCCGTCACCGCCGTCACCGCACTCGTCGGCGCCGCGCAGTTCGTGTTCCCGACGGTTCTCCGAGAGCTGCGGTGTGACCCGGCCGGGCTCCATGCGGGCCAGTGGTGGCGGGTCGCTATGCCGCTCCTCGTGCAGTCATCGGGGTGGAACCAGTACCTGTTCAACCTTGCCGGCAGCGTCCTCGTCGGCGTCGCCGTGGGAGCGCCACCATCGCGGCGCCCGGTGGATCATCATCTATTTGGCTGCGGGGCTTGCCGGCCAGACCCTGGCCTTACGTTTGGGAGCCGAGCAACAGGGGCGCTGGGTCGTCCGATGCGGTCGCCGGGCTCGTCGGCGCTCTCATCGTCGGCCTCTGGTCCGCCCGGCAGCTCCCGCGGCGGCCGAGCTACCTGTACGCCGCCTACTTCGCCTCCTACCTCACCGGGATGGCCGCCGCCGGGCCTCGCGTCGGCACGCTCGGCGGCAGTGCCGCCGCTGCCGCGGTCATGACCATCCGGCGCGCTGGGCGCCCCGAGCAGCTGCGCATGCTGCTCACTGCCGTAGTCGTGGTGGGGGCCGTTGCCATGGTCGCGCTGCACGACACCCACGGCGTCGGTCTGGTCACCGGTCTGATCCTCGGCCTGCTGTTCGCCTCCAAGCGCGAGACCCCGTGGGCTGAGCCGGACATCGCCACCAAGCCGGACCCGGTCCGGCCCTGAGGCACGGGGCGGCCGCCAGCTCGACGGCTGTCACCGAGGAAGGTTCACCCAAGTGTCGACCGGTGTGCGGCGTCACGTCATGAGCCGTTCACCCGGACAAGAGACCATTCGTTCGCTGGAACGTTCGACCATGTGGAGGTCTGGGCTGTGCATCGCAACGTCGTCACCCTGTGTTCGCTAGCTCTGGGTGTCTCTGTCGCCACCGTCGTGCGGGTCCCCTCCGGGGCCGAGAGCGAACGGGTGCAGCAGGTGACACCGGCCGGGTGGCGGATCGATCC
>JBBSHM010000069.1:0-13774 GCA_038253125.1 Acidimicrobiales bacterium
GGCCCCCACCCCCTCCGGGCAGGGCTACTGGCTGGTGGCCAGCGACGGCGGCATCTTCAGCTTCGGCGACGCCGCCTTCCACGGCTCCACCGGCAGCACCAGGCTGGACAAGCCCGTCGTCGGCATGGCCCCCACGCCCTCCGGCCAGGGCTACTGGCTGGTGGCCAGCGATGGTGGCATCTTCAGCTTCGGCGACGCCGCCTTCCACGGGTCCGCTGGCGGGATCCGCCTGAACCAGCCCATCACGGCGATGGCGGCCCGGCCCGACGGAGGCGGCTATTGGCTCCTGGCCGCCGACGGCGGCGTCTTCGGCCTCGACGTCCCGTTCTTCGGCGCAACCACCGGCGTGCCCGGCTCTGGGCCGGCGGTGGCGATGGTGGCGACATCGACGGGCCAGGGCTACCTGGTGGCCAGCTCGGGGGGCGCCATCACCCCATTCGGCGACGCCCCCAACCTCGGCAGCGTGCGGGGCGCGGTGCCCGGCTACACCGGTCGTGTCGTAGGTCTGAGCGCCCTCCGCCAGTAGCCTTCGGCCACGTGACCCTCTCCCTCGACCGCGAGCCGCTGGCGCCTCGTGACGATCCACCGGCCCGGGTCGTCACGGCCAACGTCACGCTTCGCCAGCGGGTCGGTGAGATCTGGGCGGCACGGGAGCTCCTCTCGGCCATGACCCGCAAGGAGCTGAAGGTCAAGTACAAGAACAGCGTCCTCGGCTTTGTGTGGTCGCTGCTCAACCCGATCATGTACCTGGTCATCTTCTACCTGGTCTTCTCGGTCTTCTTGAAGAACGGGATACCGCTGTTCCCGATCTGGCTGCTCAGCGGCCTGCTGGTGTGGAACTTCATCTCCATGGTCGTGCCGGGGGCAACCGGATCGATCCTGGCCAACTCGGCGTTGGTGAAGAAGATCGCCTTTCCCCGCGAGATCCTGCCGCTGTCAAACGTCGGCGCCGGCCTCGTGCACTTCTTCCTGCAGATGACGGTGCTGCTGGCCGGGCTGGTCGTCTTCCAACACGGCATCGACGTGGGCTTCCTGGCGCTGGTGCCCCTGGCCATCATCACCATGGTGGTCCTGGCGGCCGCTCTTGGGGTCTTCCTGGCGGCGGTGAACGTGTTCGTGCGCGACGCCTCGCACCTCGTTGAGCTGGCCCTGCTGGCCTGGTTCTGGCTGACGCCGATCGCCTACCCGTTCCGGCAGGTCAGCGACCTCCTCCCGCGCCACGGGATCCCCTTCTGGCTGCTGAACCTGAACCCGGTCACCCCCATCGTCACGGTGTTCCAGCGGGCCTTCTACAACCGCACGTCAGTGCTGTTGAGCAACGGCAAGGACCACCTGCCGCTGCTGCCCGACGTCGGCATCCTCTGGCACCTCACGTTCCTGCTGGCCGTGCTCGTCGGCTCGATCGGCGTCCTCGTCCTCTCGATGCGGCTCTTCCGCAAGCTAGAGGGCAACTTCGCCGAGGAGCTGTAGTGCCGCCGGCCATCGAGATCCGGCGCGTCTCCAAGAAGTTCGACATCGGCAAGGAGAGCTTCGACTCGCTGAAGGAGCGCCTGGTCCACCTCGGGCGCACCAAGTCCGAGGAGTTCTGGGCCCTGCGGGAGATCCAGATCGACATCGCCCAGGGCGAGACCATCGGCCTCCTCGGCCACAACGGCTCGGGCAAGTCGACGCTGCTGAAGATCATCGCCGGGATCCTCCAGCCCACCCACGGCGAGGTCGTCACCCGCGGCCGCATGTCGGCCCTCCTCGAGCTCGGAGCCGGGTTCCACCCCGACCTCACGGGGCGGGAGAACGTCGAGATGAACGGCCTGCTGCTCGGCCTCAGCCGCCGTGACATCGCCAAGCGGTTCGACGACATCGTCGAGTTCGCCGGCGAGCAGGTGGCGAGCGCCATCGACCGGCAGGTGAAGTTCTACAGCTCCGGCATGTTCGTGCGGCTCGGCTTCTCGGTGGCGGTGAGCATCGACCCCGAGATCCTCCTGGTCGACGAGGTGCTGGCTGTGGGCGACGAGGCCTTCTCCCAGAAGTGCCTGGCCAAGATCAAGCAGTTCCAGCGCGAGGGCCGCACCATCGTCTTCGTGACCCACGGAGCCGACCTGGTCCGGGAGATCTGCAACCGGGCGGCGGTGCTCGACCACGGCCTGCAGATCGCCGACGGCAAGCCCGCCGCCGCCATCCGCACCTTCCGGGAGCACCTGTTCGCCACCGGCCGGGCCGGTGAGGCCCAGAGCATCGAGGTCGAGGACGAGGAGGAGCGGCCGGCCGGCGATACCCGACCCCCCCGCCGGGTCAAGGCGATCCGCATCACCGAGGTGACGAGCTCGCACGCCCACCAGTCCGAGCGCCAGCACGTGTACCCGGGAGAGCCGGTCGAGGTCGAGGTGCGCTACCGGGCCGAGGCCCCGTTCGACGATCCCATCATCGGGATCGGCCTGTGGGACCCGAACGGCCACCGGATCTGGGGCGGCAACAGCCTGACCCTGGACGCGTCGATCGGCCGGCTGGAGCGGGGTGACGGCTCGGTGCGCTTCCACATCGCCTCGCTCCCCCTGCTGGACGGCCACTACACCCTGCAGATCGGCATCACCGACCGCGACGGCCAGGTCATCGACTGGATCGACTCGATGGACGGCTTTGAAGTCGGCCAGCACGACAAGTCGGTCGGCGTCGTCGCCCTGCAGGTCGCCATGGAGCGGCGGCTCGTGGCAGTCGGCCCCGAGCAGGCGCCCACCGAGCCGACCGGCGCCGACGCCGACGCCGACGCCGCCGAGCCGACCAAGGCCGCCGACACGCCCGCTGTCGCCGAGCCTCCCGCAGTGGCCGACCAGCCGCTGATCAACGCCGTCGAATCCCTCGACTGACGAGCGGATCGGACGTGCGATGAAGCAGCTCCTCTCCGCCTTGCTGGTCCGCCTCGGGCTCGTCGCCACGCGTCCGGTCGCCGCCCGGCTCGAGCAGCTGGCTGTGCGGGTCGACCGCATGGCGCCGCCCCTCGACGACGTGGCAGGCCGCCTCGACCACATGGCCGGGCGCCTCGACCGCACCGGGGATCGCCTCGACGAGATGGCCGACCGCCTCAAAGGCGTTGAGGCGTCGCTCGTGGCCCTCCACCGTGCGGTCGAGGAGTTGGGGGCGATCCCGGCGCTGTCCACCGAGCTGGTCGACGGGATCGCCGAGGCTGAGGCTCGCGCCGCGGCGCGCCTGGCTGACGTCGAGCGGCTTCTCGCAGGGCACTGATGGCCCTCGGCGTCGTCGTCGACGCCCAGGTCCTGCAGGTCCCGGGGTGGGGCGACCGTGGGGTGGGCCGCTACACGGTCGGCCTGCTCGATTCCCTGATGGCCGCCGGGCGGCTGCGGGCGGTGACCCTGCGGCCCGAGCTCGGCCCCCCGGCCGGCCTTCCGGCCGCCGTGGCCGCCGCTGGCCTGGTCCGCTTCGACTGCGCCCGCGAGGCCGAGCGCATCCTGGCGGCGGGGCCCGCGGTGCGGCTGGTGCCCGCCGCCTTCCTGCACTGCGGGGCCACCGATCCCGCCGGCCTGGTCACCGCTGCGCACTGGGCCGGCTCAGGCACGCCCCGGGTGGTGGTCGTGCACGACCTGATCCCGCTGCGGGCCCCCGACCACTACCTGGGCGCCGGGATCGGGCTCCGCCGCTACCGGGCCCGGGCGCAGTGGGTGGCCCGTGCCCCGGTGGTGCTGACCGACAGCGAGCACACCCGACAAGAGGTGATCGAGCTACTCGGCTGCCCGCCGGCTCAGGTCCGCACCATCCTCGGCGGCGTGAGCGAACGGTTCCGGCCCGCCGACGGCACCGATGAGGGGCTGTTCCGCGGCTACCACGCCGATCTCGTCGACCGACACTTCCTGGTGTGCGTCGGCGGCTCCGACCCGCGAAAGAACCTCGAACGGCTGGTCGAGGCGGCCGGGCTGCTCCACGCCCGGGGCGACGGGCTGCCCCTCCTGGTCGTCGGCAGCCTCACCGAGGACTGGAAGGCCCGCCTGCGCCAGGCCGCGGAGGCCGCCGGGCTGCCGACTCACCTCCTGCTCCTGCTCGGACAGATCCCCGACGACCACCTGGTGGCGCTGTACCGGCGGGCCCACCTGCACGTGCAGCCGTCCCTGGCCGAAGGCCTCGGCCTCCCCGTGCTGGAGGCGGCCGCCTGTGGCTGCCCCTCGCTGGTCTCGGGCACCACCTCCCTGGCCGAGGTGGCGGGGGTCCCGGAGGCCACCTTCGACCCCACCGACGCCCGCAGCATCGCCGAGGCCGTCGCCGATGCGGCCCGCCAACCCGACCGGAGAGCCGCCATCCTGGCCGCCCAGCAGGAGCTGCTCGGAGAGGCCACCTGGGAGCGCACGGCGGCCCGGGTGCTGTCGGCGATCGACGCCCTGCCAACGGCCGACGGCGCCGCCCAGCCGCGGCACCGGCACCGCTTGCCTGCGGGTCGGCGGCCCCTGCGCATCGGCCTGCTCGGTCCCCTCCCGCCGCACGGCGGGGGCATCGGGGCCTACAACGGCCGGGTCGCCGCCGCCCTGGCCGGCGCCGGCACCCTCGTCGACCACCTTTCGCCCCGTCCGAGCTCGACCAGTCCCGTCGCCGGCGTCCGCCGCCTGCACGTCGCCTCCCTCGGCCGTCACCTCCCGGCCACCTCCTATGACGCACTGGTGGCGACCCTCGGCAACAGCGAGGGCCACCTGGCCTCGGTCGCCGCCTGCCTGGCCCACCCGGCCTGGCTGTGGTTGCACGAGGCGCGCCTGCCGGCCATCGCCACCACCGCCCTCGACGGCGACTCGGCCGCCTTCCACCGCCTCCTCGAGCTCGCCTACCCGGGGCGGGCCCCGCACGCCGCGGCCGCCGCCGCCGGCTGGTCCACCCTGGCGCTGCTCGAGGCCGGCGTCGGCGTCACCTGGCCGCTCGTCCAGCGCTGCCGGGGTGTGCTCGTCAACTCCGAGGTCGCTCGCCGGGTCCTGCTGATGGACCTGCCCCCCGGGGTCGCCGCTCCTCCCATCCACGTCCTGCCCCCGGCCTGCCCGCCGGTCGAGGCGTCGGGCCGCACCAGCGCCGATGAGGCCGAGCCGCTCGTCGTGGCCTTTGGCATCGTGGCTATGCAGAAGCAGCCCGACCTCCTCATCGACGCCGTGGCGCTGCTCGACCGGCCGGTCCGGCTGGCCTTCGTCGGCCCGTGCCCGGCCGTGCTCGAAGAAGCCATCGCCGAACGGGCCGCGGCCCGCGGCCTCACCGAGCGGGTGATCGTCACCGGCACCGTCGACGACACCGTCTGGAGGGCATGGCTTGACCGTGCCGCGCTGGCCGTGCAGCTGCGGGAAACCCACAGCGGGGAGACCTCGGCTGCGGTGCTCGAGGCGCTGGCCGCCGGCCTGCCCACCGTCACGAACCTGCCGACGGCGGCCGAGCTGCCGCCGGGCACGGTCCAGCTGGTCGCCGCACCCGGGGCCGGGGCGGTTGCCCGGGCGCTCGAAGCGGTGCTGGCCGACCCGGTGCGCCAGGCCGAGCTGGCGGCGGCGGCCATCGGGTTCGCCCGCTCCCACTCAGCAGAAGGCCTGGCGCAGGTGCTGTCGGAGGTGACAACTACGCTCGGCGCCCCGTGACCGAGACGCACGAGCCGCTCGACCTCGACGCCCTGATCGCCGAGGTCGAGGCTGAGGCGGCCCGGCGCCGGAGCGCCCCCGGTTGGCCGGCCGAGGCCGAGAACCGGATAGCCCAGCACCTGGTAAGGGCGGCGCCCGTCCCCGACCTCCGCCCCAGCCTGGACCGCATGGTCACCGCCATCGAGGAGGCGAGCTTCATCAGGATCGACGTCCCGACCGCCTCCACCCGGCGCCCGGTGACCCTGATGAAGGTGGTGATGCGCAAGCTCCTCGCCTTCTGGTTCCGCTACGTCGTCGACCAGATCACCTCCCTCGGGATCACCACGGCCCGGACGGTCCGCGCCGTGGTCGGGCGCCTGGAGGAGGTCGAGCGCCGCCTCGACCTGGTCGACGCCCTCCCGCACGAGGTCGCCGACCTGCCGGCGGCCCAGGCCAGCCAGGCCCTTGACGTCTGGCGGCATGAGCTGGTCAGCCTGGCTGTCGCCGCCAGCAGCCGCACCCTCTACGCCGACCATCGGGCTGCTGAGCTGGTGGCCGAGCTTCAGACGGCCGGTTCCGACGCCTATGGCCTGGAGCGGGGCGGTGACCCGTTCGGCACCTCGCTCGAGCTTCGGCACGGCGACCTCCTCGTCCACCTGGCCGCCGTCGAGGAAGCCGGCCTCGGGTGCGTCCTCCTCGCCGGCTGCACCGAGCGGCTCGACGGCGCCTCGTTCCGGGCACTGGTGGGCGCAGTGGCCCGGGTCCTGCGCCCCGGCGGGACCGTGGCGGTCACCGCCGAGGCTCCCTGGTCGTGGCAGGCCCGGGTGGGCCCGGCGGAGGCCGATCTGGCGGCGGGCCGCCCCCTGTCGGTAGACACGTGGCTGGCCCACCTGCACGAGGTCGGCTTCACGGCCACCGCCGCCTACGCCGAGGACGGCCGGAGCTACCTCGTCACCGCCCGCCGGGCGTGAGCGCACCGGCGTGACCAGGCCGGTCCTGCAGATCGTCCCCTCCTTCGCCCCGAGAGATGCCATAGGAGACCACGCCCGCCAGGTCGACCGCCTGCTGAAGGACCACGGGGTGCCGACGGCGATCTACGCCCAGTCGGTCGTGCCGGAGATCGCCCACCTCGCCCGCCCGTTCCTGGACCTGGTCTCCGGTCCGGACACCGGAGCCGTGCTGCTGCACCACCACTCGACCGGCACGGGCGTCGTCGACCGGCTGCTCGAGCGGCCCGAACCCGTCCTGGTGAACTACCACAACATCACCCCGGCGGCCCTGTTCGAGCCCTGGGAGCCGGTGGTGGCGGCCGAGCTGGCCTGGGGCCGTCGTCAGCTGACCCTCCTGCGGGACCGCGCCCACGCCGCCCTGGCCGCCTCAGCCTACAACGCCCGAGAGCTGTGTGACCTGGGCTGGGAACGGGTGACGGTGGCGCCGATCGTCCGCGACCTCGGCCGACGAGACCAGCGTCGGCGGCTCCCGAGGACCGGCTCGGCGCCCGAGCTGCTCTTCGTGGGTCGGCTCAGCCCCAACAAGTGCCAGCACGACCTGCTGGCCACACTCGCCCTGCACCGGGCCGTGCACGGCCCGGGCGCCCACCTCCGCCTGGTCGGCGGCGCCTCCTCCCAGGTCTACGAGCGCGCCCTGCGCAGCCTGGCCGCCGATCTGGGTGTGGCCGACGCCGTCTCGTTCGAGCACGGGCTCAGTGACGACGACCTGGTCGACGCCTACGAGCGGGCCAGCGCCTTTGTCTGCCTGTCCCGCCACGAAGGCTTCTCGGTTCCCGTTCTGGAGGCCATGCGCCACGGGCTGCCCGTGGTGGCGCTGGCCGCCGCCGCCCTGACCGAGACGGTGGGCGACGGCGGGCTCCTGCTCCCCCGGGCCGACCTCGACCTGGTGGTCGCCGCCGTGCACCGGGTCTCAACGGATGCGCCGCTGTGGTCGGCGCTGTCGGCCGCCGGGCTGCGGCGGGCGGCGACGTTCCACCTCGAAGACGCCCGACAGGCCTACTGGAGCGCGCTGCAGGCCGCCCTCGAGGGCTGCTGAGGTGCGCCTCGGGATCGTCCTGCCCCGCTACGGCGCCGACGTCGTCGGGGGAACCGAGCACTGGCTGCAGATCCTGGCCGAGCACCTCGTCGCCGAGAGGTGCTGGGACGTGGAGGTCTTCACGACCTGCGCCACATCGGCAGGCACCTGGGCCGACGAGCTGGCCGCGGGCACGAGCGTGCTCAACGGGGTGACGGTGCACCGCCACCGCTCGGTCAGCGGCCGCAACCCGGAGTACGGGGCGCTCGACCCGCTGATCCGCAGCGACCCGAGATCGGTACCCGACCACCTCGCCCGCCGCTTCGTCGAGCTGGTCGGGCCCGTGTGCCCCGACGTGCTCAGCGATGCCGAAGCCTCGGCCTGCGACCTCATCGCCGTGACGCCCTACCTGTTCTGGCCGGCGGTGCACGGGGTGCCACGGCTCGGGCGCCGGGTGGTGTTCCACGGCGCCGCCCACGACGAGGCCGAGCTGCACCTGCGGATCATGCGACCGGTGTACGCCGCGGTGGGCGGCTTCGCTTACAACTCCTTCGCCGAGCGGACCCTGGTCGAGCGGGTGTTCGACGTGGCCCAGCTGCCCGGCTGCGTGGTCGGCAACACCGTCGTCGAGCGGGACGGCGATCCGGTGGCAGCCCGCCAGGCGCTGGGCGTCGGCGATGGCCCCTTCGTCCTGTGCGTGGGGCGGGTGGAGCGGACCAAGGGGGCTCTGGTGCTGGCTGAGATGTTCCGCGAGTACAAGCGCCGACGGCCTGGGCCGCTGAAGCTGGTGTTCATCGGGCCCGAGAGCGAGCGCATCGAACGTTCCCCGGACATCGTGGTGGCCGGCCGCCAGCCCGAGGCGGTGAAGTGGGGGGCGCTGCGGGCGGCCGAGCTGTCCATCACCCCTTCAGCCTTCGAGTCGTTCAGCCTGGTGGTGCTCGAGAGCTGGCTGGCCCGACGGCCCGTCCTGGTCAACGGTCTCTGCGCCGCCACCGTCGAGCACTGCCAGCGGGGCGGAGGGGGCTTGTGGTTCACCTCATACGGCACGTTCGAGGCCGCCCTCGACCGGCTGCTGGCCGACGACGGGCTCCGCCGGGCTCTCGGCCACCGCGGCGAGGGGTACGCCCGCGCCACCTTCGCCTGGGCGCCGCTCCTCGACCGCTACGAGGCCCTGTGCGAGCGGGTGCTCGCCCGCCGGGTCATGGCGCACAACTAGCGTCCGCGACATCGTGCGCCCGCTCCGTGAGCTCATCCGCCCCGCCGTCTCCGCCTCGGGGCGACGAGCACGGGAGGGTCTGGAGATCGACGTGCTCCTGCGCCGGATAGACGAGCTGGAGCACCGGATCGAAGCGCTGGACGACCACGTCGAGCGGGCCCGCTGGCCCCACGGGCCGGTGTACGCCGGCGAGGGCACCGCCATCGTCGCCACCCGCTGGGGCGCCAAGCTCTACGTCGACTGCTCCGATGCCGTCCTCGCCCCCTGGCTGCTGCTCGACGGCCTGTGGGAGACGGGCGTCACCACGTGGTTCCACCAGGTGGTGCGGCCGGGGGCCCACGTCGTCGACGTCGGGGCCAACATCGGCTACTTCACCGTTCTGGCCGCCAAGCTGACAGGGCCCACGGGCCGGGTGGTGGGCTTCGAGGCCAACCCCAGGCTCCGACCCCTGGCCGCCCGCAACCTGGCGGCGAACTCGATGCACGGCCACGCCGAGGTCCGCCACCTGGCCGCCTGGTCCGAGGCCGCCGAGCTGGTGCTCCACCTGCGTCGCCACTTCGCCGCCAACAGCAGCCTCGCCGCCGTAGACCCCGCCTTCCTCGACCACCTCGGCGACGAAGCGTCCGAACCCGTCCGTGTCCCCGCCGCCGCCCTCGACGACGAGCTGGCCGACCTCGGCCGCGTCGATGTCGTGAAGATCGACGTCGAGGGAGCCGAGCTCCGGGTGATGCAGGGCCTGCGCCGCACCCTGGCCGCCAACCCCGGAGTGCAGGTCCTGTGCGAGTGGTCCCCCGAGAGCATCCGCGATCTCGCCTGTGACCCCGCCGACCTGGTGACCCTCTTCGACGAACTGGGTCTCGTGGCGTCGGTCCTCCAGGACGACGGCACCACGGCCCCACCGCCGGCGGACGGCCTCCTCTCGCTCCCCTACGCAAACCTGGCCCTCTCAAGGGTGTAGCACGCCAGACTGTCACCGCCATGTGCCTGACCATGTACCTGGGAACCGACGAGCCACAGTCAGTGATCTCTTGGGACCGGAAACGCCCCGGCCTGAACGTCAGTCAGATCGGCCGGGTGCCCAAGTGGCTCCGCCAGGCAATACCACAGCGCTTCGTCTACCAGATCGGGGCTGAGACCGGCTGCGGCTGCGGGTTCCTGCACGACGACGACGAACCGGGCGGCCACGCCGCGATGGCCTCATTGGCCACCTATCTCAGCAGGGTCGCAACCAGCGGAGCGGTAGAGCTCCTCATCTGCTGGATGGGTGACGAAGCCAAAGGCGCAGACACATTGTCCATTTCGCCTGTCGAGATCGAAGATCTTGATCTCGGCAGCACATGGGACAGGCCACTGAGGCTCTCACTGTGTGCCAATTAGGGCGGTATCAGTGAACGAGCAGGCTGTCGCCACGAAAAATGACTGGGGCGATCGAGGATCCGCCATCTACGGTGAGACCATGGGCAAGCGGAAGAAGCAGAAGGCACCGCGCTGGCCCAACGGGCGGATCGACGCCCATGGTCTGTGGGACCGCGATGGTGACCTGTGGACCATCTCGGAGGAAGAGTTGGATCGCAAAGCGGCGGGCTCACTTATTGGAGATCCGACCGTACCGGTGGTGGTCTCTTGGTGTGCTGGTCCTCTTCGGTGGCTGGACGGGGGCGAGCGGCAGGAGGTCTGGAGGGATGAGATCCTGCCAAACTTCCATGACGAGCCGGGATGGAGACCTCCGCCTGGTGCGCCCGGCCAGCTCCCCTTTCACGCAGAAGCTTGGCAGCAAGGGACGCGAAGGCTCCTGTTGATCACAGACCGGGACTGAGCAGCGTCAGGGACCGAGGGCTTTCTCCAGCCACTCGGCCATGGCCTCCTCTGAGAACTTCGACCGGAAGCGGGCGCGACCGGCTTCCCCGAGGCGGCGGCGCAACGACCGGTCCGACAGGACCCGCTCCAGCGCGGCCAGCAGCGCTGCGGGGTCTTCCGGGGGAACCAGGAGGCCGCTCCTGCCGTCCTCGACGATCTCGGGCATCCCGCCGACGTCGCTTGCCACCACGGCGACGCCGAACATCATGGCCTCCAGCAGGACGAGCCCGAAGGACTCATAACGGGACGGGGCGACGAAGGCATCAGCCCCGGCGTACAGCGAGCGGAGGCGGACATCCTCCACCCGGCCGAGGAACCTGGTGCGGCGGGCGAGATCTTCCTCGACGGTGGCCAAGAAGCTGGCTCCCCGGGACGAAGGGTCGTCACCGACGATCGTGGCCCGCAGCCCCGGCCTGGCCCGGAGCAGCTCTGGTAGGACCTGGAGCAGGACGTCGATGCCCTTGCGCGGCTCCAGCCGCCCGACGAACAGCAGTACAAGCGAGCTCGGCCCGCTCGGGCCCTCGGCCTCCCGCTCGGCTGGCCCGCTTGTGTTGTGGTCGGGCCAACGCTCCGGAGCCACCGAAGCCGTCATGTCGGCCAGGCCGTGGGCGGCGTAGCGGACCCGAGCCGGGTCGAGGCGCAGACCGTGGCCCGCCTCCACCTCTTCGATCGTCCACGGGCCGCTGGCCAGCACCATCGGCGCCGCCTCCAGGCAGCGGCGCTCGAGCGCCACCAGGGGATCGAGCTCGGCCGCGGCCATGGCGGCGACGCCAGGGTCAACCCGGGCCAACGTGGTCACCGGGGTGTAGAGACCGAGGACGGTGAGGCATTCGAGCTGGCCGAGGATGGCCACGCCCTCGCCGTCCCAGGCCGGGACCTCGACGGCATCCAGCGGCCGGCGGCCATGCGCGGCCCGGAGGCGGTTGCGGGCCGTCGCCGACCACGCCCACATCGCCTCCGGCACGCCCTCGGGCGGCGGGTCATCGGCGTCGACAACGGCCCTGTGGACCCAGACGCCGTGCTCGAAGTCGACGCGCTCGTGGTCGGGCGACTCGGTGATGACCCGCACCACGTGCCCACGAGCGGCCAGGGCCCGAGCCTGGGCGTCGTACAAGCGGCCGATGCCGTTGACCGGGCCGGGCGGGTGCTCACGGGTGACGAACGCCACGTGAAGACGGCGTCCGGGCGGCCGCAGCAGGTCGAGGGCCAGGAAGGGAGGCGGCGAGCTGAAGAACACCGAAGGCCGGGTCTTCGGTGCTCCGGCCCTCGCGTCCTCGAACCCCCGGGAGGATCCCCGGCGGACGTCCTCCTCGAAGGGGCCGATCTCCTCGGGTGCCGCCGCTCCCGCCGACACCGCGTCGTGGAGCCAGCGGCGGTGGCGCTCGACGTAGGCCGTGTAACCAGCCGCCACTTCGGCGAAGGACTGCCAGGCTAGCCCATGGCGCAGGGAGAAGTAGGCGGCGTTCTTGAACACGGGGTAGCGGCTGCGCACCACGTGGTCGGCGGAGCGGACGCTGCTCGGCAGGTGACGGTGGTGCACGGCCCCCCGGTCGACCTGGCGGACCACCCAGCCGGCGTCGACCAGGCGGACGCACACGTCGGTCTCGTCCAGGAAGTACTCGTACTGCTCGTCGAAGCCGCCGAGCCCCACCAGGCGGTCGCGCCGGAACGACGAGCTGGTACCGAGCACCGAGGGGAACCAGGCGGCTCCAGGCACCGACAGGGCCCGGCCGGCGTCGAGGTCAGCAGGGCGGTCGACGATCGTGTCGCCGTAGCGGTTCGACCGCAGCCTCTGCACCTGCCAGCTCACCCCAGTGTGGTCGAGCACGGGGCCTCCGACGGCGGCCACCTCGTCGTCGTCGTAACCGGCGACCAGGGCATCAAGCCAGTCCGGCTCGGGAACGGCGTCGTCGTCGATGAAGGCCACGATGTCACCGGCGGCTACGGCGATCCCGATGTTCCGTGACGCCGACAGGTTGCGGTCGGCGCACCTGGCCACCTTGATCCGCCCCGACCACTGCGCCAGCAGGTCATCGGTGCCGTCGGTCGACGGGCCGTTCACCACCACGACCTCGACCTCAGGACCGTCCAGGCGGCGGAGGCCGTCGAGGGTGTCGGCCAGCGCCGCCGCCCGCTGATAGGTGTTGACGACGACGCTGACCCTCACGCCCGCTCGACGCGCTCAGGGTCCTCTGGCTTTCGGGCCACCAACTCCATCTCCAGGCACAGCCCGTTGCGGCGGCCCGCCTCGACGATCTCAACCTCGGCCAGGCCGGCACCTTCGAGGAGTGTGGTGAGCGACCCGATGGAGAACATCGTGAAGTGGAAGTCGCCCTCGTAGTCCTGGGCGCCGAAGGTGACCTCGCGCAGGTCCTCGAACCGCAGCGCCCCCTTCGAGCAGGCCTCGATCATGGAGAGGGCGTCGGGCACGATGGCCCGCATGATGCCGCCCGGCCGCAGCTTGGCCACCCAGTGGGGCAGCACCCGACGGCGCAGCTCCTCCTCGGGGAAGTGCTCGAGCACGTGGGCCGACCTCACCTCCTCGATCGACCCGTCGTCGAAGGGGAGGTCTCCGACCTCGGCCAGGATGTCGACGCCAACGATCTCGCGCCGGTCGACGTTCAGGTAGCCCTCGACGGCGAGGCTGCCCGAGCCCACGTTCAGGCGGAGCCGGTCACCCATGGCGTCGACCTTCGCCTGGTCGAGGATCTTCGGCTCAGTCGCCGCCCTGACCGGTCCGGTGTCCTGCCGGCCGTAGCGCAGCTCGAACAGGACCTCGCGGCGCACCACCTCCATGCGGTGCTCCACCTCGTCCAGCCGGCGCCCGTCACGGTCCACCGCCGACCACAGGTCCTGGTCCCGACGGGCAGCGCCCCGCAGGGCGGCGTGCTGGGTGGCGACGGCGTCGAGGAGGAGCGGCGCCGCCGACGACCCCTGCCCCTGACGCCGGGCCTCCTCGAACAGGGCCGTGGTCGACGCCTCGAGCGCATCGGCCCGGTGCTCCAGCCTGCGCAACGCGTCCCACACCGGCAGCAGGAGGTGCCCTAAGCGGGTGTCGAGCCTGGGGAGCAACGGGCTGAGAACGGGGCGAGCC
>JBBSHM010000070.1:0-13658 GCA_038253125.1 Acidimicrobiales bacterium
CCGTCAGATCGGGCAGGGCACCAACGCCCTCGCCTCCTACATGGTCCTCGTCTGCCGGCCCCAGCTGCCCGCCGCCAAGCCGGTCGACCGGCAAGGCTTCGTCGCCGCCTTGCACGCCGAGCTGCCCCGGGCCATCAGGAAGCTGCAGGAGGGGGACCTCAAGACCATCGACCTCGGGCCTGCCGCCATCGGTCCGGGGATGGAGGTGTTCTCCCGGTACTCCCGGGTGATCGACACCACCGGGTCGGCCATGACCGTGAAGGCGGCGCTCGACCTGATCAGCCGGGTGACGGCCGAGGTGCTGGATGAGTTCGTCGGCGACCTCGACAACGAGACCCGGTGGGCCATGGGGCTGTTCCGGGAGCATGGCTTCGAGCCGGCCGACTACGACGATGCCCAGAAGGTGTTCGTGGCGGCCAACACCTCGCTGGAGAGCGTGAAGCGTGCGGGGATCGCCACCGACGCCAGGGGCAAGGTGCGCCTCCTCCGGCGCGACGAGCTGCCTGCCGGCTGGGCCCCGGATACCGACCGCCACCCGACCGTCTGGGAGGTCACCCAGCACCTGGTGCGCACGCTGGACAAGGAGAGCGAGGCGGCGGCGGCCGAGCTGCTGGCCGGCTGCGGCCGGTGGGCCGAGGCGGCCCGCGACCTCGCCCAGTGGCTGGCCGCCACCAGCCTAAGCACCGGCCGCTCGGCCGAGGCCCAGGCCCAGGACCAGCTGGTGACCTCGTGGTCCCAGCTGGTCCGCCTGGCCGAGCAGCGCCGCCCGGCTGCCGAATCGGGGCAGGGCGCGTTCAAGGGCCTCGGTACGGTGGAGGGCTGAGCCATGGACACCTCCTACGTCAGCTCGGTCAGGCTCACCTCCTTCAAGAGCTTCACCGACCAGGTGCTGCCCCTTGACGAGCTGACCCTCCTGGTCGGCCGCAACGGCAGCGGCAAGTCCAACGCTCTCGACGGGCTATGGGCCCTGGCCCGGCTGGCCGGCGGCGAGGACATCCGCGACGCCCTTGACGGCGGGCGAGATGCTGCGGTGCGGGGCGGCACCGGCGGCTGCCCACCGTTCGGGCAGTCGTCGTTCACGCTCGGCTGTTCGGTGCGCACGGGCGAGCGGAGCGTTGACCTCGATGTGACGATCACGGTGGAACCCGTCCCACAGATCGTCCACGAGCGGCTGGCCATCGACGGCCTCGTGGCGCTGGAGACGGACGCGCCGTCGGGCGATTCCAGCGACATCGCGGCCCGATGGGAGGACGGGAGGTCGGGCCCGAACCCCAAGCTGGCGTTCCGGGCCGGTCGCCTCCTCACCGCCCAGGTCCTGGCCCGGGTTCCGGCCACCAAGGCCGGACAGGCCGTCCACCTGGCCGCCGCTCAGGTGCTGGGCGCCCTGCGCCAGGTCTTCGTGCTCGATCCGGTGCCGCACCTCATGAGGGGCTACGTGCCCGAGCGTGACCTGCTCCTGCGCCGCGATGCCAGCAACCTCTCGGCCGCGGTGGCCGATCTCCTCTCCACCCCCGACACCCGGGAGCGGGTGTGTGCGGCGATGTCGCAGCTCAACGAGCAGGAGGTGGTCGATGTGGCCACCACCCGCTCGGACCTGGGCGACGTGATGCTGACCCTCCTCGAGCGCTTCGCCGGTGGCGAGCACCCCGTGCCGACCAGGGTGATGAGCGACGGCTCGCTGCGCTTCCTGGCCATCCTGGCCGCCCTGCTCCAGGCGCCGACCATCGACGCCGTGCCCGAGCGGCTGGCCTCGGAGGACGCCCTCGGCCAGACCACCCTGGTCATCGAGGAGCTGGAGAACGGGCTGCACGCCTCGCAGGCCCAGCTGCTGATCGGCCTGGTCCGTGACGAGGTGAAGCGGCGCCGGGTCCGGGTGCTCGCCACCGCCCACAGCCCGGTGCTGCTGGACGCGTTGACCGCCGATGAGCACCGAAGCGTGGTCGTCTGCCAGAGGGACACAGCCGGGCGAAGCGGCCTCCATCGGCTCCTCGACCTCCCGTCGTATGTTGACATCGTGGCCGGCGGCGGCCTCGGCAAGGCGGCCGAGCGCGACCGGCTGCGCTGGGTCGATCGGCCGACGCGCCGTCCCTCCGAGCTGCTGGCCGAGGTGCTGGGACGGTGAAGGTGACCCTGATCGACACATCGGTGCTGTGCGAGCTGCTCCAGGTGCCCGGCAAGAGCGAGCCCGGAAGGAAGGCGGAGATGTGGGACGAAGTCGACGTCCGCAGCGGTGACGGCGAGCGGATGGTTCTCCCCGTCACCGCACTGGTCGAGACGGGCAACCACATCGTGCAGTGCGGCGGCGATCGTCACACCGTGGCCGAGCGGCTCGCCACCTTCCTGCGGCTCGTCCTGCAGTCGGACAGCCCATTCCTCGTCCCCGAGCTGGAGTTCGGGCCCGACTTCGTCACCGCTCTCGCCGATGGTGCCTCGACGGGACAGACCCTGGCCCAGCTGGCCACCCACAAGGTGGGCAGCGGTGATGTCGCCATCCTGGTGCAGCGCAACCAGCTGCGGGACGGCGGCGCCTTCACCGCGGTCGAGGTGTGGACCCTGGACCAGGGGCTCAACCAGCTGGCGACCACGACATGAGCGCGCCGCCTAGCCGGCGTTGCCGGCCGCGACCAGGCCTTGGTCGACTCGAACACATGGCGACCACGCCATGAGCCCGCCGCCGCCGTACCCCAGGGTCGGCCATCTGGTGTCCGGGCGGGGAACGCGGGACGACGTGATGCTCGACGCGGCCGCCGTGCAGGCGTTCCTCCACCGGGAGGTCGTGGTCGAGGAGAAGCTGGACGGGGCCAACGTCAGCCTGTGGCTGGAGGACGGGGCGGTGGCCTGTGGGCTGAGGTCGGGCGCCGACGCCATGGACCGGGCCGGCCAGCTCGGGCCGCTGCGGGCCTGGGTGGCCCAGCACGACGAACCGCTGCGCCACGTGCTGGCCGACCACGCCGCCGTCTACGCCGAGTGGCTGCTCCTGTCCCACTCCGTCGGCTACGACCGGCTCCCCTCCTACCTCGTCGTCCTCGACCTGTGGGGGCCCGACGGCTTCGCCACCCCTGATGAGCGCACCGCCGTCTGCGCCGCCGCCGGGCTCCCCGTCCCGCCCGCGGTGTGGCGGGGCGTGCCCGGTTCGGTGGCGGCCGTCGAGAAGCGGCTCGGGCCGTCGTCATTCGGACCCGAGCCGATGGAGGGGGTGGTGGTGCGAGCCGTCGACGGCCGGCCGCCCCGCCTGGCCAAGCTCCTGAGGGCCGGCTTCGATCAGCTCGACGACGCCGAGTGGCGGCGGGGGCGGCCCCACAACCGCCTGAGCGATGCGGAGGCGTCATGGCGGTGAGCAACCGGGACCGGGTCGGGCGGGGCTTCGAGGCCCTGGCCACCGGGCTCGGCCCCTACGTCGAGCAGCGCATGCGGGCCACCAGCAACTTCGGCGACGGCTGGCTCGGCGCCTTTTCCGCCTCGGCCCGACCCCCACTGACCGGCCCGGCATCGCTGGACGATCCGGCGCTGCTGCTGCGGGTCATGGCCGACTCGTGGGAGCTGGCCTTCCGGGCCGAGCTGGGCCGCACCGAGCGCAACCTGGTCTTCGAGCTGCGGGACACCCGCAACCGCTGGGCCCACAACGAGCGGTTCTCGGTCGACGACGCCTACCGGGCCCTCGACTCCGTCGAACGGCTGCTGACCGTCGCCCACGCACCTGAGGCCACCGCGGTGGGGACGTCGAAGGCCGAGCTGATGCGCCTCAGCTTCGAGGCCCAGGCCCGGCGGGCGGCGCCCAGCGCCGACGTGCTGCTAACCCGGCCGGCGGGCGGCCTGAAGCCGTGGCGGGAGGTGATCCAGCCCCATGACGACGTGGCCCGGGGCCGGTTCTCGCTGGCCGAGTTCGCCGCCGACCTCCACCAGGTGGCGGCGGGCGAGGGGGCGGCCGAGTACGCGGAGCCGGTCGAGTTCTTCCGCCGCACGTTCGTCACCGAAGGGCTGCGGCAGCTGCTCGGCCAGGCCGTCGAGCGATTGGCCCGGGGATCGGGCTCGCCGGTGGTCGACCTGCAGACCAGCTTCGGCGGCGGCAAGACCCACTCGATGATCGCCCTGTACCACCTGTGCTCCGGCACCGACCTCAGCCGGCTCCCGGCCGAGGTGCAGGACGTCGTGGCCGCCGCTGGTGTCACCGAGCTGCCGGTGGTGCGCCGGGCCGTTCTCGTCGGCACCCGCCTCGCCCCCGGCCAGCCGTCGGTCAAGGACGACGGCACCCAGGTGCGCACGCTGTGGGGCGAGCTGGCCTGGCAGCTGGGCGGCCGGGCCTCGTTCGACCTGGTGGCCGAGGCCGACCGCACCAGCACCAACCCGGGCGACGCCCTGCGGACCGTCCTCGACCGGGCCGGTCCGTGCCTGATCCTGATCGACGAGTGGGTGGCCTACGCCCGGGCGCTGTACGCCGATGATTCACTCCCGGCCGGCACGTTCGACACCCACTTCTCCTTCGCCCAGATGCTGACCGAGGCGGCCCGGGCCAGTGAGCGGGCCCTGCTGGTGGTGTCGTTGCCCGCTTCCGACGGAAGCGCTGACGGCGGTTCGGGCGGGCCCGTCGGTTCGGCTTCGGGCGGGTCAGTCGGCTCGGTCGGGTCGGAGATCGAGGTGGGCGGGCCGGGCGGTCGGGCCGCCCTGCAGCGGCTGCGGGCGGTGATCGGTCGGGTCGAGTCGTCGTGGCGGCCGGCCAGCGCGGACGAGAGCTTCGAGATCGTGCGCCGCCGCCTGTTCCAGCCCATCGAGGCGGCGCAGCTCACCGACCGGGACACCACGGCCATCGTTCTCGGCGAGCTGTACCGCAAGGACCCGGCCGAGTATCCGGCCGAGTGCCGGGAGCCGGCCTACGTCGAGAAGCTGAAGCGGGCCTACCCGATCCACCCCGAGCTGTTCGCCCGGCTCTACGAGGACTGGTCGACCCTCGACCGCTTTCAGCGCACCCGCGGTGTGCTGCGCCTGCTGGCCACCGTCATCCACGCCCTGTGGTCGGGCGGCGACCAGTCGCCGCTGATCCTGCCGGCCAGCGTGCCCCTGGCCGACCCGGCCGTCGCCGCCGAGCTGACCAGGAACCTGGAGGACAACTGGAAGCCGATCATGGACGCCGATGTCGACGGCCCCGGGTCACTGCCCCGGGCCCTGGACGACGAGGTCAAGTCGCTCGGCCGCTACGGCGCCGCCCGCCGGGTGTCCCGCACCGTCTTCCTGGGGTCGGCTCCGCTCGCCGGCTCGCCCAACCAGGGCCTCGACGCCGCCCGGGTGCGGCTCGGCTGCGCTCTGCCCGGCGAGTCGGTGGCCGTCTACGGCGACGCCCTCAACCGGCTGGCCGACAAGGCCACCTACTTCTACGCCGGCACCGGCCGCTACTGGTACGGCACCCAGCCCGGTGTGGCCCGCCTGGCCCGCGACCGGGCCGAGCGCCTGCTCAGCGGCGACCGCCACGAGGTGCACGAGGCCATCGTCAAGGCGCTGAGAGAGCAGACGCGCGACCGGGGCGACCTGGCCGGCGTGCACGTCGCCCCGGCCGGGCCGGCCGGTGTGGCCGACGAGCCCACGGCCCGGCTCGTCGTCCTGGGCCCCGACCAGGCCCACAAGGCCCGCTCCGACAGCTCACCGGCCCGCCAGGCCAGCCAGGCCATCCTGGCCTCGCGGGGCACGGCGCCCCGCGAGCACGGCGGCATGCTGGTGTTCGCGGCGGCCGACGAGCGCCAGGTGGGCGACCTGGAGCAGGCCACGGCCGAGCAGCTGGCCTGGGCGTCGGTGGTCGACGCGGCGACGAAGCCGGCTGGCCTGTCCGACCAGCAGCGGGACCAGGCGGCGGCCCGACTCAAGGATGCGGTTTCCACCGCCGAGGTGCGCCTGCTCGGCGCCTACCAGTGGCTGCTGGTGCCCCGCCAGGCCGAGCCCACCGGCGCCATCGCCTGGGACGAGCACAAGCTTGACGGCCAGGCCCGCCGTCTCGATGAGCGGGTGTCGCGCAAGCTGGCCCAGGTCGGCGCCCTCTACACCGCCTACCCGCCGGTCCTGCTCCGCCTCCACCTCGACGGCGCCCTGGCTCCCCTGTGGAAGGACGGCTCGGTCACCGTCGACCGCCTGTGGGACGCCTACAGCCGCTACCTCTACCTCCACCGCCTGAAGAACCTCGACGTGCTCCGGGCCGGCGTCGCCGCCGGGGCGACGGGCACGGTGTGGGAGACCGAGGGCTTCGCCGTGGCTGAGTCGGTCGACCCCCGCGACCCCACTCGCTTCCTCGGCCTGGTCACAGCCGGCGTGGCGACGGCTGTCCGGGGCTCAACGCTGGTCGTCAAGCCGTCGTTGGCCATCGCCCAGCAGCAGGCCGAACGTCGAGCTCAGGCCGAGAGCGAGGCAGCCGCGGCCGGCGATACTCGCCCCGAGGCTTCCGAGCCGGCCGCCGGTGCGCCGAGCGGCCACTCCGCCCCGGTGGCGCCCGGATCGGCGCTGAAGCGCCGCTTCTACGGCGTCGTGAGCGTCGAGCCCAGTCGCCTGTCCCGCGACGCGGCCAAGGTCGCCCAGGAGATCGTCGCTCACCTGGACGGCCTGGTTGGCACCGAGCTCACGGTCACCATCGAGATCTCGGCCGCCAACCCCGACGGCTTCCCCGAGCGGGTGAGAAAGATCGTGGAAGAGAACGCCGACGCCCTCCACTTCACCGACAGGAAGTTCGAGCAGAGCTGATCTGCCTCCCTCGACAGCCTTCAGGAGGCCTCCGATCCGCGCAGGATCCCTCTGGCCGTCACACCGAGCGAGCAGACTGTGGGCATGGTGACGCCGGTGCTCTATTCCAGCCTGAGTTGGCGGCGGCGACGAGGCGGGCACTGTGGCTGACCACAGCTCCATCGAGTGGACCGAAGCGACGTGGAATCCCACGACGGGGTGCGACCGTTTGTCATCAGGGTGCGACAACTGCTATGCGCTGGCGTTGGCGAAGCGTCTGAAGGCCATGGGTCAGGCGAAGTACCAGAATGACGGGGATGCCGGGACGAGTGGACCGGGATTCGGCCTCACTCTTCACCCCGACACCCTCGGCATCCCACAAGGTTGGAAGCAGCCCCGAACGATCTTCGTCAACTCGATGAGCGACCTCTTCCACGATCAGGTACCTCTAGCGTTCATCCAGCGCGTCTTCGCCACAATGAGAGACACCCCGCAGCACACCTACCAGCTCCTCACAAAGCGGAGTCGACGTCTCCTTCTGCTCAGCGCGGAGCTTGACTGGCCGCCGAACGTTTGGATGGGCGTGAGCGTCGAATTGGATCGCTACTGCTTCCGAGTCGACCACCTCCGCCAGACTGGGGCTCAGGTCAAGTTCGTGTCAGTCGAGCCAATGCTCGGGCCCGTCAAGTCTCTGAAACTTGACAGGATTGACTGGGTCATCGTCGGCGGCGAATCGGGGACTCGGGCCCGTCCGATGGATCAGGCCTGGGCGCGCAACGTGCGGGACCTCTGCGGACGTGCCGGCGTTGCCTTCTTCTTCAAGCAGTGGGGCGGTCACACACCGAAGGCCGGTGGGAGACTGCTTGACGGCCTCACCTGGGATGAGATGCCCCAGCCCGCGACCGCCTGATGGCCGCGCCGACATCGCTTTTGTGGACTCGCGACCCCCACACGCGAGCGAAGCACGACATGCTCTCCAGCTATCTCGATGCGTGGTTTCCGATCATGGCCTCCAGCTGGAGGAGTACCGGCGCCACCTACGCTGAGGGATTCGCCGGGCCCGGCGAGTACACCCACGGCGACCTGGGTTCCCCCATTCTTGCCCTTCAAGCTGCGGCGCGGGAGGCAGCGAAGCACCCAACCGAGCTACGGATGATCTTCGTGGAGGAGCGGCAGGATCGGCTTGCACACCTGAAGGCCCTTGTTGCGAGGCTCGGCCTGGCAGGTAATGGCATCTGTGTCTCTTACGTTGGCCAGCCATGTGAGACGCACCTGATCCCTGCGTTGGACGAGGCAGGGGCGTGGGGTGGGCCGATGTTCGTGAACCTCGACGGCTGGGGCGTCGACACGCCCTACGCCATTGTCGAGCGGGTAGGCCGTGCCAGCTCGTCCGAGGTACTCATCACCTTGGAGACCCAGTGGTTCACCCGTTTCGCCACGATGGAGCATGTGACGGCCGGTGACATCGTGTTTGGAGAGACTGGGTGGCGAGAAGTCGTTTCCCAAGACTCCAGATCAAAGAAGCGATTCCTGGCCGAGCGCTACCTTAGTCGCCTAAACGGGGCCGGGTTCGAGTTTACCCTCAGCTTCGAGATGGTTGACGAGGGCGGTAACGGACTCTTTCTCGTGTTCGGCACGCACAAGCTCATCGGTGTGGAAAAGATGAAAGACGCCATGTGGTCCATCGACAAGGTCAGCGGCCAGAGATTCCGAGATCCACGGGATCTCAACCAGCAGACCTTCGAAGCTATCGACTCGGATCCTGACCTGTCGCTGCTGGTCCAACAGGTGCTGGAGCGTGTTGAGCGGGGCCCTCAATCGCTTGAAGATCTGAAGGAGTTCGCTTTGCGTGAGACGATGTTCAAGAAGGCACACGCGGACCCTGCGGTAAGGAAGCTGGAGTCGCTCGGCAAGGTCGAACGGACGCGTGCCCGAAAGCACGAGGATGTGACCGTTAGCCTCACGGCGCCGAAACTCTTCCCGTGATCGTCGGGCCGTCTACCGCTTGTTCAGTTCAGCGTCGGTCACAAGTCTCGCCCCTGCGGTCACACGTCGTCAGCGATCGGGTGAACACGCCCATCAGGCCAGAACGATCCTGGCCAACGTCCAGGTCCAGATGAGGATGCCGACGACGGTGAGCACGGCCCAGAGGCGCCGGCCCAGGAGGGTTCGAGCGTCTTCCAGGACGAGCAGCAGGACGCCGACGGCGTGGCCCTCCCGGGCGGGGCTGGAAGAGGCCGAGGTCGCTGCCGGGGCGGAGCAGGGCTGGCGCCAAGATGGCGGCGACGGCGGCAGGAGGGAGCATCCGCAGGTTGATGGTGCAGGCGGCCAGGGCCTACAACGTGAAGTCGACGCGATACAGGCGGAGGGGCCGGTCCAGGTCTCGCAGGTCGTGGTCGCCGAGGTCGGACAGACCGATGCCGTCGGGCAGGGGGGTCGGCCGTCCCTCCTCAGTCACGATGATCCCTCCACCGGGCGTGACCGCCGCCACCCGGGCCGTCTCGTCCAACGCCAGGCCGACGAGCTCGTCACCGCGCTCGGACAGCGTGCCCCGGTGGACGCCGATGCGGACCGTCACCTCGATGCCCGTGGGGAAGTCGTGGCGGCTGAGATCGCGGTGCACGCTGATCGCGGCGGCGATACCGGCCGCCGACTCGGCGAACCAGGCGAAGTGCGCGTCTCCTGAGGCTCTGAAGCACCGGCCGCCGTGGTGAGCGATCGCGGCCCCGACGATGCGGTTGTGGTCGGCCAGCACGGCTGCGTAGGCCTCGCCCAGCTGGCGCACCAGGGCTGTCGCCTCGTCGATCTCGGTGAACACCAGGGATCGGGCAGACGTGCGCGTCCGGTGCCCGATCCCGGCGCGGCGACCCCGCTCGATGGCCTCCGCCCGGTCGCCGACGTGGAGCTTTGTCAGCACGCTGGAGATGTTGTTGCGGATGGTCTTGTCGGTGACCTGCATGCGCCGGCCGATGTCGGCCAGCTGCACCCCATCGACGAGGTGGCCAAGCACCTCAGCCTCCCTTGGGGTGAGCTCGGGGAAGGGCCCGCCGGGGTCGGCCTGCCCAACCATTCGGTCGAGGACACGAGCCGCGACCCCCGAGCCGAAGACGGCCTGACCGGCGGCGACCCCGATGACCGCGGCCCGCAGCTCGTCTCGCCCCGCGCCCTTGAGGAGGTAGCCGCGGGCACCGGCCCGGACGGCCGCGAAGATCGAATCGTCGTCGTTGAACATGGTGAGGACCAGCACTGCTGTTCCCGGGCGCGCCGTGAGGATGCGGCGGGTGGCCTCGATCCCCCCCATCCCGGGCATCTGCAGGTCCATCACCACGACGTCCGGGTGGTGGACCTCGACCGCAGCCAGCGCCTGGCTGCCGTTGGAGGCTTCGGCGACGACCTCGATCGACGGGTCGTTCCCGAGCACGCCGTGCAGGCCGGCCCGCACGAGCTCATGGTCGTCCACCACGACGACTCGAACGGGTGCTGGGCTCATCGTCCGGCCAGGGGGACGTGGGACTCGACGAGGCAGCCCCCGCTGGCGCTGGGCCCGATGGTGCACGTCCCGCCCAGCTCCTCGGCCCGCTCCCGCATCGACGTCGTCCCGATGCCGCTGGGCGAGGCGCCGCAGCCCGTGCCGTCGTCGATCACCTGGAGGTGGACGTCCGGTCCGATCCGCAGCAACAGCGTGCAGGTTCGGGCCCCGGAGTGGCGGACCGCGTTGGTGATCGCCTCGGTGGCGATGCGGTAGACCGCCACCTCGACGGCGGCGGGGAGGATGAGGGGTGCCTCAGGCAGATCGGCGCTGAGCCGGAGCCCGCTGCGCCCGGCCCGTGAGACCACCTCCTGCAGCGCCCCGCACAGACCGACCTCGTCGAGGCGGGGCGGGCGGAGGCCCTGCACCAGCCGACGGACGTCAGCGATGGCGTCCTCGAGCTCGGCCCGCAGCCGTTCAGCAGCCGCCGCGGCCCCGGGTGCCCCCGCCTGTGCTCCTTCGGCAACGAGGTCGAGCCCGAGTGCCACCCCGGTCAGCTGGGGCCCGAGGCCGTCGTGCAGGTCGTTGCGGAGCCGCCGCCGCTCCTCCTCGCGGGTGGTGACGATGCGCTCGCGGGAGCGGCGCAGATCCTCGGTCAGAAGAACGTTGGCGGCCGCCACCGCCGCCTGGCTGGCCAGGTCGTGGAGCAGGGCCTGCTCACGCCGGGGCACCTCGCGCTGTCCTGGCCGGTGGCCCACGATCAGGGCACCCGTCGTGCGACCCTGGTGGATCAAGGGGATTCGGGTGACCTCGTCCGGCGGCGTCCCGTGGGCGATGACCTCTTGGCCCCCGGGCTGGTGCAGCTCGACGCCGACGTAGGGCACGCGCAGGGCGGTGGCGATGGCCGAGGCCAGGGCGGGCAGCAGCTGCTCGGCCGAGCCGGCCGCGGTCAGCTCGGAGGCCACACGTGACACCACCGCGTAGGGCTCGTCGCGCTGGCCGTACAGCAGCCGGTTCACCCCCCGCTGGATGCGCCCCCGAGCGGGAGCGAGGACGAAGGCAGCGGCCAGGGCGGCCACGAACGGGGCCAGGCCGGAGCCGCCCGCCCCAAGTAGGCCGGTGAACCCGATGGCCGCCCCGTAGGCGGCGGCCACAGCCAAGGTGAGGCTGGCGTACACAAGGGTGCGGTTGAGGACCACCTCGATCCCGTAAACGTGGTGGCGCAAGGTGGCGGCGACGATGATGGACACCTCCAGCACGGTCGAACCCTGGGCCACGGCCGCGCCGACCGCAGGGGGCAGGGCCACCACCGAGACGGGGATGATGACCGTCGCCGGCACCAGGAAGGCGACGAGCCACGACAGCACCCGGCGCTCCTCCTCCCGGGCCCGCCGCCAGCGCAGGAGGAGCACCACGAGGATGGCCAGGGCGGAGGGGGCGAAGAACGCCGGTGCCCAGCTCTCCGACGACCGGGCGAAGGGCAGGCTCATCGGGTTGTGGAGCGCCGTCAGCGCACCCACGGTGGCGCCGCGCCCGGGAGACGGGTCGAGGGCGGCGTTGAGCACCCCCAGGACGGCCAGGGCGATGGCGGCGACCACCACCCACCGCTTCCACCCGCCTGGCAGCCGCCCATCGGGGTAGAGGCCGTAGAAGACCATGAGGATCGGCTGCTCCACCAGCGGGCACCACGCCGCCACCCACAAGCCCAGGGCCGCCAGCGGCAGATGCCGGTGGCCGAGCTCAACGGCGACGGCCAGCTCAAGACCCGCTCCGGCCAGGCCGTGGGCCACACCGGCCACCAGGGCCAGCCAGCCGAAGATCACCCCAGGCCGTCTCGTTGCCAGAAACCAGCCGGTGACGCTGAACAGCAACCCCGACGACGAGTTGATCAGCCAGAACGCTTGGAAGAGATCGGGCAGCGCTCGACCAACGTCGAGGTCACGGTTGGCGGTGTGGGCAACGACGGTCGAGCTGGCCAGCACCATTCCAGCGACCAGGCCCACCCAGGCAATCCATGCTGTCGACCGCGGTTCGGCGGGCCGAGAGACGCCCGATGCGCCCTTCTCGTCAGGCTGGCGCTCATGCTCGTCCACGTCGTCATCGTGCACCTCGTTCGGTCCCGGGCGCACCGGGAAGATCCCGACGGATCCCGGGACCCGTCCCAAGAGGAGCCTCCAGACGTCCCGGAGGTTCCCGCCCCGACACCCGTGCGCTTTCCCCGCCACCGGCGCAACGTGGCAATGGGGTTGGCACGAGGCCGGCCCAAGGAGGGAGCGACATGGGACAGCTCGAGGACCAGATCGCCAGGGCGGGCGTGGTCGCCCGGCGGCGCACCGGGGGCATGTGGATGGCGGGTGGCGCCTTGTGGTTGGCCGCCGGCATCGTCGATGGTGGGTCGGTGGAGGCGATCTGGATCGTTGCCGACCTGCTGCTGCTGGCTGGGCTGGTGGGGCTGGGCCAGCTGCGGCCCTACGGACGGAGCCGCCTCGGGCATCTGGGCCTGGGGGTGGCCATCATCGGTCGGCTCGTCTTCGTCGCCGCCGAGCTGGTCAGCATGGCCCAGCACAACGACGAGAACGTGCTGCTACCGATCGGTGCGCTGCTGAGCGCGCTTGGCATGCTCGCCGTCGGGACGGCCGTGGCTCGTGGCGGTGTGTGGCGAGGCGCCTCCCGCTTCGGGCCCCTCGTCATGGGGCTGTACCCGTTCGTGGTGATGTTCCCCCTCGTGGCGGCCAACGGTGGCCAGCCCTCTGTTGGCGGGATCGCCGGTTGGGGTCTAGCCGCCGTCGTCCTCGGCGTCGCGGTGCTGGCCCAGGACTCGACGGTGCCGGTGGGGCAGCGGCCGACTCCCATGGCGAACCCGATCCGAACGGTCTAGGACGAACGCTCGAGGCGGGCCAGCGAGGTTGCCTCCTCGGTGGATGCGACGAGGGTCGTCGCTGGTTCGGTCTCAAGTGGGTGTGTCGCGCCGGTGCTGTCCCCCGGGTAGGGACACCACCGGCCGCTTTGGTGTGCGTTAGGCGACGGTGGGTTCACGTTCAGGCTCATCTTCGAGATCCTCGACGAGGGCGGCAATGGCCGCTTCCTCGTCTTCGGGACGGGCGACCTCCTCGGGCTGGAGAAGATGAAGGACGCCATGTGGTCGGTCGCTCCCCCTCTGGCCCACCCCCAACGCGCATTGGGGAGGCCCCGGGCACGGCCCGATGCTCCCGGATGCGGGCAGCGATGAGCAGGTGGGCGGGGCGGCCCGGCGGCGGGAAGCGCCGGGGCCTGGTGACCGGTACCGTGCTGTCGGGGGCCGAGGCCGATCCGGCCCGTGATCAGCCTGGTGTCCTTCCGTGCGCTTCTCCCTCGATCCGTCAACGTCCGCCCCGGCCCCGGCCCCAGCGGCAGCGGGCGCGACGCCGCCCCGGACCAGCGCCCGCGCTGACTTCAGTGGGAACCGCCGGGCGGGCTGGTGCGTCCAAGCACCATGACCCGCTCCGAGCCTGCC
>JBBSHM010000071.1:0-13653 GCA_038253125.1 Acidimicrobiales bacterium
CGGTGGACCTGCCCGTGCTGCCGCCCGTGGCGCCGATGCTGTGCAAGCCGGCTGCAGCCCTGCCGCCCGAGGGTTCGGTGCTGTACGAGCCGAAGTGGGATGGCTTCCGCTGCATCGCCTTTCGGGACGGCGACGACGTGGTCCTGGGCAGCCGGAACACCAAGCCGCTCACCCGCTACTTCCCGGACGTGGTCGACGCCGTGCGGGTCGGTCTCCCCGAGCGCTGCGTGGTGGATGGCGAGATCGTCGTCGTACGGGACGGCGGTCTCGACTTCGACGCCCTGCAGATGCGCATCCACCCCGCCGACTCGCGGGTGCGGATGCTGGCCGGGTCGATGCCCGCCTCGTTCGTGGCCTTCGACCTGCTGGCTCTCGGCGACGATGACCTGCAGGCCCGCCCCTTCTCAGAGCGCCGAGCCCTGCTCGAGGCCGAGCTGTCGGGCGTGGCCCCGCCGGTGCACCTCACACCGGCCACCGCCTCGCGCCAGGCGGCCGAGGACTGGTTCTCCCGGTTCGAGGGCGCCGGTCTCGACGGCGTGGTGGCCAAGGGCGTCAGCCTCACCTACCAGCCGGACAAGCGGGTGATGGTGAAGGTGAAGCACGCCCGCACCGCCGACTGCGTGGTGGCCGGGTTCCGTTGGCACAAGAGCGGCCCGGTGGTCGGATCGCTCCTCCTTGGCCTGTGGCGCGGCGACGATCTTCAGCACATCGGCGTCATTGGCGCCTTCCCGATGGCGACCCGCCAGGCGCTGGTCGAAGAGCTCGAGCCGTGGCGCCGTGGCGTCGAGGACCACCCGTGGAAGGGGTGGGCCTCGATGGTGGAGGACGCCCGGGCAGACGGCAAGCGCCTGCCAGGTCACCAGAGCCGGTGGAACGCCAAGAAGGACCACTCCTTCGAGCTGCTGCGCCCCGAACGGGTGGTGGAGATCCGCTACGACCAGCTGCAGGGCGACCGGCTCCGCCACGCCGGCCAGTTCAACCGCTGGCGCCCTGACCGTGACGCCCGCTCGTGCACCTACGACCAGCTGGAGACGATCGTCCCCGAAGAGCTGAAGCAGGTCTTCGCCGCCGGCCGCTGAGCGTGCCCGAACCTCAGGGGGCGGCGAGCCAGGCGGCCTCGGCCTCGCCCAGGGGGGTGGAAGGGGGCCCCGAGGTCATGGGCCACAGCTCCTCGGCGATGGAGCGCCAGGCGCCGGTGGCGTGGAGGCGGGCCAGGATCGAGTACAGGCCCAGGTTGATGCGCTGGATGACCACGAACGAGCGGGGGAGGGTGGCGTGCTGGGCGATGGGCGAATCGGTGTCGAACACCCGGCGCACCATCTCGCTCGCGTAGGCCGAGGTGATGGTGCTCGGCCGGGGGTCGCGCACCATGGCGTAGAACGCCTCGAAGTAGCGGTTCGTCTCCTCGGTTGAGACCGGAGCGTTCCGTCGCAGCAGGCCGACGTCTTCGACGATCCTGCGGAAGCGGGCCGGGTCCGGGTGCAGCACGGCGGCTTCGATCAGCTGCTCGAACACCGCCAGCTCAGAGTTGGTGAAACGTTTCACAAGCCCGAAGTCGAGGAAGGTGACCCGGCCCCCCTTCTCGAAGAGGTAGTTGCCCGGGTGGGGGTCGCCGTTGAAGGCCTGGAAGCGGTAGAGGCTGCGGAACACAAAGCGGTAGATGGCTTCGGCGGCCAGGTCCTTCTCCTCCTGGGGCCACGTCAGCAGCTCGTCGAACCGGGCGCCGGTGGCCAGCTCGGTGGTGAGCACCCGCCGACTGGAGAATGCGTCGACCACCCGGGGGACGATGATGAACGGATGATCGCGGTAGAAGTCAGCGAAGAGCCGCTGGTTGTCGGCCTCCCGCAGGTAGTCGAGCTCCTCCACCACCCGCTCCCTGATCTCCTCCACCAGGGGTTCGGGATCGAGTCCCCGGAACAGCATGCGCAGTACGTTGCCGAGCAGGTCCGCGTTCGCCAGATCAGCCGTGATCGCCTGGTCAACACCCGGGTACTGCACCTTCACCGCCACCGCCTTCTCCAGGCCGTCGGCCGGGTCGAGGCACAGGGCCCGGTGCACCTGTCCTATCGAGGCGGCGGCGAGCGGGACCGGATCCCACTCGATGAACAGGTCCTCGGGGGGACGCCCCAGCTCACGCTCCACGCAGCCGGCCGCCAGCTCGCCGCTCATCGGCGGCGCCCCGGACTGAAGTGAGGCCAGGGCGTCGCGGATCGGCTCGGGCAGCCCCTCGTCCAGGTAGCTGGCCATCTGCCCGATCTTCATGAGAGCGCCCTTCATGCCGCCCAGGCTCTCGACCACCTGCTCGGCCGTGCGCAGGGACAGGGCGTCGTCCAGCTCGCCGCGTCGCTGGGCGCGGGCGAAGACCTTGCGGGCCCGAGTCAGGGCGACGTCGGCGCCGATGCTCGACGCCAGCCGGGCCGCCTCAACGTTGCGGGCCCGGCGAGACGCCACCACGGGAAGCGAGGCCGGACGGGGCTGAGTCGACGCATCAGGACACGACGCGCCACGGCCGAATCGCCGCAGGAGCCGGCCGACACCGAGCCGTCGACCGATCAGCGCAAGGCCCAGGGCCGCCCCGCCGACGACCAGGCCGGTTCCCGTCAGCCGCTTCACGCCGTGCGACCCGGGCCCGCCTCGGCCCCACCGATCCGGCTGGCGCCAGGCGATCACCAGGTGTTCCAGTGCACCAGGTCCTGCCAGTCGAGCCGGGCCGCCGGCTTGAAGTCCGAGCCGACCGTGTAGGCCACAGGGATGAGGCCGGTCTGGGTGTAGCGGGTGTCGTCGATGCCCAGCAGCTGGGCCGCCTCGTGCTCGGACCGCAGGTGCAGCGTGGTCCAGGCCGTGCCGAGGCCGCGGGCCCGGGCGGCGAGCATGAACGACCACACCGCAGGCAGGACAGAGCCCCACAGGCCGGCCTGGGCCATGGCCCCGCCGTCGGTCGGCGGGCGACCCTCTATGCACGGCACCAGCAGCACGGGAACCTCGTGGAGGTGCTGGCGCAGGTAGACCGCCGACTTGGCCACCCTGCCCCCCCGTTTCGCACGCGGGTCGTCAGCCTCGTAGGCCGTCCCGCCCCCGGCCCGGGCGTAGGCGTCGAACGACGGGCCGTACAGGTCGGCCAGCGCCCGCTTCTTGTCGGGGTCGTCGACCACCACCCACTGCCAGCCCTGGAGGTTGGACCCTGTAGGCGCCTGGAGGGCGATGCGCAGGCACTCCTCGACCACCTCCCGCGGCACTGGCCGGGTCAGGTCGAGCCGCCGCCGCACCGCCCGGGTGGTGGTCAGAAGCTCGTCCGGCGAAAGGGGGAGGAGGTCGCCCATGCCCACCGTTCTAGCGGAGGAACCGCGCTGGCCTTGAGCGACGTGCGATCCCGGCGCCGCCATAGCGTCGACCGATGGTCGTCCTGCCCGAGCGCCCGAGCCGGCTTCTCCTGTGCGGGATACTCGCCGGCATCGGCACGCTTCACCTGGTCCACCCCCAGCCTTTCGAGGCGATGATCCCCCGGCCCCTCGGCGATCCCCGGGCCTGGATCTACGCCTCAGGGGTGGCCGAGATCGCCGGCGCCGCCCTGCTCGCCAACCCCGGCACGCGGCGCATCGGCGGCTGGTGGATCGCCGTGCTCTTCGTCGCCGTCTTCCCCGGCAACGTGAAGGCGGCGCTTGACGGCGGCATGCCCAGCGTCCCCTCACCCCTCGACTCGGCCGCCGCCGCCTGGATCCGACTCCCCCTTCAGGTCCCCCTGGTCCTGTGGGCTCTCCGCCACGCCCGCGGCCGCCCGCTCCGGGCCTAGCCGGTGGCCGCAGCGGCCTGCTCTGTTCGCTCTGTGGCCTGGCGCCGCCCGCTCCAACCAGGTGCTCCCAGCTCTTCGATGAGGCTCACCCTCCGGCTCGGGCTAGCAAATGTTCATCCTTAGCTCAGAGCCGCCAGCAGGGCGTTCAGCTCGTCGGCGGGGCCGGCGGGGATGGTGGCTCCTTCGGGGTCGCGGATCTCCTCGAGGTGGTCGCGTACCTCCTCGGGGGTGAGCTGGCCGGGGTGGGTCCAGCCTTGGGTCATCCCGATGAAGAACCGGGCGACCCGGCCGCCGGCGGCCGAGTAGATCTCGCCGCTCACGGGGCAGTCCTCGTGCACCAGCCAGGCCACCACGGGCGACACCTGGGCCGGTTGGAGCTTCTCGGCGAACGGGCCGAGGATGTCCTCGGTCATGCGGGTGCCGGCCAGCGGGGCCAGGGCGTTGACCTTGATGTTGCGCTTGGCCCCCTCGGCGGCCAGGACCCGGGTCAGGCCGACGAGCCCCATTTTGGCCGCCCCGTAGTTGGCCTGGCCGAAGCTGCCGAGGATGCCGGAGTTCGACGTGGTGTTGACGATCCGCCCGTAGGACTGCTCGCGCATGTGCACCCACGCCGGCTGGGTCACGTGGAACGCACCTCGCAGGTGGACGTCGATCACGGAGTCGACCATGGCCGGCTCCATGTTCTGGAAGCTCTTGTCGCGCAGGATGCCGGCGTTGTTGACGATGATGTCGACCCTGCCGTAGGCGTCGAGGGCCGTCTGGACGATGGCCCTGCCACCCTCGACGGTGGCGACCGAGTCGGTGTTGCCGACCGCCTCGCCGCCCAGACCTCGGATCTCCTCGGCCCGCTGATCGGCCAGCGACGACGCCCCGCTGCCGTCGACGCCGCCGCCGAGGTCGTTGAGGACCACCAGAGCTCCCCGGCCGGCCAGCAGCTTGGCGTGCTCGAAGCCCAGCCCGCCGCCGGCGCCGGTGATGATCGCCACACGGCCGTCGTAACCGAGGTCTGCCATGACGGCGAACCTAAACCCCGGACGTTCCGTTCAGCGCGATGTGGATGAGAAGGCTCCGGGGCGGCTCAGGAATCGTCGGTGCCAGCGGGCGGGGGTGAGCACCGCCGCCCGCGGCTCGTCCTCGAACAGCCAGCGACCGAAGGCCCGCCGGGTCCACCCCGTCGCCCCGGCCAGTCGGACGGCCGTGCGGATGCCCCGACGGTGGGCCACGCCGTGGGTTGACAGGAACGCTGCCACTTGGTTGTCGAGGGCCAGGCCCCGGTGCAGCGCCGCCTCGTAGCGCCGCTCGGCCGCCCACGGCTGCAGGGCCCCGGCGCCGATGATGGCCTCGGCCGCCAGCATGCCCGACTCGAGGGCCTGGCCGATGCCTTCACCGGTCATGGGGTCGGTGACCCGGGCGGCGTCGCCGACGAACAGGGCCCGGCCCCCGGCACCGGCCAGCGGCGACCCGGCCCGGGCCGGGATGGGCCAGGCCTTGTGGGGCGCCTCGGGCTCGGCGTCGCCGAGCACAGCCCGGATGTGGGGGCGGGCCAGGATCTCGGGCCACAGCTGGCTCATCCGCTTGCCCAGCGGCTCGGGGAACCGGGACGAGCCCCGCTGCACTCCGTAGCCCACGTTCAGCCGGCCGTCGGGCAGCGGGAAGGACCAGACGTAGCCGGGCAGCAGGTCATCCTCGAACCACACCCACAGGCCCCGGCGCGCCTCGGTGCCGCCGTTGCGGAAGTACTGCCGGAAGGCGTGCCAGTCGCCCAGGTAGCCCTCCGGCTCGCCGACCCCGCCCAGCAGCGCCTTGCGCAGCGGTGACCACACCCCGTCGGCGCCGAGGGCGTAGCGGGCCCTGACCGTCCCCAGGCCGGCGACGGCCAGGTGCACGCAGCTGCCGCCGGCCGGGATGGTGGCGCCGGTCAAGGCGTGCCCGTCGTGAACCTTCACCCCCGCCGCCCGGGCCAAGTCGAGCAGGGCGGCGTCGAGGTCGGCGCGCCGGGCCACCGCCGCGTACGTCCCGGCTCCGGGACCGCAGGGCAGGGGCAGCTCGATGGTGCGGCCGCTGGTCGAGCGGACGATGCTGAGGGTGACAGGCTGCCAGGAGGCGACGGCGTCGGGCCGCAGGCCGAGGGCCTCGAGGTGGCGCAGCGCTCCGGCGGTCAGCCCGTCGCCGCAGCACTTGTCACGGGGGAACGTGGCCTTGTCGACCAGCACCACGTCACGGCCGGCCCGGGCCAGGGTGATGGCGGCGGCGCAGCCGGCCGGGCCGCCGCCCACCACGGCCACGTCGCAGTCGAGCGTGATCATCGCCCGAGGATGTCACGCAGGGCCACGTCGAGCGTGGGGTGCAGCCACTGGAAGCCGGCCGCCTGCAGCTTGGCCGGGACGGCCCGGGTGCCGCCGAGCAGCGCCTCGCGCACCATGTCGTCGCCGAACAGCACCTTCAGGGCCGCTGTTGGGGTCGGCACGAGCGTGGGCCGGTGCACAACCCGTCCGAGGGTCCTGGTGAGCTCGGCGTTGGTGACCGGCTCGGGGGCGGTGAGGTTGACCGGCCCCGACATCTGCTCTTCGATGAGGCAGAACAGGATCGCTTGGACCTCGTCGGCCAGGCTGATCCAGGGCACGTACTGCCTTCCGTCGCCCAGCCGGCCTCCGAGGCCGAGCTTGAACGCCGGCAGCTGCTTGGCCAGCGCCCCGCCGGCCGTGCTCTGCACGATGCCCGTGCGCAGCGCCACCGTGCGGATCCCGGCGTCATCGGCCGGTCTGGCCGCCCCCTCCCACGCCACCACCAGGTCGCTGAGGAAGCCGTGGCCGCTCGGGTCGGCCTCGGTCCTGGTCGCCTCCCCGCCGTCGTAGCCGTACCAGCCCACGGCCGAGCCGCCGAGGAAGGCCCGGGGCCGCGGGTCGAGTGTCGCTGCGGTCTCGGCCAGCAGCCGGGTCGAGACGACACGGCTGTCGAGCAGCACCTTGCGGCGCTCGGCCGTCCACCGCTTGTCGCCGATGCCGGCGCCGGCCAGGTTGACGAACGCTTCGACGCCTTTCAGGTCGGCTGGGTCGAGCTCGCCCCCCACGGGGTCCCAGCGGACCTCGTCTCGGGCCGACGTCGGCCGCCGCACCAGGCGCACCACCTCATGGCCGTCGGACTGAAGGGCGGGGACCAGTCCCGTCCCGATCAGCCCACTGCTACCTGCGATTGCAACCTTCATGCCCAGAGGCTCGCGCGTGGCGGGCGCCGATGCCGGTGCTAACGCGTCGGGGGCGGTGCCGGGGGCGCCGGCTTCTTGATCGTGGTGGTCGGTAGCGGCTTGGTGGTGGCCGGGCTCGTGGGCGTGCCCGCCTTGGTGGTCGTCGTATCGGGCTGCGGCTGCTCGTCGCCGCAGTTCTGGCCTTCAGCCGCCCGGTACTGGGCCTTGGTGTAGTCGTTGACCACCTTGCCGTCGAGGAAGGTGAGCTGGCGCTTGGCGATGTAGACCGTGCACGAGCCGTTGGGCTGGGTGTCCTGCCCGGTGGCCTGCACGTCCACCCACTTGGTTGAGTAGAGCGAGACGCGCAGCTCGGTGTCGGTGTAGGTCGGCCAGATCATGACCCCGTAGGGCGAAGGGTTCTTGATGACGAGGTCGGGGTGGGGGAACCCGAGCGTGGCGTCACGGCCCTTCGGGTAGCGGCTGATGTACAGGCTGTGGCTCTGGTACTCGCCGAAGCCCATGCCGCCGAACCAGGCCGCGTTGAACAGCGTGGTTGAGAACTGGCTGACGCCGCCGCCCACGTCCTCGGCGAACCGCCCGTCCTCGATCACCTTGTCGACGACGAAGCCCTTCTCGGGCGTGCGTTCGCCGACGAACTCGTTGATCGAGAACGACCCGCCGGGGGGGATCACCTGGCCTCGCACGATCTCGGCCATCCGGTGGATGTTCGTGACCCTCGGCTGGCAGCACACGTGCTTGGTGGCGAAGGAGGACACCTGCTCCTTCACCTCCAGGCCGGCGGCCTGCTCGTTCGTGAGCTTCGGTTGCTTGTCGACCACGGCGAGGGGCACCGGGCCGGCTGGGCGCTCAAGGATGGCGGCGGCGATGGCCTTGCCGGCCTCGGGGCCGCAGCAGCCCCGGCCGGGTGACCCGGGCACCAACGTGACCTTGTCGTTCGCCTCGATCTTGAAGGTGGGCTCGACTGGCTCCGAACCGGCCTTGGGCAGCGCCTTCTCGGCGGCGGCGGCCGCCGCCGCCTCGTCGACCCGAAGCTCGAGGGCGGTGGGACCGGGCTCGGCGGACAGCAGGCTGCGGAGGGTGCCGACCGACAGCGAGGCGGTCGTGGTCTCGACGACCAGCGGGAGGGGGTCGGCCACCAGCGTCTCGGCCCGCTTGGCCAGCGCGTCGGCGTCAGCCTTGGTGAAGCGGGGCCCGAGGCCGCCGCGCTTGACCTTCACCTTGATCGGCGTGCCCTCCGCGGCCGCCTTGACCAGGTCCTTGGCCAGCTCGCCAGCGTCGATGCCCTTACCGGCCTTGCCGGCCACCCCCGCTAGCCTGCCCTGCTTGTCGAGCTGGATCGACGCCTCGGTCGGCGGCTCCTCGTCCAGCCTGCCCTTGTCGGCCACCAGCCGGTCGACTGCCGGCCGGTCCACCGACAGGGCCAGGTCGCTGAGCCGGGCCGAGCGGAAGGAGCCGAGCCATGACCACCAGCGGGACGGCAGCGTGCCACTGCGGCCCACAGCCAGGACCTTGGTGGCCGTGGCGGTCGGGTCGACCCGCAGCCCGATCGAGCCGGCGTCGGTGGTGAAGCCCTCGCCCTTGTCGTCGGACACCATCACCTCGGTGGTGGCGTAGCGCTGGTCGACCTCCTTCAGGACCTCGGCCAGCTGGCCCTTGGACCTCGACGACACCTCACGGCCGCCCACCTCCACGTTGCGGGACACCCGCCCGGAGTGGAGCTGCTGGTCGGCGAGGTAGGCCATGACCGAACCGAGGAGGACCAGGGCGAGCGCGCCAGTCAGCACGAACGCCGCCACCCTGGGGTCGCGCAAACTCTTGGCGAGGCGCGGACGCCCGCCCACTTCCAGCATGAGGGTCACAGGATCGCGCAGTCGGCGCCCGTTCACCGCGCAGGGCAACGGCGCCCCGCGGCCGCTCCCACGGCCGCCCCTTCACCCCGGGTGCGTCACCGGAGGTGCGGAGCGTTACCGTTCCGGTTGTGGAGACCACGTGCTAGGGGCGGCTGTGAGGAAGGCGCCGATCAAGGTCCTGCTCGTGGACGACGAGCCGGACCTGCTGCTCCTGCTCGGCATCCGCTTCGACCTGGAGCCCGACCTCGAGGTCGTCGGAACCGCCCGCAACGGGGCCGAGGCGCTCGAGGTGGCCCACCGGCTGGGCCCCGACCTCGTCGTCATGGACCTCCTGATGCCCGGTACCGACGGGTTCGAGGCCATCGCCCGGCTGCGCGAGGAGCTGCCGGGCCTGCCCATCGTCGCCTATTCGGCGGTGGTCTCGGAGCTGTCTGTGAAGCAGGTGGGCCGCCACCACGTGCCGCTGGTGCTGAAGCAGGGCGACTCGGCCCCGCTCATCGACGTGATCCGCGAGACCGTGGGCCGCTGACCCGACCCGGCCGAGAGGCGCCTCAGGGGCCTTCGAACGCTCCGGGTGGGGGAGTCGGGCTGCCCATGTCGACCTCGGCCCCGATGCGGATGCGCGCCGCCTGCCCCTTCTCATCGAGGTCGAAGACCACCCGCTGGCCCTGGCGCAGCATCCGGAAGATCGACCCGTTCAGCGCGCCCGGGGCGAGCGGCACCTCGCGGCGGTCGGTGTCACTGACCACAGACCCGATGCCGGTCCCGGGGTCGTACGCCTTCACCACGCCCTGCACCAGCCGGACGGTAGCGTTGCTCCGCTGTGACCGGCGAGTTCGCAGCGCTCGGCCGCCTCCTCAAGCGCCTCGACCCTCCCGATCCGGGCCGGGTCGGAGCCGGCGACGACGCCGCTGTCCTGGAGGGCGGTGTGGTGGTGGCGGTAGACCCGGTGGTCGAAGACGTCCACTTCCTGCGGTCGCTGACGACCCTGGCCGACGCGGGCTGGAAGGCTCTAGCCCGCAACGTCAGCGACGTGGCCGCCATGGGCGCCGTTCCGTGGTGCTGCGTGGCGTCGGTGGTGGGTGCGAATGAGGACGAGCTGGGCCAGGTGTACGACGGCCTGCTGGCCGCCGCCCGCCACTGGCGCTGCCCGGTGGTGGGGGGCGACCTGGCATCGGGGCCCGGGCTGGTCGTGACGGTGACGGCGCTCGGCCGCCTGCCGGTGGGAGCGTTGCCGCTGCTGCGCTCGGGCGCCCGGCCCGGCGACGGCGTGTACGTGAGCCGGCCGCTGGGCTGGGGGGCGGCCGGCCTGCGCCTGCTGCGGTCACGCCAGGCCGAAGCCTCGCTGACGGCCGACTTGGATGCTCGGGACGCTTCGTCGTCCCCGCCGACCGTCGAACCTGCCGTCCGCTGGTACGCCCGGCCCGAGCCGTCGGTTGACGCCGCCCGTGACGCCCGGGCCGCCGGGGCCACCGCCGCCATCGACATCAGCGACGGCCTGGTCCAGGACCTCGATCACCTGGCCGTCGCCTCGGGTGTGGGCCTGCGCCTCGACCGTGTCCCGGTGGCCGAGGGCGCCTCGCTGGAGGAGGCGCTGCACGGCGGCGACGAGTACCGCCTCGCCTACACCTGCCCCGGCGGCGAGGTGCCCGGCATCCGGATCGGCACCTGCACCGCGGACCCCGGCGAGCGCACCCTGGCCGGCGAGCCCCTCGACGTGATCGGTGGCTGGGAGCACGTCATCTGACCGGCGCCGGTGGAGGAGACTCGGGTCGTGCCTGACGCCCGCCCCGTGGCCCTGACCATCGCCGGCACCGACTCAGGTGGCGGCGCCGGCGTCTTCGCCGACCTCAAGACCTTCGCGGCCCACGGCGTGTGGGGGACCGCCGCCGTGGTGGCGGTCACCGCCCAGAACACCCTCGGCGTGCAGGCCTTTGAGGTGCTGCCGGCGGCGCTGGTGCGGGCCCAGGTGGCCAGCGTGGCCGGAGACATCGGCGTGCAGGCGGCCAAGACGGGGATGCTGGCCACGGCCGAGATGGTGGCGGCGGTGGCGGCCGCGGTGTCCGACCACCTGGCCGGCGTGCCGCTGGTGGTCGACACCGTCTTCATCTCCAAGCACGGCGACACGCTGCTTTCCGACGACGCGGTCGGCGCTTTGTGTCACGAACTGATCCCCATGGCCGCACTCGTCACCCCGAACCTGCCGGAGGCGGCGGCCCTGGTTGGCTTCGTAGTCGACACCACCGCAGCCATGGAGGAAGCCGCCCGGCTGCTGGTCGCCGCCGGCGCTGGCGCCGCGCTCGTGAAGGGCGGCCACCTCGGCGGCAACCGCTCGCCCGACTGTTTCCTGGCGGCCGGGGGCGAGGTGAGCTGGCTCGACGGCGCGCGACTGTCCGGCCGCCACACCCACGGAACCGGCTGCGTGCTGTCCGCCGCCTGCGTCGCCCGCCTGGCCCGAGGCGAGGCCCTCACCGGAGCGGTTCGGGAAGCCAAGACCTTCGTCACCCGGGCCATCGAGCACGGGGTGGGGCTCGGCGCTGGCGTCGGCCCCGTCGACCCCGCGGCCTGAAGGGCTGGATGAGATCCTGCCGGCCCGGGGCACGATGCGCCGGCAGGAATGCGAGCCGTCGCTCCAGAGGGAACGACGCTGACGTGGCGACGGGACACTGTGACGTCGTCGAGGAAGATGTCGCTGTCGGGAGCGGCCCACGGTGATGGCGTTGCCATGAAGGGCGGGCCACACGCTTGCGAAACGGACCCGCTGGGGAGGCCGAGGGTGACGTGCCTGTGGTAGCGGCGATCGATAGCCTCCCTCCCCGGTGCTTCGCCGAGGCGCTGGGTCGCCGAGCGGACAAGGCTGACACCTGTCGTGCGCCGGCACCCGCTACCCGGATGGAAGAGACATGTCGAGAGCCCTGAACCTCCGGACCACCTGGAACCGCCGCACGACCACCTGGCACGATCACGTGGTCAACTCGCCAGCCTTTGACACCGTACGCGAGCGGGTCGTGCAGGCGGCCAATCTTCGGGGTACCGACAGCGTTGTGGATCTGGGCGCCGGTACCGGGTTCATCAGTCTGGCCTTGGCGTCGGCGGCCTCGACCGTGCTGGCGGTCGATCTGTCCGATGAGATGCTGGCGGTGCTCCGGGCTGATGCCATGGCTAAGGACCAGACCAACGTCCAGACCCGGCTCGCTGACCTCGCCACGTTCGACCTCCCGGCTGGCAGCGTCGACCTTGTGGTGTCCAGCTACGCCCTGCACCACCTCGTCGACGAGGACAAGCGCCGTCTGGTCGCCCGCATGCACACCTGGCTGGCTCCGGGCGGCCGGGTTGTGCTGGCGGACATGATGTTCGGTCGGGGCCGGACCGCCCGGGACCGCCAGGTGATCGGGGCCAAGATCAAGGCATTGCTCGGGAAGGGGCCCGGTGGGGTCTGGCGCGTGGCCAAGAACCTGGTGCGCTTCGGCCTGGCCCGGGGCAGCGAGCTGCCTGCCGCTCCCGAGTTCTGGGTCCGAGCCTTCGAAGATGCCGGCTTTGCGGACGTCCGCTTCGAGGCAATCGTGGCCGAGGCCGGCCTTGTGACGGCGTCGGTCCGCCCGCCCATCGCCCCTTGAGAGGATCCGGGCCTGGGATCATGACGCGCCAGTGGAACCTGGGAGTGATGGTGAGGTGGCCGGCCGGCTCCGATGGGCGTTGAAGCGCTTCCTGGCGGGCCCGCTGATCGCCATCCTGGCCCTGGCGGCGGCATCGGCGCCCCTCGCAGCGGCAGCCAAGCCGACAGCTTCAGGTCTCGCCCCGGCGCTCACCGCCGGTCCGGGCCAGATGGCCGAGGCGGCGCTGGCCGTCGACCCGGGTGACCCCGACCATCTGGCCGTCGCCGCTGACCCCTACAGGGGCATCATCCACATCGAGGTAGCCGAGAGCCACGACGGCGGTCACACGTGGTCCACGCCGGTGAGCGTGCTGCCTCCGGGTGCGGCGAAGAGCTACGACCCGACGCCGCTGTTCCTCTCAGACGGCAGACTCGTGGTGGTCGGCGGCGCATCGAGCGCGGGTCGGCCCAACTGCCAGCCCGGGAGCAGCGTCTTCGTCGCTACTTTGGACGAGCGGGATCTGAGCATCGAGGTGGTGCAGCCCGCCCGGGGTGGGGTCTACGTCGACCGTCCGACAGCCACCGCCGACGCCACCTCGGACACCGTCGTCCTCTCGTGGACGGAGTCGGTCGGAGCCGGAGCCGAGTGTCGCGGCGTTCCATCCTCGGCCAAGATCGTCGTTCGCCAGTGGGGCGAGGAGGCAACCTGCCGCGCCGCTCGCCCGCTGGTCTCCAGTGGCTCGCCGAGCGCGTTCGGCGCCGGATTGGCCCGGGCCGGCCAGACGGTGGTCGCTGCTGCTCGGGAGCTCGGGCCTGGCCCCCGCTCCCGCCTGACCGTGTCGTCCTCCATGGACGGGGGCTGCACCTTCGGCGACCCTCAGGTGATCGACGAAGGCCCCCAGCCTCCGTCCGACCCGGCGGTCACCGGGGGTTTTGCTGTCGGGGTTCCCTCCGTCGCTCTCGGCCCCGACGGGTCGGTCACCGCGGCATGGTCGGTGGCCACGAGCCGTGGCGTCGGCACCCGGCTCCTCCGCCGGTCCGGCGTCACACCGACGATGGGCTTCAGGGCCTTGGAGGCGCCCGAGGACGCCGCCGCCACCGAGCTGCTTCCCACCCTGGCAGCCGACCGGGCTGGCGGCGTGTGGCAGGCCACCGCGGCTGCCAGCCCGGGGGGCGTCGCCTTCCTGGTACGCCGTTGGGAGGGCATGTGGGC
>JBBSHM010000072.1:0-13245 GCA_038253125.1 Acidimicrobiales bacterium
ACGCCAGTGTCCCTGCGGCCGCCCGTCAGATGCACCTCGACCGGTCAACCCTCCGCCCCACCGCTGCCGTCCGCTGACGAGCAGAACGGCAAGCGGTGGGTCACCGCCGGCCGGTTGGCCGGCAGCTGCGACGCCTCCTCGCCCACCTTCGCCCTCCGGGGCATCGACACCCGCCTGGTCTGGCGTAGCGACGCCGACTCGTTCGTGGCCCTGCTTGTAGACGCCGTCCGGGGCACCGACGCATCGGCCGGCTTCGCCGACGCCCAGTGCACCGGCACGTGCTCCGAGGTCCAGGCCATCGTCCCCCAGGCCGGCACCTACTCCCTCAAGGTCCAGGCCGGCGCCGCCCCCTGGGAGATCGAGGTCCAGGAGTACCGCGGCCCCTGAGCGTCGGCAGAAGTTGGCTGGTGGTGAGGGGGGACCTTCCTAGCGCCACACCTCCGGGCTCTGACGCAAGGGGACCAGGTCGCGGCGGTACTGGCGGTGGGTGCGCTCGACGGCGTCGGCAAGGTCGCGCTGGAGCCGGACGACCTCAGACTGCAGGCCCCGCACCTCGTCCTGGAGGGCGATGACCCGTCGGACACCTTCGAGGTTGAGGCCGGCGGCGGTCAGTTCCTGGATGCGCCGCAGGCGGTCGATGTCCACGTCGGAGTAGCGGCGGCTGCCGCCCTGGGTGCGGGCGGGATAGACCAGGCCCTTGCGCTCGTAGATGCGCAGCGTCTGGGGGTGGACGCCGGCCAGCTCGGCGGCCACGGAGATGACGTACAGGGCCCGGGTCCGCCGATCCACCTCACACCTCCAACGCGTCACGCAGCTGCTCGACCAGGTGGCGCTGCTCGTCGGTCAGCGCCTTTGGCACGGTGATCCGGACGGTGACCAGCAGGTCGCCGCCCTTCACGCCCTTGCCCCTCACTCGGAACGTGCGGCCGCTGCGGGTGCCCGGCGGGATGCGCAGGGTAACCTGGCCGTCCATGGTCGGCACCGGCAACAGGGTGCCGAGGGCGGCGTCGGGGAACGACACGTCGACGGCGACGGTGAGATCGTCACCCTTGCGCCCGAAGCGGCTGTCGGGCGCCACCTGGACCCTGACGTAGAGGTCGCCTGGAGGCCCGCCGTCACGGCCGGCGTCGCCCCGCTGCTTGAACATGACCCGCTGGCCGTCCTGCACGCCGGCCGGGATCCGTACCTTGATGCGGCGGGACTTGCGGGCCACGCCGGTGCCGGAGCACTTGGGGCACGGCGTCTCGACCCGCATCCCGGTGCCCCGGCACGCCGGGCAGGGCCGGCTGAAGCCGAACAGGCCCTGGTTGTCGTCGATGACCCCCCGGCTGCCGCACTTGCCGCAGATGACCGGGCTGGTGCCGGGGGCGGCGCCCGACCCGCTGCACATGTCGCAGGCCACGTCGGAGGTGAGGTTGACCGAGGTCTCGAGCCCGCCCACGGCGTCGGCGAAGGACAGGTGCAGCTCGGTTTCGAGGTCATTTCCCTTCTTCGGCCCCCCGGTGGGCTTGCGGCGGCCAAAGGCCCCGCCCAGCAGGTCGGACAGGTCGTTGTAGTCGAATCGGACGCCGCCGGGGCCGCCGGGGCCGGCGGAGCCGCCGGCGGCGCCACGGCCGAAGCCGCCCACACCGGCACCCAGGCGTCGGGCCTCGTCATACTCCTTGCGCTTGGGCGGGTCGCCCAGCACGTCGTAGGCGGCCGACACGTCCTTGAACCGCTCCTCGGCCGTGGGATCGTTCGGGTTGGCGTCGGGGTGCAGCTTCTTGGCCAGCTTGCGGTAGGCGCTGGTGATGTCCTTCTCAGACGCCGTGGACGAGACGCCGAGGACCTTGTAGTAGTCCTTCTCGAGCCACTCGCGCTGCACGGCCATGGCGTCGCGCCTAGCCCCCGACGACCTTGACCATGGCCGGGCGCAGCACCTTGCCCCGCCAGCGCCAGCCGGCCCGCAGCACCTGGCCGACGCTCTGGACATCGTCGTCGCCGGCCTCGTGCAGGACGGCGTCGTGCAGGGTCGGGTCGAACACGTCGCCGTCGGCGCCCACCCGCTCCAGGCCCCGCTTGGCCAGCAGGTCGACCAGCAGGCCGGCCACCTGCTCGACCTCGGCGACCCCGTGGGCCCGGGCGGCATCGACGGCGTCGAGAACGGGCAGCAGGGAGTCGACGAAGTCTCCGAGCGCCCGGTCGCCCGCCTCTCCCAGCTCCTTGTGCACCCGCTTGCGGTAGTTGTCGAAGTCGGCCTGCAGCCGCAGCAGATGGTCGCGGAACTCGTCACGCTCGCTCGTGGCGGTGGCCAGCACGTCGTCGAGGTCGACCTCGACCTGGTCGGCCACCTCCTCGACGGCGGCGTCAGCCGCCGCCGCCCCGCCGGACACCGGCCCGTCCGAGGCGACGACCTCGCCCTCGGACTCGGAGGTCTCGTCGTCACGATCGTCTCCGCCGCGGGCCGCCTCCACGTCCTCGCCCTTCTCCTCGGACGTCGTCTCCCCGGACGTCGTCTCGTCAGCCCTGGCCTTGTCGGCCCGCGTCTTGTCGGCCATCGGCCTACGCCTTTGGGTCGTCGTCGATGATCTCGGCATCTACGACCTCGTCGTCACTGGCCCCCCCGGAGGCGCCACCCGGAGCCTCGGCGGCGCCGGCCGCCTGCTCGTACAGGCGCTTGCCGAGCTCCTGGCTGGAGCTGGCCAGCACCTCGGTGGCCCGCTTGATGGCCTCGAGGTCGGTGCCGAGCAGGCTCTCCCGCAGGGCCTTGAGGTTCGCCTCGACCTGCTCCTTCTCGGTGCCCGAGAACGAATCGGCCTGGTCCTTCAGCACCTTCTCGGTCTGGTACACGAGCGAATCGGCGGTGTTGCGGACCTCGGCCTCCTCGCGGCGCTGGCGGTCCTCCTCGGCGTGGGCCTCGGCGTCCTTCACCATCCGCTCGATGTCGTCCTTGGCCAGCGAGCTCTGCCCGCTGATGGTCATCGACTGCTCCTTCGACGTGGCCCGGTCCTTGGCGGACACGTGCACGATGCCGTTGGCGTCGATGTCGAAGACGACCTCGATCTGGGGGACGCCCCGGGGCGCCGGCGGCAGGTCAACCAGCTGGAACTTGCCCAGGGTCTTGTTGTAGCTGGCCATCTCGCGCTCGCCCTGCAGCACGTGGATCTCGACCGAGGGCTGCATGTCCTCGGCGGTGGTGAACACCTCGGAGCGGCGGGTGGGGATGGTGGTGTTGCGCTCGATCAGCTTGGTCATCACGCCGCCCTTGGTCTCGATGCCGAGGGACAGGGGGGTGACGTCGAGGAGCAGGACGTCGGTGACCTCACCCTTCAGCACGCCGGCCTGGATGGCGGCGCCGATGGCCACCACCTCGTCGGGGTTCACGCCCTTGTTGGCCTCGTTGCCGCTCAGCTCGCGGACCATCTCCTGGATGGCCGGCATGCGGGTGGAGCCGCCGACCAGCACGACGTGGTCGATCTGGCCCTTGGTGAGCCCGGAGTCGGCGATGGCCTGGGTGAACGGGCTGCGGCACCGCTCGACCAGGTCGGCTGTCAGCTCCTGGAATCGCGAGCGGGTGAGCTGGGTGTCGAGGTGCTTCGGGCCGTCCTGGGTGGCGGTGATGAACGGCAGGTTGATCTGGGTCGACTGGGTGGTCGACAGCTCGATCTTGGCCTTCTCGGCCGCCTCCTTCAGGCGCTGCATGGCCATCTTGTCGTTCGCCAGGTCGATGCCCTCGGAGGACTTGAAGCTGGAGATCAGCCAGTCCATGACCCGCTGGTCCCAGTCGTCGCCGCCCAGGTGGACGTCGCCGTGGGTGGCCTTCACCTCGAACACGCCGTCGCCGATCTCCAGCACGGACACGTCGAAGGTGCCGCCGCCCAGGTCGAAGACCAGGACGGTCTCGTCCGCCCCCTCCTTCTCCAGGCCGTAGGCCAGGGCGGCCGCCGTCGGCTCGTTGATGATCCGCAGCACCTCAAGGCCGGCCACCTGGCCCGCCTCCTTGGTGGCGGTGCGCTCGGCGTCGTTGAAGTAGGCCGGCACGGTGATGACCGCCTGGTTCACCGTGTCGCCCAGGTAGGCCTCGGCGTCACGCTTCAGCTTCTGCAGGATGCGGGCCGAGATCTCCTGGGGGTTGTACTTCTTGTCGTCGACCTCCATCGTCCAGCCCGTGCCCATTTGGCGCTTGACCGAGCGGATGGTGCGGTCGGGGTTGGTGATGGCCTGGCGCTTGGCCACCTCGCCCACCAGCACCTCGCCGTTCTTCGAGAACCCGACGATCGACGGCGTGGTGCGCCCGCCCTCGGCGTTCGGGATGACCGTCGGCTCGCCGGCCTCAAGGGCGGCTACGACGGAGTTGGTGGTGCCGAGGTCAATGCCGACGGCCTTGGCCATGAAAGCCTCCAGAGGGTTCGCTTCGTTCGTACACAGGCAACCATAGCATGATTGAGTCCCTGACTAACAAGTTTCCTCAGCCGGTCAGGCGAGATCAGGGCTGACAAGGGCCTTGACGGACCCGTGACAGGCCCGGCGTCGGTAGCCTTCCGCCCGATGGCGACCCTGATCCTCCTACGCCACGGCCGCAGCGACTGGAACGACCGGAACCTGTTCACCGGGTGGTGGGACGTCGACCTGTCGCCGGCCGGCGAGGCCGAGGCCGTCGAGGCCGGGCGGCTTCTCGGCGACGCCGGCCTGCTCCCGGACGTGGTGCACACCAGCGTGCTGACCCGGGCCACCCGCAGCGCCGATCTGGCCCTGCACGCCTGCGACCGCCACTGGATACCCGTGCGGCGCAGCTGGCGGCTGAACGAACGGCACTACGGGGCCCTGCAGGGCCTCGACAAGGCGGCGACGCTGCGCCAGCACGGCGAGGCGCAGTTCCAGCAGTGGCGGCGCTCCTACGACGTTCCCCCGCCGCCCATCGAGCCGGGCAGCCGCTACGACGTGGCCGGCGACCCCCGCTACGCCGACCTGCCACCCGAGGTGGTTCCGGTCACCGAGTGCCTGGCCGACGTGGTGGCCCGGATGCTGCCCTACTGGGCCGACGGCCTGGTGCCTGACCTGCGGGCCGGGCGGGTGGTGCTGGTGGTCGCCCACGGCAACAGCCTGCGGGCGCTGGTCAAGCACCTCGACGGGATCTCCGATCAGGACATCGCCGGGCTCAACCTGGCCACCGGCGTGCCCCGGGTGTACGACCTCGACCCGGGCCTCCACCCGGTCGGGCCGCCCCGTGAGCTGGGAGACCCCGACGAGATCGCCCGGAGAGCCTCCGCCGTGGCCGCCCAAGGCCAGGCCTGAGCGGATCCAGCTCGGGCTGTCACCGCGCTGGAGGCCCAGGCTGTCGTCTTCGTCGTAGCCCCCGGGCAAATTCCGCCGGGCGATTGCGGCGCGGCGGTAGCGTCGCGCCCATGGCGAGCGGGGCCCTCCACGCGCTGGCGCTGCTGCTCCTGGCGGCGGCGGCCACCAAGATCGTCAACCCCGACAGGGCGGTCGACGCCATGCGCCAGGCCCGACTGCCGGCCTCGGCCACGTTGGTGCGCCTCCTGGCCGGGGCCGAGGGGGCGGTGGCCTTCCTCGTGCTGATCGTCGGCGGTGTCCTGCCGGCGCTGGCCCTCGCCGGCCTGCACGTCGGCTTCGCCGCATTCATCGCCCGCCTGCGGACGGTGGCCGGGTCGGGCGCACCCTGTGGCTGCTTCGGTGCGGCCGAGGCCCCCGCCGACCGCCTCCACGTGGCGGTGAACCTGGCCGCCGCCGCCGTGGCTCTCGTCGGCGCCGCCGCCGGGCCGGGCTCCCTGCGCGCCACGCTGGCCCACCAGCCGGCTTTCGGGCTCCCCTACCTGGCGCTGGTGGTGGTGGCCGCCGAGTCGATGCTGCTCACGCTCACCGCCCTGCCCGACCTCCTCGCCGCCGAGCGCCAGCTGTCGTGACCGCCCTGGTCGCCGTCGAGGCGCTCGTCCTGGTCCTGCTGTGCGTGCTCGTCGCCGGGCTGCTGCGCAGCCACGCCACCATCCTGCGCAAGCTGCACGAGCTGGGTGCCGGGCTTGACGACCAGCCGCCCCGCACCGGCCGAGCCCGGGGCGAGCGGCCAGCCTCCCGGCCGCACCCGGAGGTGCCCTCCCCTGGGGGGCGCCGAGCCTCGGCGCCCGCCCACGACGTCGTCGGGACCAGCCTGGACGACGAGGCCGTAGCCGTGCGCGTCGTTGGAGCGCCGACGGACACGCTTCTGGTCTTCCTGTCGAGCGGCTGCTCGACCTGCGGGGCCTATTGGGAGGCTCTGGCCGACCCCGGCCTGACCCTGCCGCCCGCCACCCGGATGGTGGTGATCGTGCGCGACCCGCAGGAGGAGCACCCGTCGCTGCTGGGCGAGCTGGCCCCCAGCGGAGTCCAGGTGCTGCACTCCACCAGCGCCTGGGACGACTACGAGGTCCCCGGCTCGCCCTACGTCGTCCTGGTGGACGGCGAGGCCGGTCGGCTGAGGGGCGAGGGCACCGCCGTCACCTTCGACCAGGTGCTGTCGATGCTCACCCGGGCCGGCGACGACGCCGCCCGGGCCGCCCGCCCGATGGCCGAGGCCCGGGCCGGGCTCGAGGCCCGCCGGGGTGACAAGGCGGCGGCCGACGCCGCCCGCGAGGCGGCGGTCGACGACGAGCTGCTGGCGGCCGGCGTCCAGCCCGGCGACCCCAGCCTCTACCGGCCCGTGGACGAGGAGGTGGGCGGCTGATGCGCCTGGCCGGCCACGGTCTCACCATCGAGCTGCCGCCCGGGTGGGAGGGCACCATCGGCCGCCGACCGGCTGACCCTGGTGCCACGACGGCCGCGGCCGGTGTCGGGGCGCCCCGCGTCGCCCCCGCCCTGCCCGAGGAGCAGCTGCTCCCGGTCGCCCACCTGGCCACGTTCCCGTTGCCCGCCGACCGCGGCGACTTCGGCAGCGGGGCGGTGGACCTGATGGCGGCGGCCGATGTTTTCGTGGCCCTGGTCGAGTACGGCCCCGAGTGCGCCAACACCCCCCTGTTCGCCCCGCAGCCTCGCCTCCCCCAGCTGAAGCCCGGTCAGTTCGGCGCCGCCCGACTGCAGCGGGTCCAGAAGGGGCAGGCCGGCGCCCAGACGTTCTGCACCGTGGGCGGGCGGGCCTTCTGCATCTACGCCGTCGTCGGCTCGGCCCACCGCTCCGCCGCCCTCAGTCGCCAGGCCAACGCCGTCCTCGCCGCCACCGAGGTGGGCCTGGGTGACCCTCCGGAGCCGGGGGAATCGAACCCGGCCGGGGCACCGGCCACGCCATGACCGGCAACCTCAGCGAGCGCCTGGTCGAGCGGGTGGCCACCACGCTCGGGCGCGCCACCACCGACCGTCGCAGCCTCCTGGTCAAGAGCGCCATCGTCGGCTCGGCGCTGGCCGCCGCCCCGCTGGACTTCATCCTCCGGCCGGGAACCGCCTACGCCTCGGTGTGCGGCGACGGCGCCGCCTGCGCTGACGGGTGGACGGCCTTCTGCTGCACCGTCCACGGCGCCAACACCTGTCCGCCCGGGTCGTTCGCCGCCGGCTGGTGGAAGATCGACGCGTCGCCGTTCTGCGGCGGAGCGGCCCGCTACATCGTCGACTGCAACGCCACCTGCCCAACCCAGTGCACGTGCCGGTGCGCCACGGGCACCTGCGACGAGCGCCGGATCTGCTGCAACCAGTTCCGCTACGGGCAGTGCAACACCCAGATCGCCTGCGCCGGGCCGGTGGTGTGCCGTATAGCCCTGTGCACGCCGCCGTGGGTGTGGAGCCCGGCCTGCACCACGACCAGCCGCACCGACAACCGCACCGTCACCCACAACGCCCCCTGCCTGGTGCCCGAGCCACCGCCTCCGCCTCCGCCGCCGCCCGAGCCTCCGCTGAAGGAGCTGTTCGCCTTTGGCCCCGCTCCTGATCTGGGCTCGACGGCCGGCGGGCCGCTCTCCCGTTCGCTGGTCGGGATGGGGGTCAGGCCGAGCGGCCAGGGGTACTGGCTGGTGGCCTCCGATGGCGGCATCTTCTCCTATGGCGACGCCCGCTTCCTCGGCTCCACCGGCGGCATCCGCCTGCAGCAGCCGATCGTGGGGATGGCATCCACCCCGAGCGGCAACGGCTACTGGCTCGTCGCCTCCGACGGCGGCATCTTCACCTTCGGCGACGCCCCCTTCCTCGGCTCCACCGGCGGTATCACGCTCCGGCGTCCGGTCGTCGGCATGGCCGCCACCCCGAGCGGGCAGGGCTACTGGCTCGTGGCCTCCGACGGCGGCATCTTCACCTTCGGCGACGCCCCCTTCCTCGGCTCCACCGGCGTCGTCACGCTCCGGCGGCCCGTCGTCGGGATGGCCGCCACCCCGACCGGCCAGGGCTACTGGCTCGTGGCCTCCGACGGCGGCATCTTCACCTTCGGCGACGCCCCGTTCGTCGGCTCGACGGGCGGGGTGGCCCTGAGGTCGCCCGTCGTCGGCATGGCCGGCTCGCTCACCGGGCTCGGCTACCGCCTGGCCGCCGCCGACGGCGGGGTGTTCTGCTTCGGCGACGCCCCGTACCTCGGCCGCCCCGACGCCGCCGCACTGCGATCCGGCCGCTCCGTCGGGATCGCCACCCAGCCCGCCGGCGGCGGCTACTGGGTGGTAGCCACCCGCTGACCCCGGCGGGTCCGTCCGCTGGTCCGACCGGTAGGCTCGGGCTGGAAGGTCCGAACTAGCTGGTGTGCCGGGAAGCCTGGTCGGCGGGAGAGCCCGTGACCGACGCGAGCACATTGACCAGGCAGGCTGGCGCTCTGCGCCGGTTCCTCTCGACCGAGGCGGCGGCGGGGGTGGCGGTGATCGCCCTGGCGGTCGTGGCCCTGGTCTGGGCCAACGGGCCGGTGGCGGCCGGCTACACCACGTTCTTCGCCACCGGTCTCGGGCGCCTCGACGTGCACGGCTGGGTGAACGACGGGCTGATGACGCTGTTCTTCCTGGTGGTCGGTCTGGAGATCAAGCGCGAGTTGGTGGTCGGCGAGCTGCAGGACCGGCGGGCCGCCGCTCTCCCGGCCCTAGCCGCCCTGGGCGGGATGGTGGTGCCGGCGGTGTTGTTCCTGGCCCTGGCCGGCGACGGCGCCCGGCGGGGCTGGGGTGCGCCGATGGCGACCGACATCGCCTTTGCCCTCGGGGTGGTCGGACTGCTCGGCGACCGGGTGCCCGCTGGCGCCAAGCTGTTCCTGCTCACCCTGGCCATCGTCGACGACCTCGGGGCGATCGCCGCGATCGCGGTGTTCTACGCCGAGAAGATCCAGCCGACCTGGCTGCTGGCCGCCGCCTGCGCCGTGGCTGGTGTCGCCCTGCTGCGGGGGCGGTGGTGGGCGGTGGTGGCGCTGGGCCCGCTGGCTTGGTGGTGCACCCTTGAGTCCGGCGTGCACCCGACGATCGCCGGCGTCGCTCTCGGCCTGGTCATCCCGGTCAGCCGAGGTGAGCGCTACGAGGAGCGCCTGCACCCGTTCACGTCGTTCCTGGTCGTGCCGGTCTTCGCCCTGGCCAACGCCGGGGTGGCGCTGACGGGCGCCCTCGACGCCCCCGGAGCCGGCCGCCTCGCCGCCGCCGTCGCCGTCAGCCTGGTTCTCGGGAAGGTGCTGGGCGTCGGCGGCGGCACCTGGCTCGGCCTCCGCCTGGGCATCGGCGTGCTCCCTGCCGGCGTCCGGCCCCGCCACATGGCGGGCATCGCCGCAATCGCCGGCGTCGGCTTCACGGTGTCGCTCTTCGTCCTCGACATCGCCTACCCCGGTTCGCAGGGCCTGGCCACCGGCGCCCGGCTCGGAGTGCTGGCCGCTTCAACCGTCGCCGCCCTTCTCGGCGCCCTCCTCCTGCTGCACGCCTGCCGCCGGCACCCGACCTCCTGACCGGAAGAGGCGAGCTGCGCAGTCAGTCGGCGATGACCACCGCCTCGGGGTCGAGGATCCAGCCCCGGCGGCGCACCGTCTGCACGGCCCCGGCTCCGAGGGCCCGGCGCAGGGTGACGAGCAGGCTGTCGGTCCGTCGGGCCGATGCGTGCCACAGCCCCGAGCGACGGGCGAGCTCGGAGCGGCTCACCACCCGCCCGCGGGCGTCGGCCAGCGTGGCCAGCACCGCCACCTCCTGCACGCTGAGCGGCAGCTGACGGGCTCCGTAGCCCGCCACCCCCCGCTCCCGGTCGACCCACAGGCCATCGTTCATGACCGGGACGGTACGGCTGTCATCTTTCCGAAGTGTTCCCGGATTGTGAACGCAAGGTTGCAGACGGCCCCGGCGCCCTCACGCCTGGCTTTGGACGGCGCCGCAGCCGGTTTCCAGCAGGTAGCCGCGACTGCGCACGGTGCGGATCACCAGGCTGACCGGTCCCAGGCGGCGGCGCAGGCGCAGGACGTGGACGTCCAGGGCGTTGCGCCCGGGAGCTCCTTCGGGCCAACCGGCCCGGCTCAGGGCGTCCCGGCTCACCACCGCACCGAACCGTTCGAGCATGGCGTGGGTCAGGCGACCCTCGACGGGAGGGAGCGATACCCACAGGGGGCCGACCCGCAGCACCCCGTCGCCGTCGAGCAGAGGGGCGGCGCCGGCCCGGCCCCGGGCCGCCAGCGTGGCCATCCTCACCTGCACGTCCACCTCCGAGGCTGGGACCCGCACCCAGTCCTCCAGAGGGTCGGTGGCAAAGGGCGGCTCGGACCCGTGCTCGACCAGCAGCAGGCGGGGCTGGCGTTGCGCCGCCACCCGTTCCCGGCGCTGAGATTCGACCGGCCAGCGCACCAGCACCACGTCCACGCCGGGGAACCTACGGACACGTTGTTGCGTGGGCGTTTCCCCGAGGTGAACGGTGAGGAGCGCCGTCGTCCCGCCGGGCGGCCCGACGGGCGGCGCGCGCTACCTTGCGCCCGCATGGCAGGACCCAGGCCGAGACCGAGGCTCAAGCCGTCGCACCTGGCGCTGGCCGTCGGCATCGGCTTCGCCCTGCTGACCGCCCTGTCCGGCGCCGTCGCCGCCCTTTTGGGCTGGCAGGACACGCACCACGTCAGCCGGCCGGTGTTCTCCGACATCGGCGGGGCGATGCAGGCGGTGTTCTACGTCAGCACGTTCGTTTCGTTCGTGGGCGTCGGCTGGATGTTCGCCCGCCGGTTCCAGGGCTACGAGCGGGGCACCCCCGACAACCGCCGAACGACGGCCGGCAACGCCAGGCGGCGGGTGGCCGACTTCCGGGCCGGCGTCTACATGCAGACCCTGATGCGCGACGGCGCCGCCGGCCTGATGCACAGCCTCATGTACTTCCCCTTCCTCGGGCTGTTCGCCGTCACCACGATCCTGGAGATCGACCACTCGCTGCCGGTGCAGGCCAAGTTCCTCCACGGCGGGACCTACCAGGCCTTCTCCGCCTTCGGTGACCTGATGGGCGTGCTGTTCCTCGTCGGCGTCACCTGGGCGTTCGTGCGCCGCTACGTCATCAGGGTCTACCGGGTGCGCAGCAAGACCCGGCCCGAGGACGCCGTCATACTCGGCCTGCTCTTCCTGCTGGGCTCCACCGGGCTTGTCACCGAGGGTGCCCGCATCGCCCTGATCGGCCAGCCCGCCTACGAGCGCTGGAGCCTCGTCGGCTACCCCATCTCGTACCTGTTCCGCAACGGCACCTACCGGCTGAACGACTTCAGCGCCGTGCACCAGGGCCTGTGGGTGGCTCACGTCGCCGCCTTCCTCGGGTTCCTGCTGATCCTGCCCACCACCAAGCTGCGCCACATGTTCACGAGCCCCATGAACATGTACCTGCGGGACCGTGAGCGGCCGAAGGGGGCGATGAAGCCGGTCCCTCTCATGACCGAGACGACGCTTGAGACCTTCGGCGCTGGCGTGGTCGAGGACTTCACCTGGAAGCAGCTGCTCGACACCGACGCCTGCACCGTCTGCGGGCGCTGCACCAGCGTCTGCCCGGCCCATCTCACCGGCAAGGCGCTGGACCCGCGGGAGATCGTCCTGAAGGTGGGCGAGGTGATGTGCGCCACCAACCCCGGCGGTCCGGTCAGCCCGGTGGTGGGCACCGACCCCGAGATCACCATCTCGGGCAGCAGCGTCTTCCAGCGCATCACGCCTGAGGAGCTCTGGGCCTGCACCAGCTGCCGGGCGTGTGACGAGGTGTGCCCGGTGAACATCGAGATCCTCGACAAGATCCTGGACATGCGCCGGCACCTGACGCTGATGGAGAGCAACTTCCCGGGCGAACTCTCCAGGATGTTCAACGCCATGGAGAACCAGGAGAACCCCTGGGCTCTGTCCAACCGCAACCGGGCCGAGTGGGCCGAGGGCCTGCCGCTCGAGGTGCCGATCGTCGACGGCTCGGAGCCGTTCGGGCACGAGTACCTGTTCTGGGTGGGATGCGCCGGCAGCTTCGACGACCGGGCCCGCAAGGTGACCATCGCCACCGCCAAGCTGCTGCAGCGCGCCGGCGTCGACTTCGCCATCCTGGGCCCGTCAGAGCGCTGCACCGGAGACCCGGCCCGCCGGTCGGGGAACGAGTACATCTTCCAGATGCTGGCCATGCAGAACGTCGAGACGCTGAACACCATGGGCGTCACCAAGATCATCACGCTGTGCCCCCACTGCTTCAACACCCTGGGCAACGAGTACCCGCAGCTGGACGGCCACTACGAGGTGGTGCACCACAGCCAGCTCCTCGAGCTCCTGATCGAGAGCCGCCGGCTGGTGCTTGACGAAGCCACCCTGGACGAGCGGGTCGTTTACCACGACTCGTGCTACCTGGGCCGCCACAACGACGTGTACGGCGCCCCCCGCAACGTGATCGGCTCGCTGAAGGGCATCCAGATCGTCGAGGCGCCCCGCAACGGCACCACGGGCATGTGCTGCGGCGCCGGCGGCGCCCGCATGTGGATGGAGGAGACGGTCGGCACAAAGGTGAACACCGAGCGGGCCGGCGAGCTGATCGCCACCGACGCCAAGCGGATCGCCACCGCCTGCCCCTTCTGCTACATCATGATCGACGACGGCGTGAAGGAGCACGGGCGGGACGACGTCGTCGTGCAGGACATCTCCATGCACCTCCTCGAGGCCATCGAGGCCGGCGAGCGTCGGCGGCCGCATGCGGGGGCGGCGCCGACGACCGAGGGCAAGATCTGATCGCCGGCTAGGGCGGGGTCTGATCGCCGCGGGCCACGGGCGTCGACGCCGGCTTGGCCTCGCCGTTCGCGTTGTGCCCGTTTGAGCCCGGGCCGGCCAGCAGCGTTCGGGCCAGCTGCAGCCCGGCGACGCCCTGGGACATGGC
>JBBSHM010000073.1:0-12788 GCA_038253125.1 Acidimicrobiales bacterium
GAGGTGTCGGCGCAGGTGGTGGTGCCGGCCGAGCCGCCGCTGCGCCCCGAGCTCGAGGCCGCCGGTGCCGCGGTGCACATCGTGCCCATGCGGCGCATCACGACCGGGGCCGGGCTCGGCTGGTGGGCGCTTTACGCCATCGGCTGGCCGGTGGCCGTGGCCCGCCTGTGGCGGCTGGGCCGGCGGGTGCGGGCCGACCTCGTCCACACCAACTCGCTGCACTGCTGGTACGGCTGGGCCGCCGCCCTGGTCCTGCGGCGGCCCCACCTGTGGCACGCCCGCGAGGTCGTCACCCAGTCGGCGCTGGCGCTGCGGGTCGAGCGGCTCCTCACCCGCCGCTTCGCCGCCCTGGTCGTAGCCGCCTCGTGCACCGTCGCCGACCAGCTTCCCGACGCCGTGGTCGAGGTTGTTCTCGACGACGCCGACCGGGACGCCTTCTCCCCGGGCCGGGCCGGCTCCTTCCGTCGCCGGGCGGCCATCGACGACGAGGTCCCGCTCGTGGTGGCGGCCAGCCGGCTCGACACCTGGAAGGGGATCGAGGTGGCGCTGGCGGCCTGGCCGGCGGTGCGGGCGGACCGCCCCGATGCCGTCCTGGCCGTGGCCGGGGCAGTGGTGGACGGCAAGGAGGCCTTCGCGGCAGGGCTCCGCCGCCGGGCCGAGTCCGAGGACGGTGTGCGCTGGCTGGGTGAGCGCACCGACGTGGCCGAGCTGGTGGCGGACGCCGATGTCCTGGTGGCCCTGTCGACCACCCCCGAACCGTGGGGCCTGTCGGTGGTCGAGGCCCTGGCCTGCGGCGTACCGGTCGTGGCCACCGCCTTGGGTGGCCACGTCGAGATCCTGAGCCGCGCCGAGGCTGGTGCCGGCCGACTGGCGCCCCCGGGCGCGGCCGAAGCAACGGCCGAGGCCATCCTCGCCGTCCTGCCGCCGGAGACCACGACGGCGAGGAGGAAGCGACGCCCCGTCCTCCTGGCCCCTCTACCCGACCCGGCCTGGGCCGGCCGCTACCGGTCTCTCATCGACCTCAGCGCAGGCGGCGGGCCACCCGCGTTGCCGCCTGGTGCACGGGGGCGCGGCCGGACAGCTCGGCGAGGCAGACGAGCCCGGCCCGCACGGCCAGCGCCACCGCCACCAGGGGCAGGCCGGCACGGTGCCACCCCTTCCAGCGCAGCGACGAATACCGCCACAGCGAGCAGTGGTGGGCCACGACCATCCGGTAGGGCCGGGCGGCCCGGCTGGCGCCAACGACGTGGACGGCGCCAGCGGCCGGCTCCACCGCCACCCGCCACCCGGCCTGGTGGGCCCGCCAGCACAGGTCGACGTCCTCCATGAACATGAAGAAGCGCTCGTCGAAGCCGCCGAGGGCCTCGAACGCGGGGCGGCGCACCAGCAGAAGGGCACCCGAGGCCCAGTCGACGTCGGCCGCCGCACTGCGGTCCCAGCCGGTCTGCAGGTAGCGCCGGCTCCACGGGTTCCCGCGCCAGAACAGGCCGACAAAGGCGTGGCCCAGGGCATCCTGCACCGAGGGGAACGGGCGCCCGCTCACGTAGGTTGACCCGTCGGGGTTGCGCAGCCGGGGCCCGACGATCCCGAGGTCGGGCTCGTCGTCCAGCCGGGCCTCAAGCGCAGCGATGCAGTCCTGGTCGAGCAGCAGATCAGGGTTGCAGGCCAGCACGTGGCCGGGACCGGCAAGGGACACGCCACGGTTCACACCGGCCCCGTAGCCGAGGTTGGCGCCGGCCCGCACCACCCGCACGCGAGGCAGCCCGGCATCCTCCAGGCGGGCCACCGAGTCGTCGTGCGACCCGTTGTCCACCACCACGATCTCGGCCGCTCCCGCCTCGACCAGTGTGCGGGCGCAGGCCAGCAGGAGCCCCCCGGCGTTCCAGTTGACGACCACGGCGACCGTCTCCCGCCGGGCATCGGACGGAGCACCCGGCGCGTTCGCCGCACTCACCTGTGTTCCCGGAACCACGCGATCGTCCGGCGCAGGCCTTCCTCCAGGGGTATCTCGGGCCTCCAGCCCAGCAGGCTGGAGGCCCGGGTGAGGTCGGGGCACCGCTGCCTCGGATCGTCAGAGCGGCCGTCGACGTGCACGATCGGGCTGGTCGAGCCGACCATCTCGCGGACCAGCTGGGCCAGCCGCAGGATCGGCACCTCGTCGTCGGTGCCGATGTTCACCGGGCCGACGACGCCCGGGTGGTCGAGCATGGCGACGTAGCCGCGCACCTGATCGTCCACGTAGCAGATCGAGCGGGTCTGGCTGCCGTCGCCCTGCACCGTGATCGGCTCACCCCGCAGCGCCTGGGTTACAAAGGTCGACAGGACCCGGCCGTCGGCCGGGCGGAAGCGGGGCCCGCTGGTGTTGAAGGTCCTGACGATGCCGGCGTCGACGGCGTGCTGGCGGGTGTAGGCCAGCGTCAGAGCCTCGGCGAAGCGCTTGGCCTCGTCGTAGCACGCCCGCTCGCCGATGGGGTTCACGTTGCCCCAGTAGGTCTCGGGCTGGGGGTGGACAAGCGGGTCGCCGTAGACCTCGCTCGTGCTGGCCAGAACGAACCGGGCGCTCTTGGCCTTGGCCAGCCCCAGGCAGTTGCCGGTGCCGATGGCGCCGACCTTCATGATCTTGATCGGGATCCGGTCGAAGTCCTCGGGTGAGGCCGGGCTGGCCAGGTGCATCACCCCATCGACCCTTCCCGTCACCTCCAGGTGCTCGGTGACGTCCTGCTCGACGAAGGAGAAACCTTCGGACCGCCCCAGCAGGTCGAGGTTCTCCGGCTGGCCCGTCACCATGTTGTCGTAGCCGACCACCTCGTCGCCCCGGCCGAGCAGCGCCTCGCACAGGTGGCTGCCGAGGAAGCCGGCGGCGCCGGTGACGACGACCCGCATCAGCTGACGCGGCCGACGCCGGTGTAGGTGAAGCCCTGCCTGCGCACCGACGCCGGATCGAGCAGGTTGCGGGCGTCGACCAGTGCGGCGCCAGACATGGCAGCCCGGCACTTGCCGAAGTCGACCCAGCGGAACTCGTCCCACTCGGTCAGCACGACGATCACGGCCGCCCCCTCACATGCCGCGTAGGGATCGGCGCACACCTCCATCCCGGCCAGCACGCCGCTGACCGTCGGGTCATAGGCCCGCACCTGCGCTCCGAGTGACGCCAGGCGCCGGATGATGTCCAGCGCCGGCGAGTCGCGCTGGTCGTCGGTGCGGGCCTTGAACGTCAGGCCGAAGGCGGCCACCGTCACGTCCTTGAGCGACCCTCCGGCCGCCGCCACCACCTTGGCCGTGATGCGTTCCTTCTGCTCCTCGTTGACGGCGATGACGCCCCTCAGAAGGCCGAAGTCGTAGCCGGCGTCCTCGGCGATGCGCACCAGCGCCCGTGTGTCCTTTGGAAAGCAGGACCCGCCCCAGCCGGGCCCGGGGCGCAGGAACTCAAAGCCGATCCGCTTGTCGTAGCCCATGCCGAGCACGACCTCTCGCACATCGGCGCCCACCGCCTCGCACACGTTGGCGATGGCGTTCACGAAGCTGATCTTGGTGGCGAGGAAGGCGTTCGACGCATACTTGATCGTCTCGGCGCTGGCCGGGTCGGTGATGAGCAGAGGGGCCTTGATCGACTCGTACAGCTCGGCCACCCGGATGGCGGCGGCGTGGTCCTCCGAGCCGATGACGATCCGGTCGGGGTGGAAGCAGTCGTGCACCGCCGACCCCTCACGCAGGAACTCCGGGTTGGACACCACGCTCACGTCGCTGCGGGCCAGCGCCCGCTCGACCACCAGCGTCGAACCCACCGGCACCGTCGACTTGTTGATCACCACCGACTGCGAGCGCAGCGCGGCCGAGATCTCCGCCGCTGCCGCCTCGATGTGGCTGAGGTCGGCGGCCCCGTCGCTGCCCTGGGGGGTCTGGACGCACAGGAACACGAAGTCAGCTCCACCGGCGGCGGCCGCCGCCCCGACGATGAAGCGCAGGCGCCCTCCGTCGACGCCTTCGCGCACCAGCTCGAGGAGGCCGGACTCGACGATCGGTATCTCCCCCGCGTTCAGCAGGTCGATCTTGGCCGGATCGATGTCGGCGCAGGTCACGCGGTGGCCGACGTGGGCCAGGAAGGCGCCGGTGGTGAGACCGACGTAGCCGGTCCCGATGATGGCGACATCAGCCATGGATGAGCTCCTTGACGAGACGGGCGAGAGGGTCTGCGAAGTCGGCCAGCGGGTCGATGCCGACGCCACGCAGGGCGGCGTTGTCAAGCACGCTGTAGGCGGGGCGGGGCGCGGCCCGTGCCGGGACGAGGTCGGAGGTGGCGATGGGCCGCACCCGGTCGGGATCGTGGCCGGCGGCCACCAGCACCTCCCGGGCGAGGCCGTACCAGCTCGTGGGCCGCTGGTTGGTGGCGTGGAACGTGCCGGGCAGGCGGGCCACGCCCAGGCGGCGGAGCACGGGCGCCAGGTCGGAGGTGAAGGTCGGCAGGCCGACCTGGTCGTCAACGAAGGCCAGGTCCCGGTCAGCGTCGGCGGCGAGCCGCAGGACGGTGCGCACCATGTTCGGGCCGAAGGCGCCGCACAGCCAGGACGTGCGAACAACAGCCGCCCCCGGGCATCCCAGCACCACCTCACGCTCACCGGCCAGCTTCGATCGCCCGTAGACCGACAGGGGGCCAGGCTCGTCCCACTCGTGATACGGCCGAGCTGCGTCGCCAGCGAAGACGAAGTCGGTGCTGAGCGCCACCAGGTGGCTGCCCGCCAGCCGGCAGGCCTCGGCCACGTGGCGGCAGGCCAGGGCGTTGACACCAAAGGCCCGCTCAGCGTCGGCCTCACAGGCGTCCACCTCGGTCCACGCCGCCAGGTGGAACACCACGTCGGGGCGAAGGCCGAGCACCACGCCCAACACCTGGTCGCGGGAGGTGACGTCAAGGGCCGGGCGCCCGGCAGCCACGACATCGTCGCCGGCGGCGACCAGGACGCGGTGCAGCTCGGCACCGAGCTGCCCGTCGGCGCCGGTAACGAGAGTGCGCATCAGCCCGCCGCAGCCTGCTGAGCCTGCCCGGCCTTCAGCGGCTCCCACCACCACCGGTTGTCGCGGTACCAGCGCACGGTCTCTTCGAGCGCCTCGTCCAACGTGCGCCGCCGACGCCAGCCCAGGGCGGTGACCTTGGTGATGTCGACCGAGTACCGGCGGTCGTGGCCCAGACGGTCCTGGACGTAGCGGACGGCCGAGGCGTCCCGGCCGGTCAGGTCGATCAGCTTGTCGGTGAGCACCCGGTTCGGTGTCTCGTTGCCCGCCCCCAGGTTGTAGATCTCGCCCGGCACGCCCTCGGCCACGACCAGGGCCAGCCCGGCGCAGTGGTCGTCGACGTACAGCCAGTCCCGCTCGTTGAGCCCGTCGCCGTAGAGCGGGACGGTCCCGCCGTCCAGCAGGTTGGTGGTGAAGAGCGGGATCACCTTCTCGGGGAACTGGTACGGCCCGAAGTTGTTGGTGCAGCGGGTGACCACCACCGGGAGCCCGTGGGTGGCGTGGTGGGAGAGGGCGATGAGGTCGGCGCCGGCCTTGGAAGCCGAGTACGCAGAGCGGGGATCGAGCCGGTCCCGCTCGGTCGAGGACCCATCGGCGACCGAGCCGTAGACCTCGTCGGTCCCGATGTGCACGACCTTGGCCACACCCACCCGCCGCGCCGCCTCCATGACGTCGTTCGTGCCGACGCAGTTGGTCCGCACGAAGTCGTGGCTTCCCCCGATTGACCGGTCGACGTGGGTCTCGGCGGCGAAGTGGACGACCACGTCATGGCCGTCCATCACCTCCTGGAGGGTGCTGGCATCGCAGATGTCACCCTTCACGAACTCCACCCGGGGACCGTCGATGACGTCGGTCAGGGTCGACAGGTGCCCAGCGTAGGTGAGGGCGTCGTAGACGGTGATCTCGTCGTCGCTTCCGGCCAGCACGTGACGGACGTAGTTGGAGCCGATGAAGCCGGCGCCACCGGTCACGAGCTGCCGCATGGGCGCTCAGGCTACCGGCGGAGCCGCGGCGGCCAGGCGCCGGAGGTGGTCGCCGTAGCGCGACGGCCCCATGGCGGCCGCGCCCCGGGCCAGGGCGTCGGCGCCCAGCCAGCCCTGCCGGAAGGCGATCTCCTCCAGGCAGGCGATCTGCTCGCCCTGGCGCTGCTCGAGCACCTGCACGTAGGTGGAGGCGTCGAGCAGGCTGTCGTGGGTGCCGGTGTCGAGCCAGGCCATGCCCCGCCCGAACCCGACGAGCCGGGCCCGGCCCTCGGCGACGTAGGTGAGGTTGAGGTCGGTGATCTCAAGCTCGTTGCGGTGCGACGGGGTCAGGCCGGCGGCCCGGTCACACACCGTGGCGTCGTACATGTAGACGCCCGTGACGGCCAGGCGGGAGCGGGGAGCCGGGGGCTTCTCCTCGATCGAGACGATCCGGCCGTCGGCGCCCACCTCGGCCACGCCGTAGCGCTCCGGGTCGGCGACGGTGTAGCCGAACAGCGTGCAGCCGTGAGCGGCGCCGGCGCCGGGAGCCAGGGCGGCCACCTCGGCCTGGAGCGTGGCCGAGAGCTGGTGGCCGTGGAAGATGTTGTCTCCCAGCACCAGGCACGCCGGGTCGCCGGCCAGGAACCGGCGGCCGATCAGGAACGCCTGGGCCAGCCCGGCGGGCTCGGGCTGCTCGGCGTAGGAGAGGTCGATGCCGAAGTCACCGCCGTCGCCGAGCAGCCGCTCGAACAGCGGAAGGTCATGAGGCGTTGAGACCACGAGCACGTCGCGGATGCCGGCGAGCAGCAGCACCGACAGCGGGTAGTACACCATCGGCTTGTCGTAGACCGGCAGCAGCTGCTTGCTGACGGCCTTGGTGGCCGGGTGCAGGCGGGTCCCGCTGCCGCCGGCCAGGACGATCCCCCTCATCGCCGCGGCCCGTCGCCTAGCAGGCGACAGACGGGTCCGAGCCCGGGGCGGGCCTGGTCGTCGGGCTGGTCACGGGCGCAGGCGGGGCCGTGGTCACCGTCGTGGCGGACGGCCTCGGATCGACGACCTGGCTGAAGCTGCGCCCGAGGAGCACCACGACCTCGCCGCTCTTGACCGACCGGTCGACCGACAACGTGGCGTCGCTGCCCATGTAGGCCTGCACCGCCCGCGCCGCCGCCTCGCTGCCGGTGCGGTAGCGGATCTGGGTGGTGGAGGCTCCCTGGCCGTTGCCCCCGCTCGTCGCCGGCACGCCGATGCGCTGCAGGTCGGACTGCACCTGTGCCACCAGGCCGTCGCGCCCTGAGCCGTTGTAGAGCACCACGCTCGTGCCCGCAGGAACCCCGGCTGGCGCTCCGGCGCCCCGTCTGGGCGTGGCGCTGGTGCCCGGCAGCGTGGCCCCAAAGGCGCTCAGCAGCCCGGCGGCGGAGGCCGGGTTGAGCTTGAGCACGTCCGCTCCGTCGATGCTCACCGGGTCACCGGTGAGGGCCTCAAAGGCGACCTTCCCCTCGTTGAGGTCGCGCAGCTGGCTGGCCAGGCTCTTCATGTCGCCCACGGTGAAACCGCCGTCGACCCGGACGTTGCCGATGCCGGCCTCTATTAGCCGGGCGGCCGTGATGGGATTGGTGAGGCCGTCGGCCACGGCCTTGCGCAGCACCCGCTTGATGAAGTCCTGCTGGCGCTGGATGCGGCTGAGGTCGCTGAAGGGGTCGCTCTGCCAGCCCTTGTCGGTCTTGAACTCGTAGTGGCGGGAACGCACGTAGGACAGGGCCTGCGGGCCGTTGAGCTGCACGCAGCCCGGGGTGTCGATCCTGAGCAGGCTGTAGGCGTCACGGGCCGGGTTCGGGAAGTAGACCTTGACCCCGCCGATGGCGTCCACCACGTCCCGAAAGCCCCCGAAGTCGATCTCGACGTAATGGTTGACGGTGATCCCGAAGTTTGCGTTGATGGTCCGGATGAGCCGGTCAGGATCGGACTTGGACGGGTCGCCCTTCTGGGCGAAGGCCTCGTTGATGCGCCCCTTTCCGCCGCCCTCGAGATCGACGTAGAGGTCCCGGGCGATGGACAGGACTGTGGCCCGGTCGTTCTTCGGGTCCAGCCTCATGACCATCATGGTGTCGCTGCGGAGGCTGTCGCCGACGGTCGTGGCGCCGAACTGCTTCTTGTCGGCTGCGTCCTTGGCGAAGGACCGGGAGTCGTTGCCGACTACGAGGATGTTGACAGGGGCGCCCTTCACCACCTTGGCGACGGCGGCCGAGCGACCTCCACTCGCCTTGTTGAGGCTGTCGATCGTCTTCAGGCGGCTGTTCTGGATCAAGGCGTAGGAGACGCCAGCGCCGACGAGCACCACCGCGGCGGCCAGGAACACGGTCAGGGCGATGGCCAGCCGGTGGCGCAGCGGGTGCCGCCTGCGGGGTGCCGGCGGCAGCGGGCTGGGAGCCAGGTCCTCGTCGGGCCGAAGGAGGCTCATGCGGATCCGACCAGGCAAACGTTGCTCCTGAAGCCGTCTGCGGTGACCCTCTGCCCCCGGCGGGAGTCCAAGCTGAGGCGGCCGCCCACTGCGCTCATCCCAGGGATCGTAGATGGGACCGGTCCCGAAGGGGCGTCACGATGCGGCCTGACGTCTGGGCTCACCGCGTGCGAACGTGCACCACGTCACCGGCGTGGACGGCCTCGGTGCCCTCGGCGGAGGTGACCCGGAGCGCGCCTGAAACGGCGATTCCGGCGGCTCTACCCTCGATGGAGCGACCGCCGACATCCACCCTTACCAGACGACCCAGCGTTGAGCAGCGGGTTCGATAGGCGGCGAGCACCTCGTGCGGCTGGGCCACCAGCCACCCCTGTAGCCGGCTCAGCATGCGGTCGAGGAGCGTGGCGGAATCCGGCGGCTGGCCCACCAGGTCCGAGAGGGCTACGGCGCCACCGAGCTCGGCCGGCCGTTCGGCAGGCGGCGGCCAGGCCACGTTGCAGCCGACGCCGACGACCAGGGTCGAGCTGCCAACCTGCGTCTCGGCCAGCAGGCCGGCCAGCTTGCGGTCGCCCACCATCAGGTCGTTCGGCCACTTGAGGGCGGCTTCGACCCCCGTCAGCTCCCGGCAGGCGTCGGCTGCGGCCAGCGCCACGCGGGCGGTGGCGACGAAGGGCGCCGGCTCGGCCGCCAGCAGCACCGAGACCAGGAGGCTCGAGTGCGGGGGCGCCTCCCAGGTGCGGCCGAGACGGCCCCGCCCGGCGGTCTGGTGCCCGGCCCAGAGCACCGTGCCCACCGGCGCGCCGGACCGTGCGAGCCGGCTCAGGTCATCGTTGGTCGACCCTGTCTCCTCCACGTAGCGGACCTCGAAGCGCACGGGCGGAGAACCTAGGGTCGCCGGACCGTAGGATCGCCACATGGGCTACCTCGTGGGCGTCGGACCGGGGAACGAGGGCGCGCTCGACGCCGCCCGTTCGGGCGGGATCATCGAACGCGCCGTGGCGACCGCACCGGATGTGCCGACGGCCAGCGGCATCTGCCACGCCGTCAACTCGCCCAACACCGATCACGGCGTCTGCGGCCAGCCGGTGGCCAAGGTGCTCGACCAGAGCTTCGTGGCCTTCGGCGGACTGGAGCACTGCGTGGCCTGTGACGCCGCCCTGGCCGAGGCGGGCGAGACCTGAGCGACCGCTACTCGGCGGCCTCGGCCAGCGCCTCGGACAGCGCCGGATGCACCAGCAGCGACTCGACGATGTCGTTGACCCTCAGGTTGGAGGTGACGGCCAGGGCCAGCACCGAGATGAGCTCGGCGGCCGACGGTCCCACGATCGAGCCGCCCAGAACCGCCCCGGTCCAGGGGTCGCTGACGATCTTGACGAAACCCCGGGTGTCGCCCTGGATCAGCGCCTTCGCCGTCGACGCGAAGGGGACCTTGGTGACCCGGATCTTGCGGCCGGTGGCAAAGGCGTCAGCCTCGGCCAGGCCCACATCGGCGATCTCAGGCTCGGTGAAGATGGCGCTGGCCGCCTTGTCGTAGTCGAGGTGGCGGTGCTCCCGGGCCGACAGGCCCATCACGTGCTCGGCCACCTTGCGACCCTGCATGGCGGCGACGCTGGCCAGCGGCAGCTTGCCCGACAGGTCACCGGCGGCGTAGATGTGGCCTACCTGGGTCTGGCCGTGGTGGTTGATCGGCACGTACCCGGCCGGGTCGAGCTCCACGCCGGCGCTCTCCAGGCCCAGGGACTCCGAGTTCGGGACCGAACCGATGCACAGCAGCACGTGCGACGCGTGCACCTGGCGGCCGTCGCCGCACCCCACCACAACCCCCTCCTCGGTGCGGGAGATGGCGCCGGCCCTGGCGCCCTTCAGCAGGTTGACGCCACGGTCGATGAAGTCGGCCTCCAGGGCGGCCGCCACCTCTGGGTCCTTGTTGGGCAGCACCTGCTGGCGCGAGACGACGAGGGTCACCTCGCAGCCGAACGAGCTGAACATGTGGGCGAACTCGACGCCGGTGACGCCTGACCCGACGATGCACAGGTGAACCGGGAGCTGGCGGGGCGGGTAGGCGTCCCTGGTGGTGAGGACCCGCTCCCCGTCAGGCTTGGCGAAGTCGGGTATACGCGGCCGGCTGCCGGTCGACAGGACGACGGCGTCGGCGTCCAGCTCCACGACCCTCCCGTCCGTCGTCTCGGCGACGACCTGGTGCGGTCCCATCAGCCGCCCGCACCCGTCGAGGAGGCGAACGCCCTGGCTGACCAGCTGCGCCCGGATGGTGCTCTTCAGCCGCTCCTCGATCTCGGCGCTGCGGGCCCGCAGGCCCACGAGGTCGAGTTGCGGGGACATCTCATCGAGGCCCATCCGACGGCTGCGCCGGGTCAGCGACATCAGGCCGCCGGTGGCGATCATCGCCTTTGAGGGGATGCAGTCCCACAGGTTCGCCGCCCCGCCCAGCACCTGCCTCTCGACCACGGTGACCTCGGCCCCGAGCCGGGCTCCCCAGGTGGCGGCCTGGATCCCGGCCGGCCCGCCGCCGACGACCACCATGCGCACCGTCACCAGGCGGAGGCTAGGTGGCCCGAGCCGGGCCGCCCGGTGCCTCCGGCATCAGAGCGGCAGGTCGACCGGCACCAGATCGGTGACGGCCTTCTTGCCCCTGACCTGGTAGGGGATGGGGAACGCCCGGGCCGAGGGCAGCAGGCGTATGGGCTGGTCGCGCGGGATCGTGAACTCGATGCCCACCGTGACGGTGGAGCCGAGGTCGAGGTAGAGCGGCGCCACCACCACCTTCATGCCGCCCTCCGCGCCGGCCCGGGTGAAGGGCCTGCCGTCAGTGGTGATGTCGGCCGCGTTCTGCGGCAGGTAGGCCACCAGATCGTTGTAGTGCTGTTGGGGCGAAGAGCCCTCGAGGGTAAACGATGTGGGCGAGCGTGGGAGGTTGGCCGTGGTGATCTCCAGCCTCACCCGCCGCTCGCCTCCCGGGGCTCGCCTGCTGCTGACAGCCACCGTCGGCTTCAGGTGGTAGTCCAGCTTGTTGGCCGAGCGGTTCACCAGCGACACCTGCAGGCCCTCGGTGTTGAGCTCGCCGGCGGCGCCGACGCGCTGCCAGAGCAGCTCCTCCTCGGGGTCGGAGGACCAGCCCATGAGGTGACGAGAGGCGACGGTGTAGCGCAGCGCGGCGAAGAGCTTCGGGAGATCGGTGGGCCTCTGGTCCAGGGCCTGGAACACGGCTTGGCCGACCTGGCCCTGCAGCTCGGCTCGCGCCACCCGCTCAGCGCCAGCCTGGTCGAAGCGGAGGTAGTTCCGGTAGAGGAGCTGGTCGACAACGTTCCCGACGTTGACCTCGACATCGTCGGCCTTCACCGGCCCGGTCACGTTGACCAGCTGCTGCAGGGCGAGGACGTCCACCATCACGACCCCGTCGACCTTGCCGAGCCCGGCCCGCTCGGCCATGGCCGCCGCCGTGGCCCCGGCCTCCTGGAAGTCGGCTGGGGCGGTGATGCCGCGGTAGTCGTACCCGAAGCCCATGGTCTGCCACAGGGCGGCCTGGGAGGGCGTGAGCGGCACGGGGCCCTGATTGACCAGCACCAGATCAGAGCTCTGGGTGAACGGCCCCAACGTCACGGCCCCGTCCTGCACGTCGGCGATGGCGATCGAGCCGACCAGGCCGCCGCCGCTCAGCATCTCGGCGTTGTTGGCACCGAGCACCAGGATCCGTCGCGGCCCCTTCAAAAGGCCGCTGAGTGCCTTGGCCTGACGGGCGGCGTCGGCCAGCCGGCCATCGGCGTCGGCCTGCCCGGTGACCGCCCGGCTGCGGGCCCAGGTCGCCGGTGCCACCGCAAACCTCCGGATGGGCACCGGTGGCAGGGCCGCCACATCCTTGGCTGCCCGGTCCGACGAGCTGGCCAGCACCTCGACCAACGCCAGCCGGTTGGCGCTGCCGGCGGTGCCCACCTCGACCTGGTGCTGGAGATCAGCTCCGGTCCGGGCGGCGATGCTCCCGAGCTGGAGGGCCCGATGGGTGGCGTCGCGGATGGTGCCCACCTGGTCGCGGCCACCGGGGACGGCAGAGATCAGCCGCAGCGGCGGGCTGGTGCGGGCGAGGTGGTCGGCGTGGCGCAGCCGCTGCTCGGCCCGGGCGGTGACGAAGCCGATGCCGTGGGGCCCGGCTATGGAACCGGGGTCGATCCCGAGCACCGATGACTTGGCGGCCTTGACATCCAGACCAAGCCGGACGAGATCAAAGGCCGCCCAGGCCACCACGACGAGGACGAGTACGGCCAGCAGGCCGCCGACCGCGAACCGGCGTCGGGGGGCGCCGACCGGGCCTGGGGGCTGCCTCAGGCGGGCGAGCGGCGACGAAGGCC
>JBBSHM010000074.1:0-12691 GCA_038253125.1 Acidimicrobiales bacterium
CAGGCGGCCGGCGGCGGTCCGCAGCTCGGTCTCCTGGTCGAGCGACAGGGCCGTCGAGCGTGACTCCTCGATGACCTTCTGGTTGCGCCGCTGGATGGTGCAGTCGCGCACCCCCACCGCCCAGACCGTGCCGTGCTCGTCGCCGACGACCTGCACCTCGACGTGGCGGGCCTGGCTCACCCGACGCTCCATGAAGACCGTCGGGTCGCCGAACGAGCGGCCGGCCTCGCTGCGGGCGCTGTCAAAGGCGGCGGCAAGCTCATCTTCAGCGGCGACGTGGCGGATGCCCCGGCCACCGCCCCCCGCCGTGGCCTTGACCATCAGCGGGTACCCGATCACCCGGCCCTGAGCCAGCGCGTCCTCGACGGTCTCGACCGCGCCGCCGCTCCACGGCGCCACCGGCACGCCGGCCTCCTCGGCCAGGCGCTTGGCGGCGATCTTGTCGCCCAGACGGCGCATCACCGCGGCCGACGGGCCGAGGAAGGTGATCCCGAGCCTCTCGCAGCGCTCGGCGAAGCCGGCGTCCTCGGCCACGAAGCCCCAGCCCGGCCACACCGCTTCGGCACCGCTGCGCAACAGGGCCCGCTCCAGAACCTCATGGTCGAGGTAGGGGCTGAGCGAAGACGTGTGCCCCGCCACGGTCAGCTCGTCGAGGCAGACGGCCTCGTCGGCCTCACGGACGAACCGGGCATGGCGCTCGGCCGCGGTGTGCAGGGCGAGCACGGTCAGTGCGATGCCATGCTGGCGGTCGAACTCCCTGGCCGCGTGGATGAACCTGCTCGCCGCCTCGCCCCGGTTGACCACGGCGATGCGCCGGAAGTCCCGTCCTGGCATGCCCCACTCTGACCCATCAGCACCTACGCCTCTGTGGGCGGCCCCAGCCCGGCCGGCGCCAGCACCGGCCGAGCGGTGACGGACAAGGTCGCAGCCGACGTGACGCAGACTATGATTCTGGTTCATGGAAGTCGTTCCGCTTTCGGACGCAAAGGCGCGGCTGTCGGAGATCGCCGATGATGTGGACCGCACGCACCAGCGGGTGCAGATCACCAAGAACGGTCGGTCCTACGTCGTCCTGATCTCGGCGGAGGATCTCGACTCGATGGAAGCGACGTTGGAGCTGCTGAGCGATGCTCCGGCGAGGGAGCGTGTCCGCCAGGCCCAGGCGGACATCGCTCGGGGCGACTGCACCTCCGGTGAGGAGATGGGCGCGTTGATGGAGCGCCGGCGCAGTGACCGCACGTGAAGGTGGCGACCAGTACCGCATCGTCCTGGCCCCAGGAGCCCGGCGGGCCCTGACTGACATCCTGCCGGAGGCGGCGGCCTTCGCCGCCTGGGAGTTCATCTCTGGTCCCCTGACCGAGGCTCCTCATCGCGTGGGGACACCCTTGCGTGCCCCCTTCGCCGGACAGTGGCGTGCACGACGGGGTGAGTACCGCGTTCGCTATGACCTTCAGGATGAGACGCGCACCGTGCGCATCCTTGACATCGGCCACAGACGCGACGCCTACCGGCCCTGAGGGCCTCGGGAGGGTCGCAGGCGCAGCCTTCAACGGGCACCCATGCCGGGGAGAGCCGTCGTCAGGTGGTAGGTACGATCGGGCCGTGGATGAGGCCGAGGTCGAGGAGATCGACGCCGGTGACACCGTGTGGCGGTTCGACCGCGACTTCCTCAGCTCGCGGTGGACCTGCATCTGGGGGCGGGGGTGCCTCGGGATCCTCGACGAGCCGGCCGAGGACCTCGGGCACGGGTGCTGCTCGGTCGGCGCTGAGCTGGCCGACCAGGACGAGGCCCGGCTGATCAGCGCCCTCGCCGCCTGCCTCGACCCCGAGCGGTTCGAGCACCATGACGAGGCCGCCGAGGGCGGGATCTTCCGTGACGGCGACCGCAACGCCACCCGCGTCGTCGACGGCGCCTGCATCTTCTCGAACCGGCCCGGCTTCCCGGGCGGCGCCGGCTGCGCCCTGCACCTGGCGGCGGCCGAGGCCGGCGAGCCTCCCCGCCAGTGGAAGCCGGCGGTCTGCTGGCAGCTGCCGCTGCGGGTGGACTGGGAGGAGCGGCCCGACGGCGTCGAGGTCGCCACCGTGCGCCGCTGGTCCCGGGGCGACTGGGGCGACGAAGGCGAGACGATGGCCTGGTGCTGCACCGAGGGTGAACGGGCCTACGTAGGCGACCGACCCGTCATCGAGTCGCTCGGCGAGGAGATCGAGGCGCTGGTCGGCACCCCCGTGCACCTCGAGCTGCGCCGCCGCCTCGGGCGCCCCTGACCTCGGGTCGGCTTTAGCGGGCCGGAGCGATAGGGTTCCCTAGTGGAGCGGCTGAGCCGGGTGGCGGCCGCCAAGGAGACGAGCACATGAAGATCGCAGTTGTCGGCAAGGGTGGCTCGGGCAAGACCACGACCTCGGCCATCGTGGCCCGCACGCTCGGTCGTCGTGGCCTGCCGGTCGTGGCCCTCGACTGCGACAGCAACCCGAACCTCGGCATCTCCCTCGGCGTGGGCGACGACGAGACCGAGCGCCTCAACGCCATGCGCCAGAGCCTGGACGAGGGCCAGGAGGAGCACGCTCCCGGCTGGGACGAGCTCATCGCCCGCTTCGGCTCCGACGCCCCCGACAACGTGCGCCTGGCCGTGGTAACCAGGATCGAGAACCCTGAACCAGGCTGCGCGTGATGCGGGCTCTCCGCTGAGCAGTTGCTCAGCAGCATCGAATTCGGAGACACCATCGTCGTGGCCGACTGCGAGGCCGGCATCGGCACCCTGACCCGGCTGGGCGACACGCCCGTCGACGTGGTGCTCGTGGTCGTCGAGCCCACCCCCAAGTCGCTCGAGGTGGGCGCCCGGGCCGCGACCCTGGCCAAGCAGCGCGAGATGGGCCACATCATCGTGGTGGCCAGTCGCATCGGCAACGAGGCCGACCTCGAGTCGATCAGGGCCGCCCTGCCCGGCCAGGAGATCGTGGTCGTCCCCGACGACCCGGCCATCGTCGCCGCCGACCGGGAGGGCCTGGCCCCGCTGGACACCGCCCCGGACTGCCCGGCCGTGCTGGCCCTCATGGGCGTCGCCGACCTGGTCCTGGCCACCGCCTCAGCCTGACGCCGTCTTGGCCTCTCAGAGGTGGGCGGCCGCCGCGTTCTGCACGGCGCGCTCGATGGGCGCCCAGTCCGTGCCGGCCGTGCGGGTCACGGTGACGAAGGTGCCGGTCCCGAACAGCGACACCACGCCGTCAGTGCTCAGCACAGCGGCGGCGAAGGGCTGGCCCGCCGCCTCGGCCTCGGCGGCCGAGGAGAGGTTGAGCATGGCGGGCAGGCTGACGTCGAGGTCGAACTTCCGGGCGTTCGGGTTGGGGCTGGCGTCGGGCGAGGGCGTGGCGGTGGCCATCGGCGGCATCGTAGGCGGGCGCCTCTGACGGACCCGGGGGATCAGTCGGGCCGGGCGGCCAGGCCGGCCGATATCGACACCTCGTCGACGGCCGAGCGCACGGCGGCGTCGATCGCCTCCAGATCGGCCAGCGCCGAGGTGCCGCTCTCCCCGAACCGCCACCCGACGTAGATGAGCTCCGACGCCCGCCGCTCGGCCTCCTGCTGACGCTGCAGCGTGGTCGAGTCGTACTCGATCCCGTTGATGAAGAGGCCCCCGCTGAGGGTCATCCCTCCGGCGTTGACCGGCGGAGCCGGAGGGGCCGCCGGGCCGCTCGGGCCCTCTGCCTCCCGCTCCGCCGGGCCGCTCGGGCCCTGGTCCTTCGGCCGTTCGCGAGTCTCGGGCGTCAGCCTCTGGGTGGACTCGTCGTTCAGCAGGTTGCGCAGCTGACCGAGGGCGGTCGCCGCGAAGGGCTGGTGGCGGGCGATCGTCGCCGCAAGGTCCGGGCGCCTCTCCCGCACCCCAGGCATGTTCCTGTCGATCGACGCCTCGAAGCCAGCCGCCTCGGGTGCGAAGGGGTAGTGGGTGTGCGCCCCCGCCGTCCCGTGGGCGGCGACGACCTGCTGAGCCAGGTGGTCGAGAGCCGAGCGCTGGCTGGCCAGGAACCCCTTGATCTTGCCCCGCAGGGTCGGCGACACCCGCTGGAGGTCCAGGTCGGCCTCGTAGAGGGTGCCGATCGCCACCAGGTGCTTCGCGGCCTCTTCCAGCGAACCTCGGACCTCGTCCATCCCCCCACTCTCACACTTGGCCCGGTGAGCTGACCGTCGAGCACCTCGGTCACCGTCCCGATGGCGACGATGGAGGGATCGATGGACCTGGCAACGGCGGACACCAGCTCCTGCGGGCTGGACGACAGCACCACCACCTCGTGCCCGTCGCTCAGGTGGCGCTCCAACAGCCATCGGGCGGCCGGGAAGACGTCGGCGGCAATGGCTGGGCCGATCCGTTCGATGACCGCCAGCAGCGGCGCGTGCTCGACGCCGGCCGAGGCCCGTAGGAGCGAGGCCCGCAGCCGGTCTGTAGCCGCCGGTCGCAGGCCACGAGCGGCGAACAGCGCCTCCCGCACGAGGTGGCCGGCCAGCTCCTTTCGCCGGATCAGCCCCGCCTCGCTCAGTGCCCGGGCCAGGCGGGCCAGGCTGGAGCCCGCCACCAACGTGCGGTCGAGGTCGAATACCGCGAGTCCTGTGGCCGGCGCGGCGCTCGTCGGGGGGTACGTGCGCAACGCGCTGGCCACGAGTCCAACAGTGACCGGGCCATGTGTCCTGAAGGCATCGGCCGTGCGACGGGAGCGCGAACCTTGGGTGGAATGCGAAGGTCCCCCGACGATGCCTCAGCCCGAGGAGCGGCCGGCGATGTGGGAGATGAGGGCCGAGTAGTCCTCGCTGCCCCAGCCGGCGGCGACGGCGTCGACCAGCCAGCCCTTGACAGCCGAGGCCAGGGGGAGCGCCAGGCCGGCGGCGGTGGCCGCGGAGGCGACGAGGTCGGCGTCCTTGCCGGCCAGGGCGAGGCCGAAGCGCAGCGGTGCCTCGCCGCCTTCGACCGCCGGCCGGCGCCGCTCGGCCTGGGCGGCCAGCGGCGACGCCGCCAGCACCTCCCAGGTGGCCGACCGGTCTAGGCCCAGGCCGTCACCCAGGGCCATCGCCTCTCCCAGGATCCCGAGCACGCCCAGCAGCGTCGAGTTGGCGACCAGCTTGGCCGCCGAGCCGGCGCCGATCGGTCCCACCGGCACGATCCGGCCCAGGGATCCGAGGACCGGGGCGGCCCGCTGCGGGTCACCGCCGACGAACACCGACAGGGTCCCGCCCGACGCCTCGGAGATGCTGCCGAGGACAGGGCAGTCGACCAGGTCCACCCCGGCCGGCATCCGCTCGGCCAGGGCGAGCACCGGGGCAGGCCCGACCGTGGCCATCTGCACCACGGCGGTGCCGGCGGCGGCGCCGGCCAGCACCCCCTCGGGCCCGTCGGTGACGGCCACGAGGGCGGCGGGGTCAGCCACCATGATGATGACGAACTCAGCCCTACCGGCTGCGGCGGCGGCGGTGTCAGCGGCTACCGCCCCGTCGCCCACCGCCTGCTCCACCGGCCCCGGCGAGCGATTCCAGACCACGACCTCGTGGCCGGTGCTCATCAGGCGGGACGCGATCGCCCGGCCCATCCCCCCGAGCCCGACCACCGCGACAGTCGCCATGTGAACACCCACCCCTCATCCGGCTTCGAGCCACAACCGAGCCACAACCGAGCCACAAGGTAGGCCCCTGTGCGCCAGGATGGACCAATGCGCAGCGAGGAGGTGGAGGTGCCGACCGGGAGCCGTCTGGTCACAGACCTCACGCGCCTGGTGGAACGTTTCTGCTCGAACGGGGGCGATGGCCTGCTCAACGTCTTCGTGCCCCATGCCACCGCCGGCCCGGCTCTGATGGAGCTGGGTTCGGGCAGTGAGGCCGACCTGGCCGAGGCATTGGGCCGCCTCCTCCCCCGTGACGACCGCTACGGCCACCGCCACGGGTCGAAGGGCCACGGCGGCGACCACCTCTTCCCGGTGCTCGTGAGCCCATCGCTGTCGATACCGGTGCTGGACGGACGAGCCTGCCTGGGCACCTGGCAGTCGGTGGCGCTGGTCGACCCGAACACCGACAACCCACGCCGCCGGGTTCGGCTCAGCCTTCTGGCGGGCTGAACACCGTCGGGACCGGCTCGTCCGACGTCGAGACGTGGTCGGCCAGCGCGGCGTCGATGACGTGGGCCGCCACCGCCGGGTGCTGGAGCGCCCGGCGGGCTAGGACCTGCTGGTGGGTCGTCGTGCGCTCGCTCCTCTCGCGGCTCAGCAGGTTGTGACTCCAGTCGAACACCGTGGCGAAGCGGTTCTTGAAGCCGACGATGTACATGAGGTGCACGGCCAGCCACATCAGCCAGGCGAAGACTCCGGACAGGTTGAACGGCCCGATGCGGGCCAGGGCGTAAAGCCGTGAGACCGCCGCCATGCTGCCCTTGTCGTGGTATGAGAACGGGCGGTCGGTCGGCCGCCCCTCCATGGCCCGCAGGATGTGGCCGGCGGCATGACGCCCGCCCTGGATGGCGACCTGGGCGATGCCGGGCAGGTCCTCAAGGGCCATCATGTCGCCCACCACGAACACCTCCGGGTGGCCGGGCAGCGTCAGGTCAGGCTGCACCAGCACCCGGCCGACCCGGTCCAGACTGGCGCCGGACTGCTCCGCCAACTGCTCTCCCAACGGCGAGCCCGTCACCCCGGCGGCCCAGATCTTGCACAGCGACGGGATGCGCCGCCGGTCGCCGCTCTCCTCGACCACCTCGACCCCGGTGGCGTCGACGTTCACCACCTTGGCGCCGAGCTGCAGCTCGACCCCCATGCTCCTCAGGTGCTCGGCCGCCTTGCGGGACAGCTTGTCGCCGAAGCCGCCGAGTACGGCCGGGGCGGCGTCGACCAGCACCACCCGGGCCAGGCTGGGGTCGATGTTGCGGTAGCCGCCCGGAAGGGTGCGCCGGGCCAGCTCTGAGATCTGGCCGGCCATCTCGACACCGGTCGGACCGGCGCCGATGATCACAAAGGTGAGGAACAGCTCGACGTCGGCTGGGTCGGTCGAGGCCTCGGCCAGCTCGAACGCCCCGAAGATGCGCCCCCGCAGCTCGAGGGCGTCGTCGATCGTCTTCATGCCGGGGGCGTGCTCGGCGTAGTGCTCGTTGCCGAAGTACGACTGGCCCACGCCGGCGGCCACGATGACGCTGTCGTAGGGCGTCACCGTCGGCCGGCCCTGGAGGACCGACGTGACGGTGCGTCCGGCCAGGTCGATCCGGGTGACGTCGCCGAGCAGGACCCGGGCGTTGCTCTGGGTGCGCAGAACCTCACGGGTCGCCGGGGCGATCTTCCCCTCGGAGAGGATGCCGGTGGCCACCTGGTACAGCAGCGGCTGGAACAGGTGGTGGTTCGTGCGGGCGATCACCGTGACCTCCACCGGCGCCCCCTTGAAGGCCTTGGTGGCGAACAGCCCGCCGAAGCCGCTGCCTACCACCACGACCCGGTGCAGCCCCCCGCTGATGTCGCCCATGTCCACTCCTCTTGGACCGCAGCCCGGATTCCCTGGGCCTGCGAGGCTAGGCGGTCGACCACCTCCGCCGGTCCGGGCGAGCCGGCCATCCGGCTCCCGTGCGCGCTCTCTGATCAGGCCACGCCAGCGAAGCGCAGGACGTCGGCCATCGTGAAGTTGCCGGGTACGGCCGAGGGGAGCTCGGGCCTCCAGCCAGGCGACGTGCGGAGGAACGACGACGGATCGCCCTGGAGGAGCCCGATCAGCACCTCGGCGACGATCCGACCACCGGTCGGGCCCAACCGCTCGCCGCCGGCCAGCACCTCGGCTTCACGCAGCACGTAGTACCAGAGCGGAGCCGGGCCCGAGATGCCGAGCTCCCCGTCAGGCACCGACGTGCCCATCGCCGCCGCCACCGCCTGGCCGGAGGGCAGGCCGAGGGACCGTCCCCGGAGCAGGTTGATCAGCGCCAGCGACCGGCGCTCGTCGTCGATCGTGACCGGCAGCGCGCACATCGGCTTGGACAGGAGCGTGTCGATCTTGCGGCTCAGCTGCGGCGTCGCCCCACCGAGCTCGAAGAACAGGTTCCACTGCACGGTCCAGCGCTTGGGGAGAGGTCGGAACCCCCCCAGGTGCTGCAACGGGTTCGGGATCCGGATGTCGGTGACGATCGGCAGCGGGTCGAGCGTGTCGTTGAGCCGGTAGGCCGATCGCACCTGGCTGTGGCCGAAGCGGTAGGCGGCTGCTGAGAACTCGACGGGCATGAACGGCGACGTCTTCCAGCGGTAGAAGCTGAGAGCGGTGCTGAGGCGCCCGCCCGCCGGTTCCGCCACCAGCACCGAGTCGAGCATCTCCGAGCCGACCAGCCGGCGGAGGAAGTCCTGGACGACCACCCACTGGTAGTGCCACCTGGTGAGCCGGCGAGCCTCGTCGAACAGCTCGGTGTCGGGGAGGAACCGGGAGCGCAGGTGGTCCACCACCGCGTTGTGGAAATGGATGAAGGCCAGTTGCATCTGGGACACCACGAAGTGCACGTCGTTGCGGGGATCACCGATGAGGGCCCGGCCCTGCTGGTTGCGGGGCAGGTCGACGAGCTCGTGGATGGCAGCTGGGTTGCGCCCGACCAGGAGCTTGACCGGGTCCTCCTGGTCGTACAGATACGGGCTGTCGGCACGGCCCGACCCGTAGAGCGAGTCGAGGTCGTACCGGGGGGTGCGGAAGTCGGTGAGGGCGTCGGGGTCGTTGCGCCGCCCGAGGCTGGACACCGGGTCGAAGGTGATGTCGTGGTCGATGAGCTGGCCGAGGAAGGTATAGCCGGCGGGGTGGCCGGGGTTGTCCCCGGTTGGCGCATCGGCGACGTCGCGCATGGCCTCGGCCAGGGCGGCCAGGGAGCTGTCGTTCAGCACCAGAGGCGGCAGCGACCGGAACATCCTCCCGAAGCGGCCGACATGGGTGACGGACCTTGTGACCGAGCTCGCACCGCGAGGCGGAGATCCACCGTGATCGAGCGGCGGGAGGACCTCGGGCTGGTCCGCTGGCCGGCCTTTCGTGCGAGGCGGTTCCGGCACCTGCGACGGAGGCTTCTTGGTCATCCCCTGGCCGCCTTTCGGTCATCCTGCGAAGTTGGTGGAAGTCTGCCAGTTGCGCGGCGCCCGCGCCGTCGCCAGACTTCGCGACCGACCAGACTTTCGCGAACAACAGGAGGTCTTCGATTGCGCTACGAGAAGCTGAGCCCGGGCCTGGCGGCCGCCGTCCAGGACTTTCAAGGCGAAGGCAGCGTCGGCCTCCTCGGGCGCCACCACGCGCTCGGCCTGGTCTCGCTGGCCCCCGGCGCCAAGCCGCCACGTCTCGTGGTGTTCCTGCACACCGACCACGACGCCGACCTCGATCACCTCGGGTCACTGGGCGTCGAGTTGAACGAGGGCGGCGGCGGCGTCCGCACGGGGATCGTGCCGCTGACGTCCCTCGACGCCCTCAGCGAGGACAGCGCCGTCCACCGCATCGTTCCCGCCACCCGGTTGCGCCTCCTCCTGGACGTGGCCAAGGGGGCGGTGAACGTCCCGGCCTTCCGGAGCCGGACGGGGCTCAGCGGCAAGGGCGTCGTGGTGGGCGTGGTCGATTCGGGCATCGAAGCCGGTCACGACTCGTTCACGGGCCGGGTCCACCGTCTGTGGGACCAGACCCTGAACGGCAAGGGTGTGCCCGAGGGTCGCTACGGGCTGGAGCTGAAGGGCTCGTCGCTCGGTCAGTCGCGTGACGACGTGGGCCACGGCACCCACGTGGCCGGGATCGCGGCCGGCGCCGACGACACCTACGAGGGGGTGGCGCCGGCCGCCCAACTCGTGGTGGTGAAGTCCGATCTGCTCAACGCCCATGTGGCCGACGGCATCCGCTACGTCTTCCGGGTGGCCGCCGACCTCGGGCTCCCGGCGGTGGTGAACCTCAGCCTCGGCGGCCAGGACGACAGCCACGACGGCACCGACTCCCTCTCGGCCGTGATCGACGGTGCCGTCGGTCCTGGTCGCATCGTCTGCTGCGCCGCCGGCAACGAGGGAAACGACAACATCCACGCCCAGGTCCGGGTGAGGCGAGGTGGCACCCGCACCATCGGGTGCGCAGTCGCCGCCGGTCCAGGCGCTGCGGCATCGCTGATCGGGTGGTACGGCGGTGCCGAGGAGCTCGCGGTCGCCGTGGTGTCGCCCTCCAACGTGCAGACCCCGTTTCAGGCCGTGCTAACCGAAGGCTCCCCCGTGCGCAGCCATGCCCTGGCTGAGGGCTTGGTACGGGTTATCACGCCGGGGCCCGATGCCGGCAACGGCGACCACGGGTTCCTGATCCAGATCGAGCCGGCCCCGGCCCCGGCGATGCTCCCCGCTCCGGCAGGCCGCCCGCTCCCTGGCCGGCGCGGAGCCTGGCGGCTGCGGGTGAAGGGCATCACCGACGCAAACCTCGACGTGTGGAGCGTCGACGCCGCCAACGCCCAGCTGACGGGGCGCGCCGTGGCCGACTCGATGAAGGTCGGCGCACCCGGCACCGCCACCGGAGCCGTGACGGTGGCCTCATACACGACGAAGACCACATGGGAGGACTTCTTCGGCCAGCCGCACCAGGCGGGCCTCGAGCTGAACGACATCTCCGACTTCAGCAGCGAAGGGCCCCGCCGCGACGGCGGCCGCAAGCCGGACCTCGCCGCCCCCGGGGCCATGATCGTCTCGGCCCTGTCGGTGCACGCCGCCGTCCTCCCAGACTTCCTCATCGACGGCCTGCACGTGCTCATGGCCGGAACGAGCATGGCCACCCCCTTCGTCAGCGGGCTCGTCGCCCTGCTCCTGGAGCGGGAGAGCTCCCTTGGCCCCGAGGAGGTCCGCCAGCTCCTCCGAAGCCACTGCGCCGTCCCGGGTGGCGAGCCAGGAGGCTGGGACCCGAAATGGGGCTTCGGCCTGGTCAACGCCTGGGATCTCTGACACCTGGTGGACTGGGCCAAGCTGGACGCCGCGCTGGCGGGCGCCCTGGCCGGGTCCTGCGACTCCGACAGCAGGTTCGTCGTCTTCATCCACCTGGCTCCAGGAGCGGAGGATGCGGCCGGTCTGGAAGAGCTGGGCGTTGAGGCCGGGGGCGATGGCGCCGTGCGCACCGCCACCGTGTCCGGCCCCCAGATCGGAGCCCTCAGCGACCTCTCCGGGATACGACTGCTACGTCTGTCGCGGCGGCTGCGGGCAGCGCGATGAACCGCGATGAACATTGTGGCTGGAAATGGGCCACCATGGTGAGGTGCAGCGTGGAGATCGTAAAAACCCGGCCAAGGTGCTCCTGATGGCCATCGTGCTGCTGGCGGCCGGCTGCGACGCTGGCCGCGGCGGGGCGGCCGGCCCGGCCGGACAGGCCCCTGTCAAGGCGCCAGCGGCGCCCAAGGTCTCCTTCACCCCGGCCGGCGGGCAGGCCGACGTGCCCCTCGACGCCCCGCTCCAGGTGGTGGCGGCGTCAGGCCGCCTGGCCTCGGTGGCCGTCTCCGGTGGCAAGGGCCAGCCCCCGGTCACCGGCCAGCTTGAACCTGACGGCAGCCGCTGGACCGGTGGCGCCTCACTCGCCCCCGACACCACCTACAAGGTGGACGCCACCGTGGCCGCCGCCGATGGCTCCACCACGGTGGCCTCCTCGTCGTTCACCACCCTGAACCCCAAGCAGAGGCTGACCGCCAAGGTGGCTCCGCTGAACGGGATGACCGTCGGTGTCGGCCAGCCCCTCGCCGTATACCTCTCAAAGCCGGTCGCCGATCACGCCGCGGTGGAGCGGCGGCTCACCGTCACCACCGACCCGGTGGTCGAGGGGTCGTGGCACTGGTTCTCCGACACCCGGCTGGACTGGCGGCCCCAGCAGTACTGGCAGACGGGCACCAAGGTCTCCCTCGACGCCGCGCTGGCCGGCGTCGACTTCGGGGGCGGCACCTGGGGGACCGAGTCCCGCAAGGTGGCGTTCAGCATCGGCGAGTCGCACGTGAGCGTCGTTGATGCCGCCACCCATCAGATGACCGTCTCCACCAACGGTCAGGTGGTCAAGACCCTGCCCGTCTCGACCGGTCGCGACAAGTACCCGACCAAGAGCGGCGTCCATGTGGTCATGGACAAGGAGCAGACCACGGTCATGGACTCGTCCACGGTGGGCATCCCCGCCGGCTCTCCCGACGCCTACAAGGAGACCGTCTACTGGAACGTGCGGATCTCGAACTCGGGCGAGTTCGTCCACGCCGCCCCCTGGTCTGTCGGCTCCCAGGGCAAGGTCAACGTCTCCCACGGCTGCGTGAACGCCTCGGTCGCCGATGCCACCTGGTTCTTCAACTACTCCCAGCTCGGTGACGTCGTCGAGGTGAAGGGCACCCCCGAGAAGCTGGAGCCGACCAACGGCTTCGGTGACTGGAACGTTGACTGGTCGGCCCAGGCCTGATGCCGCCGCGGCCGACAGCCGCGAACCGCCCGACTCGCCACGGGGAGAACTTCCCGATTAGCGTCATCCGTTGGGCTAGTCAGCTCCGAAGCCGTATGTGGTGACTCGGGCGGGCGGGTACCTCATGCGTTTGGGCCGAACTTCGGCCCTCCCCAGAACAGGAGGCCATGTGTCATTCGACGAACGGGAGCTCGGTGGACTTATCACCGAGTCCCAGGACCTGCAGTCAGAGGCGATGGCGCAAGCCCGAGCCAACCTCCCGATGCTCGAGGAGATCCACCACGAGCGGGG
>JBBSHM010000075.1:0-12204 GCA_038253125.1 Acidimicrobiales bacterium
AGCTGGTGCTCGGCCAGCACTCGGTCGGGTCAGAGGCCGACCTGGAACGGGCCACGACGACGGCCCGGGACATGGCGGGCCGGTTCGGGATGAGCGAGCGGATCGGCCGGGTGCGGGTCCTGAGCGACCAGCGGGAGGTGTTCCTCGGCCGTGACTACCTGCTCACAAAGGAGGTGTCCCAGCCCACCCTCGAGCACCTCGACGACGAGGTGCGGCGGATGCTCACCGAGCAGGAGCAGGTCGCCCGGCAGGTGCTGATCGTCTCCCGTAGCGTCCTCGACGACCTGGCCGAGAAGCTGACGGCCCGCGAGACGCTGCGGGGTTCGGAACTGCAGGAGGCGCTGGCCGGCGTACCGGTCCGTCGGGCCGTCAGCGAACCGTCGCTGGCGACGGGTCTCGGCTAGGGAGACATGGCGGACAGCAAGGCCAGGATCCTGGTGATCGAAGACGACGAGCCCATCCGGTCGGCGCTGGCCATCTCGTTGCGCACCGAGGGCTACGACGTCCGGGCGGAGGCCGACGGGTCGGAGCTGTCCAGGGTGGCCGAGGAGTTCCGGCCTGATCTCGCCGTCCTCGACGTCATGCTGCCCAGCGGGCCCGACGGGTACGCCATCGCCCGTCGCCTGCGCAGCTCCAGCGACCTGCCGCTCCTCTTCGTCACCGCCGCCGATAGCCTCGATGCCCGCCTGGAGGGGTTCGATGCCGGAGCCGACGACTACTTGGTGAAGCCGTTCTCCATGGCCGAGCTGCTGGCCCGCACCTACGCCCTCCTCCGCCGGGCCGGTCGCCTGTCCTCCCAGGTCCGCCAGTTGGGCGACCTCGTCATCGACGAGACGGCCCGTGCCGTCCTGCGGGCGGGCGTGCCGGTGGTGCTCACCCGGACCGAGTTCGACCTGCTGGCCGCCCTGGCTCGGCGCCCCGGCCAGGTCCTCTCCAAGACCCAGCTCCTCACGCTGGTGTGGGGGTTCGATGCGTACGGCACCAACCTCGTCGAGGTGCACGCCCCGGTGGCCGGGGGGCCCGGACACGGTCCTGGCCCGCAAGGCCCGGGACCGTCAGCTGGCCATCAGCAACCAGCTGCCCGACACCCTGGACCAGCTCACCATCTGCGTCGAGGCCGGGTTGGGCTTCGATGCTGCCCTCGCCCGCACGGCGAGGACGGGGCGTGGCCCGTTGGCCCAGGAGCTCGCCCGCCTCCTGCAGGACCTCCGGGTCGGCGTGCCGCGGGTCGAGGCGCTCAAGGCAATGCTGGAGCGCACCGATGTGCCCGAGCTCCGACAGTTCGTCCACGTGATCATCCAGGCCGAGAGCTACGGCGTCCCCATCTCCAAGGTGTTGCGGACCCAGGCCGCCGAGCAGCGCGAGAAGCGGCGCTTCCGGGCCGAGGAGCGAGCCATGAAGCTGCCGGTCAAGGTCATCTTCCCGATGGTCTTCTGCATCCTGCCGACCCTGTTCATCGTGGTTCTGGCCCCCGCCTTCCTCAACATCTCCGCGAGGTTCAAGTAGCTATGTTCAGAGAAATCCAGATCGACCATTTCACACCGGGGTTCGCGGCTGGGTGGGCGACGAATCCGCCGAGGCGGCGGCGGCGCGAGACCTGGCCCTGGATGCCTCTCGGCGCAAGTCGCAGTTCCTGGCCAACATGAGCCATGAGATCAGGACACCCATGAACGGGGTGATCGGGATGACGGAGCTGCTCCTCGACACCCACCTCGACGAACTCCAGCGCGACTACGCAGAGACCGTCCGCCGCTCGGGAGAATCGCTGCTCGGCATCATCAACGACATCCTTGACTACTCCAAGATCGAAGCGGGCAAGCTCGACATCGAAGCCATCGACTTCAACCTCGTGTACGCCGTCGAGGACGTGGCCGATCTCTTGGCCAGCCCGGCGCAGTCGAAGGGCATCGAGCTCGTGGTCGACATCGACCATGACGTGCCCACAATCCTCCGGGGTGATCCCGCGAGACTAGGCTTCGACAGGTCCTCACCAACCTCGTCGGCAACGCGGTCAAGTTCACCGAGGCGGGACAGGTCGTCGTGAGCGTCAGCGTGGGCGAGACGGACGCGGCGCGGACAGTGCTGCGCTTCAACGTGACCGACACCGGACCGGGCATGCCCCCCGAGACCTGCACCCGCATCTTCGGCCCCTTCACCCAGGCCGGCTCCTCGACGACCCGGAGGCACCGGGGCACCGGGCTGGGGCTGGCCATCACCCGCCAGCTGGTCGAGCTCATGGAAGGCGGCTGTGGGGTGGAGAGCGTGGTGGGCTCGGGGAGCCGCTTCTGGTTCACAGCGCGGTTCCAGTGCCACGACTTGCCGCTTAGCCCCCCGCCGACCAACCACGGTCTGGACCTCGAGGGGAAGAAGGTCCTGGTCGTCGACGACAACGCGACGAACCGAGCCGTGCTCGAGGGGTTCCTCCTCGGCTGGGGCACCAGGGTCACGGCTGTCGGCTCCGGCCCGGCGGCGCTCGACTCGCTGAGGACCGAAGCCGGGGCACAGCGCCCCTTCGACGTCGCCATCCTCGACATGAACATGCCGGTCATGGACGGCGTAGAGCTAGCTCGCCTGATCTTCGCCGATCCGGCCATCGGCCCTCTCCACCTGATTCTGCTGACCTCATCCTGCGACAGCGAGGACATCTCCCGGGCGGAGACCGCAGGGTGCTCGGCCTACCTGAACAAGCCCGTGCGTCGCGAGCGACTTCAGCGGGGGCTTGCCACGGTGCTCGGCGCCGACGGGCCGAACGACCTGGCTGGCCTCGTGACGGAGGAGGCTCTGGTGCGGGCGGAACTGGCCGAGGCGACCGGTGATCCCTCCTTCCTGGCGCGACTCGTCGACCAGTACCTGCAGGATGCGGCCGCCCGGGTAGCTGAGCTGCAGGAGGCGACGGCACGCCGGGACGCACCCGCACTGGCCGCCGCGGCCCACGCCTTGAAGGGGGGCTCGGCAACGATGGGGGCCTTGGGGTTGGCTTCACGGTGCGCCGTCATGGAGGCCGCCGGACGGCGAGGTGAGCTGCCCGGTCCCGATGATCTGGCTCGGGTCTCGGCCGAACTGCAGTTGGCCGCCGCCGCCCTTCAGGCTGAGGCGCCCCGGAAACACTGACGTAAGCACCCTCAAGCAACCGACACGTAACGCGTAGGTCGAGGTTCGATCCCTCCTCGGGCTCCCACCGGGTGTCTGGGTGGGGTTCTGCGCTGTCAAGCATCACCGTGACGAACCATGATCATGGAGAAGGCAGCTGATGATCCCGGACCGGATGCTGCTCGACGTCCAGGTCGGGGGGCGGCTTGAGGCCGGTGCGGCTTGACGAGATCGTGTCGCGGCTGTCCGCTGCCGGGTGCGTGGCTGCGCAAGAGGAGGCGGCCGAGCTCATCGCCGCCGCCGGTGACGACGCCGTGCTCGACGCCCTCGTCAGCCGTCGGACCACCGGCGAGCCGCTGGCCTGGCTGGTCGGATCGGTTCACTTCTGTGGCATCCGGGTGAGGGTCCGGCCCGGGGTGTACGTGCCGCGCTGGCAGAGCGAGCCGCTGGCCCGCCGCGCCGCTGGCCTCCTCCCCTGTCAGGGCGTCGCCGTCGATCTCTGCACGGGGGCCGGCGCCATCGCCTGCGCCCTGCAGGACGCAGCGCCGGCCGCAGCTGTCGTGGCCACCGATGCCGACCCCATAGCGGTTGCATGCGCCCGCGAGAACGGCGTGAACGCACTTCTCGGCGATCTCGACGGGCCGTTGCCCCCGACGCTTCTGGGCCGGGTCGACGTGATGACCTCGGTCGTTCCCTACGTGCCCACCGACGAGCTGAGCCTGCTTCCCCGCGACGTGCTGGCGTTCGAGCCACGGGTGGCGCTGGACGGTGGCGCTGGCGGGCTGAGGCTGTTGTCGTCGGCGGTGCGCCTCAGCACCCGCTGGCTGCGGCCGGGGGGCTGGCTGCTGCTCGAGCTCGGCGGCGACCAGGCGGCGACCGTGGCGGATGCGATGAGCGCCGCCGGCTTCGAGCGGATGGCGGTCCTGCGAGACGAGGACGGCGACGACCGGGGAATCGAAGGCCGGCGCCCCTGAGCCCTAGGCCTACCTCACGCCCGGGACCCGGCCCCGTCGGCCAGGAGGGCACGAGCGGCCTGGCGGCCAGGGGTGCCGGCGATCCCGCCCGACGGGTTCGTTCCCGCTCCCGAGATGTAGAGGCCGTCGATCGGGGTGCGCCACCGGCCTAGCTGCTTGGTGGGCCGGAACGGGCCCAACTGGTCGAGGGCGATGTCGAGGTGCATGGGATGGCCGCCAGGCCAGTTTCCCTCCCGCTCCATCTCGTCCGGGGTCCTGGTCGTGAGCCCCTGGATGCTGGCCCGGAATCCCCGAGCCCGCTCCTCCATCGTGTCCAGGCTGCGCTCGACGAACTCGTCTCGGCGGGCGGGCCAGCCGCCGTCCACCGTCGACGGCGCCGCCGGGCAGGCCAGGTAGACGGTGTGGTGACCGGGCGGAGCCAGCCCATCGTCGATGGCCGACGGCGTGAACGCGTACAGCGGCAACGGGTCCGGCAGGCGTCCGGCGTCGGACTGGGTCCAGGCCCGAGACAGGTCTTCGACGCGGTCGACGTAGCTCTGCAGTCCGTTCCAGTCACCCGGGCGGCCATTCGGGTAGGCCGGCAACCGGTCGGTGGCCACGTGGATCAGGGCCTGGACCACGTTGGAGCGGCGGGCGGCCGCAAGGTCGGCGCCGGCGGCGCCGGCGAGGGGCGGATCCAAGAGCTCGAGCAGCGCCACCTGTGGGTTGACGGCGGTCACCACCGACGCAGCCAGGATCCGCTCGCCCCCCTCAAGCACCACCGCCTGCACGCGTCCACCCGGCGCTTCGATCCGCTCCACGGGCGCCGAGCAGCGCAGCTCGCCGCCGAGCGAGCGCAGGCGGCTGACCAGGGCGTCGGTGAGGTTCTGGGCTCCTCCTTGGCCGTGCCACTGGCCGAAGAGGTGGTAGGCGGCCTGCCAGAACGCGTACAGGGCGCCACCCGGCACCGTCGGTCCGACCCCGGCGTGGGCGGCGAAGGCGGCCACCGGACCGCGTGTGAGGTCGGAGGACAGCCACCGCCGCAGCAGCGCGTCGTAGGGGCTGATGACGTCACGTGCGGTTGTGAGCGGCTGGTGGCGTAGGGCCCGCGCCATGTTCGCCACCTGTTGGGGGAGGGCCACCGTTGGGCTGTCGCCCCGGATGGCGGGCAGGACGGCCCGCACGATCGGAAGGGCCTTGTCGATGAAGCGGCTGTAGGCGTCGGCCTCGGCTCCCGACTCCTCGGCGATCGAGTCGATCGTGGCTTCGACCGATCGGAAGAAGCGGACGCGCCGGCCGTCGGCGTGCACGGCGATGGAGAAGGGGTCCATCTCCAGGTAGCGCAGCCCGGCGCCGGCCAGGTCCAGCTCAACTGGGATGTCCGTCATGTTGATGATGTTGTGGGCGGCGGAGTGGAGGTCGAAGCGGTAGCCGGGCACCGTCTCCTCGGTGCGGGACCCGCCGCCGGGCCGATCAAGCTGCTCGACGACGATCACCTCACGGCCGGCCTGGGCCAGGTAGCAGGCGGCCACCAGCCCGTTGTGACCGGCACCGACCACCACCACCGGGCCGTTCACGACGCGTCCGATAGGACAACAGTGATGAGGGCCGGGCCTGCAGCGACCCCCTCGGTGCGGCCGGGTTGGCTGCCGATGAACTTGAGCAGGAGCACTCCGCGATCATGCCCGTTGCCGCCCCGTAGAGAGGCCACCGGTGAGGCTGGCTCAGTGGGTGATCAGCGTCGGCACCGACAGCACCGCGATGACGACCAGGCTGGTCCCGGCTGATTCGGGCATGCTGAGCCCCGTGCCGGCGTCGATTCCACCGCACGACGGGATTGAGCCTGAGGTCCTGCGCTGGCCGGTCTTCGGCGGGCTGGCGATCGAGGCGGTGGTCACCACTCGGCGCCGGGGCATCTCCGAGGGCGCGTACGAGTCGCTGAACCTCGGGCTGCACGTTGGGGACGACCCCGCCCGGGTGGTCGAGAACCGGCGGCGGGCGGCGGCGTCGATGGGTCTAGCGCTGTCCGACCTCGTCTTCTGCACCCAGGTCCACGGTCGGGCCGTGGCCGTGGTCGGCGAGGTCCACCGGGGGAGGGGCGCCCGGTCCATGGACGACACGGTCGGCGAAGCCGACGCGCTGGTGACCACAACCCCCGGGCTCGGCCTGGTCGTCCTGGCTGCCGACTGCGTGCCGCTGGTCCTGTTCGACCCGAAGGCCAAGGTCGTCGCCTGCGTCCACGCCGGATGGCGTGGCACGGTGGCCCGGGTGGCGGACGCCGCCCTGACGGCCATGGCGTCGCTGGGCGGCGCCGCCGAGCGGACCCTCGCCGGCATCGGCCCCGCCATCGCCGCCGATCGCTACGAGGTGGGCGACGAGGTGGCCGAAGCTGTCCACGCCTGCTTCCGCGGCGGCGCCGGAGACCTGATCCGACCCCAGCGGCCCGGGTGGCCGGGGGCAGGAGACCAGTGGCCCGACAGGGCTGGCGGAGCGGGAGGAGTTGGGTGCCGTCGCTGGCGGCTTGACCTCGTCGCCGCCACCCGGCGCACGCTGCTCGAGGCGGGCGTGCCGGCTGGGAACATCGGCCTGTGCGGCTCCGCCACCGGTGCAGGCACCCCCTTCTTCAGCGACCGGGCGACCCGGCCGTGCGGGCGCTTCGCCGCCATCGCCGCCCTGCGACGATGAGCGGCGGCTCTAAGCCCCGCCCGAGGATCTCGTGGTCCGACCTGCGCCACCGCAGGGTTGGCCTGTGGGGCCTCGGCGTCGAGGGCCGGGCCGGACTGCGCAAGCTGCGGTCGCTCGGCGTCGAACCCGTGGTGGTCGACGACCGCCCGTCGGCCGACGCCGCGGCCGCCGGTGCGCTGGTCACCGACGCCGGAGGCCTGAGCGCCCTGCTGCGGTGCGAGGTGGTCATAAAGACCCCGGGGCTCTCCCGCTACCGGCCCGACGTCGGGATGATCGAGGCGGCCGGCGTCCCCGTGGTCGGGGGCCTCGGGCTGTGGCTCTGTGAGGCCGACCCGACCCGGGTCGTGTGCATCACCGGCACCAAGGGCAAGAGCACGACCACGGCCATCGCCGCCCACCTGCTCGGCGGGCTCGGCTACCGGGCCCTGGCCGGCGGCAACCTCGGGACCCCGCCCTACGACCCCGAGGTGGGCGACGCCTTTGACGCCTGGATAATCGAGGTGTCCAGCTACCAGGCCACCGACATCGCCGCCTCGCCGAAGGTCACCGCCGTGACCTCGCTGCACCCCGACCACCTTCCCTGGCACCGCCAGCAGGCCGAGGCCTACTTCGCCGACAAGCTGTCCCTGTGCCACCAGCCCGGTGCCGAGCTCACCGTCGCTAACGGTGACAGCGATCTGCTGCGGGCCAGGCGGGACCAGCTGGCCCCCCGGGTGCGATGGGTCAGCGCCGACGAAGCGCCCGAGGCGACGTGGGTCGGGCGGCTGGGCCTGCTGGGCGAGCACAACCGTCGCAACGCCCTGATCGCCCAGGCGTGCCTGGTAGGGCTCGGCATCCCCGAGGCGGGTGACGACGAGGCTCTTGCCCGAGCCGCCGACGGTCTGCCCCAGATGGAAGGGCGACTCAAACCGATCGGCTCGGTGGGCGACGTGGTCTTCGTCGACGACAGCCTCTCAACGAACGTCCTGGCGACTCTGGCTGCGCTCGACTCGTTCAGGGGCCGGCGCATCGCCCTACTGCTGGGCGGGGCCGATCGTGGCATCGACTACACGCCTCTCGCCGATGCCCTGGCCGAGCGGCCCTGGCCGACGCTGGTGGTCCTCACCGAGTCCGAGTCCACCCCGGCCATGCGTGCGGCTCTCGGTTCCCGGGCCCTCGGGCCTGAGGTGGAGGTTCGGCCGGCGGATGACCTGAGCGGAGCGGTGACCGCCAGCTGGTCATGGGCCCGCCCCGAAGGTGTCGTCCTGCTGTCGCCCGCAGCCCCGAGCTTCGACCGCTTCAAGGACTACCGGGCCAAAGGCGCGGCCTTTGCCGCCGCCCTTGCCGCCTGCCGATCGGCGGCGCAGTCGACCTGATCTCCCGGCCGGCGAGCGTCGTCGGGGGATCAGGGATCACGCTTCGTCGGCTTCGATGGCGATGATGCGGTCGACGCCGGTGAGCCTGAGAGCCTTCAGCACCGGGCGGTTCGGGGAGCGCACCAGGAAGTCGAGCCCGGCCGCCTCAGCCTGGCGACCGGCGCCGAGGAGCATCGAGATGCCGCTCGAGTCCAGGAACGTCAGGCAGGAGAGATCGATCACCACCGACGTCGTGCTGTCGTTGAACATGGTGGTGAGAGCGCGGTCCAGCAGGGGCGAGGTGGCCATGTCGAGCTCGCCGTGCAGGCGGAGCACGACACGATCGCCCAGCGGCTCCAGCTCGGCGTGAAAACCCGTCCGCCGCAGGGCGAACTGAACCTCGGGGTCAGAGGACGATGCGGGAAGGGTGGACACGGTACCCCCAAATGTTCGACGCCGCCTTGCGAAGGGGCACGTTCTGGTCCGGCTGTGCTTCAACCGGCTACAACATCGATCATCGCGCCGCCTGGGGAGCTTCGCCAACCAGGCACCTCCTGGCGGCTGGCCTTTGCGGATCTCCTCGGGCCCGCTCGGCCATCTCCTCCATCTGCGTGGGCTTGGGTCGGGCTGACGCGGGCCAGCATCAACAACGGGTTGATCTTCCCCGGAGGGGGTAGCAGCGCTGATAGAGGTGAATCCGTTCCGTGGCCCACGGAGCTATGCCCGGAGAGGACGGCCAGTCATGTCGCGAACGGTTCTCATCACCGGTGGGGCCGGCTTCATCGGCGCCCACCTGGCCAGCCAGCTTCTGGCCGAGGGGCACCGGGTTCGGGCGCTGGACGCCCTCCTTCCCCAGGTCCACGCCGACGCGTGTCGGCCTGAGTACCTGGACCCCGAGGTCGACCTGATCGAGGGCGACATCCGCAATCGCGACCTGGTGCGCAAGGCGCTGGTCGGCACCGACGCCGTCGTCCACCTGGCCGCCCGTGTCGGGGTCGGCCAGAGCATGTACGAGATCACCGAGTACACCGACGTCAACGGCGTCGGCACGGCCGTGCTGCTCGAGGCGCTGCTCGAGCACCCGGTCGAGCGGCTCGTCGTGGCGTCGAGCATGAGCGTGTACGGCGAAGGCCTCTACCGGGGCCCCGACGGCGCCGCACTCCCCCCGCACGGGCGCACCCGAGACCAGCTCGAGCGGGGCGAGTGGGAGCCGACGGGACCGGGCGGTGAGGCGCTGGTGCCGGTGGCCACGCCGGAGACCAAGCCGCCGTCGCTGTCGAGCGTGTACGCCCTGTCGAAGTACGACCAGGAGCGGCTGTGCCTGATGTTCGGCTCGGCCTACCGGGTGCCCACCGTCGCCCTGCGCTTCTTCAACGCCTACGGCCCGTACCAGGCGCTGTCCAACCCCTACACCGGTGTGCTCGCCATATTCGCCGCCCGGCTGCTCAACGCCCGGCCCCCCATGATCTTTGAAGACGGTGAGCAGCTCCGCGACTTCGTCAGCGTGCACGATGTGGCCCGGGCCTGCGCCCTGGCCCTCAGCTCCGAGCGGGCCGCCGGCCTGGCGGTGAACGTCGGCAGCGGCCAGAGCATCTCGGTGAACGGCATCGCCGCCCGCCTCGGCTCGATTCTCGGGCGCAACGTCCAGCCCGAGGTCACGGGCAGGTACCGGGTGGGCGACATCCGTCACTGCTTCGCCGACATCGCCCTGGCGGCAGACGTCCTGGGCTACGCCCCGCAGGTCGACCTCGACCAGGGCCTGACCGAGCTGGCGGGGTGGCTTGAGGGTCAGGTGGCGGTGGACCGGGTCGACGACGCCACCGCCGAGCTGGCACGGCGCGGGCTCACCAGATGAGCGGCACCACGCTCGTCACCGGCGGCGCCGGCTTCATCGGCACGAACCTGGCTGACCGCCTGCTCGGCCAGGGCCGGCGGGTCACCATCATCGACGACCTGTCGCGCCCGGGTGTGGAGGCGAACCTGGCGTGGCTGCGCATGACCCACGGCGACCGGCTGGGGGTGGAGATCGGTGACGTGCGGGACCCCGAGGTGGTCCGCCGCGGGCTCGCAGGCGCCGACCAGGTGTTCCACCTGGCCGCCCAGGTGGCCGTCACATCCAGCCTCAGCGATCCGTTCCACGACTTCGACGTGAACCTCCGTGGCACCCTGACCCTGCTCGAGGAGCTGCGCCGCCTGGCCAGCCCGCCCCCGCTGCTCTTCACATCCACGAACAAGGTCTACGGCGACCTGTCCGACGTGGCCATCGGCAAGCGGGAGGGCCGCTACGAGCCCCTGGACGAGTCGGTCGCCTGGTCCGGGATCGGCGAGAGCCGGGGCCTGCACTTCTGCAGCCCCTACGGGTGCTCCAAGGGCGGGGCCGACCAGTACGTCTCCGACTACGCCGCCACCTTCGGCCTGCCCACGGTCGTGTTCCGTATGAGCTGCATCTACGGTCCCCACCAGTGCGGAACCGAGGACCAGGGCTGGGTCGCCCACTTCCTGCTGCAGGCCCTGTCCGGCCAGCCCATCACCGTCTACGGCGACGGCTGCCAGGTGCGTGACGTCCTGTTCGTCGAGGACCTCATCGACGCCATGCTCCTGGCCGTGGCCGACGGGGAGAAGCTCACGGGTCGGGCCTTCAACATGGGTGGCGGGCCGGCGAACACCGTCAGCCTCCTTGAGCTGCTCGACATGATCGAGCGCCTGGAGGGCGTCCGTCCCGTCGTCGCCTTCGAGGAGTGGCGGGTGGCCGACCAGCAGTACTACGTGTCCGACACCAGCGCCTTCTCGCAAGCGACGGGCTGGGCTCCGAAGGTGTCGCCGCTCGAAGGCGTGAACCGCCTCCACCAGTGGCTGGGCCGTCCCGGCCTGGCCAGCCGCGTCTCCGAGGCGGTGTGAGGGATCGCATGCGCTCCGCGGTGCTTGTCGGCCCCCGCCGGGTGGAGGTGGTCGAGGTGCCCCGCCCGGAGCCGGGGCCGAACGAGGTGCGGGTGGGCTTCGCCGGCTGCGGCGTCTGCGGATCCAACCTGGCGGTGTGGGAAGGACGGCCGTGGTTCTCCTACCCGCTCGCCCCGGGGGCGCCGGGACATGAGGCGTGGGGCCGCATCGAGGCCGTCGGCGGGGAGGTGACGGGCCTGAGCATCGGCGATCCCGTCGCCGCCCTGGCCGACGCCGCCTTCTGCGAGGCCGGTGTCGTCGCCGCCAACCGGGTCGTGGCGCTGCCGGGCCGGCTGGGAGACGGCCCGTTCCCGGGCGAGGCGCTGGGCTGCGGCTTCAACGTCGCCGCCCGCAGCGGCTTCGAGCCGGGCCAGACGGTGGCGGTCGTCGGCGTCGGCTTTCTGGGCGCCCTGATCGTCGCTCTGGCCGCCAACGCCGGGGCCAGGGTGATCGCAGTGTCGCGACGCCCCTTCGCCCTGGAGGTGGCCACGGCGATGGGCGCCGCCCAGGTGCTGAAGCTGGACGACCACGAGCGCGTGATCGGCGAGGTCGGCGAGCTGACGGACGGCCGGTTGTGTGACCGCGTCATCGAGGCGGTCGGGGCTCAGGCGCCCCTGGACCTCGCCGGCCGGCTCACCCGGGAGCGGGGGCGGCTGGTCATCGCCGGCTTCCACCAGGACGGGCCGCGGACCGTCGACCTCCAGCTGTGGAACTGGCGGGGCATCGATATCGTCAACGCCCACGAGCGGTCCCCCGAGGTGGCGTTGGCCGGGATCACCGCGGCCGTGGCCGCCATCAGCGCCGCTGAGCTCGACCCTTCGCCGCTCTTCACCCACAGCTACCCCCTCGAACGGCTGGGCGACGCCATGGACGCCATGGTCGAGCGGTCGCCGGGGTTCCTGAAGGCGGTGGTGACCACATGAGAGCGAACGCCTTCACGGCGGCTTGCATGGCGGCGGCTTGCATGGCGGCGGCTTGCATGACGGCGACCACATGACGGCCGCCAGATGAGGCCGAAGCTCGGCTTCCTCGGCGTCGGCTGGATCGGCCGGGCCCGGATGCGCTCGGTGGTCGAGTCGGGGCTGGCTGAGGTCATCGTCGTCGCCGACGCCGATCCGGCGGCGGGGGGCGCCGCCGCCCGCCCGGGGGGGGGGCCGGGGGTGGGCCCCCCCGACCGAAGCGGCCGCGCCCCCGCACCGGCCGGG
>JBBSHM010000076.1:0-12071 GCA_038253125.1 Acidimicrobiales bacterium
CCCGGTAGGCGCCGTCGCTGAGGCGCAGCGCGCTGCGGATGGCAGTCGCCATCGCCAGCAGCGCGGCGTCACCCGCAAGGTGACCGTCGCGGTCGTTGATGGCCTTGAGCCCGTCGAGGTCAACGGGTCGGTCCACGCCTGCTGCTGCAGACGGTCGACATCCCGGGCGTGGAGGGCGAGGATCCAGTTGTCGAGGTCCCGGTTGACGTCCGCCGGCGGGCGGCCTCGGTCGTCCGGGCTGAGCTGCCGGCTCAGCTCCAGCGTGATCAGCTCGCGGAGCTCGCCCAGAGTGGCCGATCAGCCTCGGACCGGCGGATCTGACGGTGTCGCCTCGTCGGGGGGCTCCGAGGCCGGCGCCGCTTCGCCTCGACCTCGCGGTCGGGGCGCGGGCGCCGGGGCCTTCGGGCCGCCCGGCACGTCGTCGCGGGCGGGCCGCCCCGAGCCAGCCCCCCTGGCCGCAGCGGCGCGCAGCTTCACCGCCTCCGCCGCCGCCTCCCCGCGCAGCTGCGCAGCGCGCTGCTCGGCCCGAGCACGCACGTCGGCGGCATCCCGCTCGGCCGCCGCCCGGGCTGCCTTTGCCTGCTCCAGCTCCTGTTCGACCGCCTGCCGAAGGCCTGCCGCATCGGCCTCGGCCTGCGCACGCACCTCGTCGGCCGCCTGCTCCACCGTCGCCCTGGCCGCCTCGGCCTTCCGCAGCTGCTCCTCGGCGTGGGCGACGTCCGCGGCGCGACGGGCGGCCTGCACCCGCAGGCTCTCCACCCGCTTCTCGGCCACCTCCGCCGCTCGAGCGGCGTCCGCCTCGGCCTGCTGGCGCTCCTCAGCCATCGCCCGCTCGACGGCGGCCCGCTCGGCCGCAACCCATTCCAGCTCGCGCTGGGCCATCTCGGTGAGCTGCACGAGATCCGCCGCCTGGCGGTCGGCCTCGGCCTGTGCGTTCTGGGCTCGCGCCAGCTCCGCCTGGGCCCGTGCCGCCAGCGCAGCGGCGGTAGCCCGCACCTCGTCGGCCTCCTCCTCGGCGGCGGCCCGGTCGGCGGCGGCCCGCGCCCGGTCCTCCTCGGCGGCAGCCCGCACCTCGTCGGCCTCCTCCTCGGCGGCGGCCCGTTCGGCGGCAGCCCGCGCCCGGTCCTCCTCGAAGGCGGCGACGAGGCGAGCCACCTCGTCGGCCCTCCTCTCGGCATCGGCCCGCACCTCGTGCGCCCGCTCGAGCTCCTTGGCTGCATCCGTGGCCAGGCGGGCAACCTCGCCGGCGCGCTCCTCGAGCTCGGCCTCCGCCCGGCGGGCGATATCCAGCTCCTCCCGGGCCGTGGCCGAGAGCGCGGCAGCCTCGGCATGCGCCTCGTCGGCGGAGGCGCGCCGCTGGGCGGCCCGCCGTTCCCCCTCGGCCCGGATCTGGATGGCGCTCTCGACGGCGGCCTGGAGGACCGTCTCCACGTGGCGCCCGATGTCGACGACGGGAGCATCGTCGATCCACCGCACCTCCTCCGGGCCCTCGCCCGCCACCGCCTCCGCCGTGGCGACAGCCTCGCTCATGGCCTCGGCGGTCTTGCGGTACTCGGCCGCGACGGCCCGGAGGAAGGCGCGGACCTCGTGCGGCTCGTAGCCCCGCCGCGCCGTCCCGAACTCCTTGTCCTCGATGTTGTCGGCGGCGGAGGACATCGTTCCTCCAGCATCGCGCCGATCCCGAATGGCTGACGAAGCGGGTGTGGCGTGTCGAAGTCGTCGAGGGCCAGTCGTACCCCAACGCGCTTCAGCTCGTCGAGAACTAGAAGGGGATCGCTGCCGTGCACGGGCACGCCCTCGGTGATCTCCAGGGTGAGGACCGCGGGATCGGTGCTCGTGGCGCCAGCACCCGCTCGACGGACGCTGCGAAGTCGGGGGCTAGGAGCTGCAGGGCCGAGACGTTGACGGCGATGTCGAGGTCGTGCCCGTCGGGCGTGGGCCAGAGGTGGCTGTCCAGGCAGGCGCGTTCGAGCGCCCACTGCCCGATCTCCGCGATCAGCCCGTACTGCTCGGCCAGGGGGATGACGACATCGGGGCCGACGATCCCGTGGCTGGGGTGCACCCAGCGCAGGAGGGCTTCGACGCCGGTGATCCGTCCGTCGCTGGTCGACACGATCGGCTGGTGGTCGAGCCGTAGCTCGCCGTTGGCCAGGGCGTGGCGAAGGTCGTTGTGCAGGGCCATCCGCAGGCCGTCGCGGCGCTGCTCTGCCCGGTCGATGCCGAAGCGGCCTCCCCGTTCCGCTTGGCCTGTACATGGCGGTGTCGGCGTCGCGCAGGACCTGCTCGGGCACCTCGCCATGGCGGCCGATGGTGACGAAGCGCTGGCTCTGGGTCCACATCGCGTAGTCGAGGTCGGCGCTGCCGGCGGGTCGATCCCGAGGAGGGCATCCCGCGGGTAGCGTTCCCCATCCACCCCGACGAGGAGCGCGGTTCGACGATGCCTTCTGAGACGGGCGCCGAAGGTGGCGAGGACCTCAGCGCCCTGGTCCGCTCTGCACGGGAGATCGCGTCGTTCATCCGGGACGCCGCCGAAGGGGAGGCCGCGTCCGTCCGAGCCTCGGCGGTCGAGAGGGCCGCCAGGGTCCTTGAGGCGGCACAGGAGGAGCGCGAGAAGGCGACCGCCGCGCGAGCGGCGGCGGACGACGAGCTGGCCACCGCCCGCTCCCTCCGGGCGGCGGTCGAGTGGGAGCTCGGGCGGCTGGCGGCGATGGCCACACCCGCCCCGGGCGCTCGGGGGAGGGAGAGCTCTGACCCGTCAGCGGTGTCGGAGCCGGGCTCGGCGCGCGCCCACGCCCGGGACGTCATCGACCGGACGCGATCGGATGCCCGACCCGAGAACGAGGACCGCACCCACCTGGGTACGCGCCTCGACGACCTTCGTGCTGCCGGTGGGCAGCAGCTGGCTGGGGAGGTTCGCAGGCTGGAGGACGAGCTCGAGGCCACGCTCGGGGAAATCGAGCAGGAGCTGCGCCAGGCCGGCTCGCTCAGCCGGACGGCGGTGGGCTCCGCCGAGCAGCGGGCCGGCCACCTGGCGGGCAGACTCGCCGATGGCGCCAGACCGGAGGCCGACGGCTGATCACTGCTCCGGTGGCCGGGTCCTCCGCCCCCGCTTCTTCGGAGCGGCCCGGACACCGTGGCCACGGGACCCGATCAGCGGCTCCCCTGTCGCCGTGTCGCTGGAAGGACCCGGGACTGCAGGTGGAGCAGGAGCCTTGACGGGAGCCTCCAGGTTGGGTTCGTGTGCACCTGCGGGCGGCTGAGCCGGCCGACCCCCGGCCTCGTGGAGCACGGCCGAGGACTGCCGCTCCGCCTCCACGAGCCGCTGGGTCAGCTCCTCCGCCTCGTTGGTCGCCTCGGCCAGGAGGCGGGTCGCCTCCGCCCGGGTTCGTTCGAGGATCGACTCGGCTGAGGTCCTGGCGCTGGCGATGAGGGCTGCGGCCTCCTCATTGGCGGCCGCCAGGGTGTCCGCGGCCGCGTCCCGGCCTCGCTCCCGGAGGCGGGCGAAGCAGTCCAGCGCGGCAACGAGGACAGCGTCCGCCTCCTCCCGTGCCGCAGCGACGACCTCGTCCACCTCCTGCGGGGCGGCAGCCAGGGCTTCGTCGGCCACGTCGGGCCCACCGTGGGTGCTCTCCCGCATCGGCACCAACCTACCGTCGCCGACGCGGTCGGGGTGGGCTCCTACGGCCGTGGGACGACCTCGTCGAGCTGAGTGTCCGCCCACCGTCCAGGTGGCCGGGAGAGGTGGTGGGCCGGGTCGTGGTGCCCGAACGGGCAGGCGAACAGGTCGACTCCTTCCTGCACCAGGTCCTCCAGGTCCTGGCGCGCACCTGACACCTCTCGCCGCAGCGCCGAATCATCCATGCTGGGGAGGGAGGCGTGGCTCCTGGTGTGGCAGCCCACCGTGAAGCCGGCGGCGTGCATCTCCTGCAGCTCGGCACTCGTCATGATCCGTCCAGAGCCCGGCCACCACGGAGGCACCGAGCCGAGGGCGCCGCTCACCGCGAACAGGGTGGCCGGGAGGCCAAGCTCGGCAAGGACGGGGAAGGCGTGGCGGTGGACGCCAGCCAGGCAGTCGTCGAAGCAGATGACGGCGAGGCCGTCGAGGCGTTCACCCCGCTCGAACCGGTCCACGGCGGTCGCCACATCGACAAACCGGAGGCCCCACCGGCGCGCCAGCTCGAGCTGCCGGCGGAACCGGGGGGGGCGACACTGAGTACATCGTGAACACATCAGCGTCCTCGGTCACGTCGTGGTAGGCGAGGACGACTGCCCCCGAGGCACGGATGCGCCGGGAGAGCACGGTGGCGGACGCCGTCAGCCCATCGAGGACGAGCGCCGGCTTGGCCCGCAACGCTCAGCCGCCGCGGGTGTTGGTGGCCCAGATCGGGGTCCCCCCGATGTAGATGACGAGGTTGCCGTCGCTCTGCATCCTGAGTTGGGCGCCCGACTGCCCGTTGGTCGCGCTCGACCAGATGGCCGGACCAGAAGCGCTGTAGATGACCAGGTTGCCGTCACCTTGCATCTGCAGCTGGGCATTGGGCCGTCCGTAGGTGCCGCTCGTCCAGATGGCCGTGCGCGACGGGTCGCGCACCACCAGGTTGCCGTCGCCCTGCATCCAGAGGACGTAGCGACCGTCGGGCGAGGCCAGCGAGGAGCCGGGGGCCATCCCCTGGCCGTCGAGCAGGATCCCGTCTCCTCCGGTTCCCGTGCTCCCGCCGGGGAGCGGCTTAGCCATCTCGGAGAAGAACGCCGATCTCGACGCCTTCCACGAGTAGTCGGGTCGGAGCAGGCCGAAGTGCTCGTCCGAATCAGTTGGGCTGTACCCATTGTCCCGATACATGTAGTAGAAGAGCGGGCCGGCCCAGGGCCATTTGACCGCCTGGTCATACGCCTGCACCAGCCAGTCGGCCTGGTCCTGCTCGCTGACTCCTCGAGTTCCGCCCGTCGGGGCGCCGTATTCGGTGAGCCAGACCTGCTTCGCACCGTCACCGTTGTCGACCATCAGCTGGTGCAGCGCCGGCGTCGTGGAATGGAACGCGTTGTCCACATGGGGGAACATGGGTGCCACCGGGTAGTGGGATGGGTGCATGCCCAGCGCGTCGAAGCTCCCCCTGGCCCCGGCCTGGTACATCTGGCGGGCGAAGGTCACCCCGTTGATCTGCGAGCCGTCGGGAGCGTCAGGCGCCGGGGCCAGGCCGGCTGAGATCACCAGTGCCGTCGGATCCTCGGCCTTGATTGCAGCATAGGACCGCCGCAGCATGTCGGTGTAGGCCAACGGGTCAGGCCTGGGCTTCCACCACATCGACTGGTTCGGCTCGTTCCAGATCTCCCAGGCGCGGACGTTCGTCGACTTGTACCGGCGCACGGCCTCTTGCACGAACCTTGCGTACGCCTGGAGATCCGAGGGCGGGTACTTGTCGTCGGTGCCCCCCGGGCGGGCCCAGGCGGGCGTGTAGGACGGCATGGCCATCACCTGGAAGCCCCGTGCCACCGCGGCGTTGACCACGCGGTCGGTGGTCGACCAGTTCCAGGTCGTCGGCGTGGGCTGCAGCGTGGGCCAGTTGAAGCTGAGCCGGAGCCACCGGGCGCCCGAGCTGGCCATTCCGTCCAGCTCCCAGGCCAGGTCCTGGTCGCTCTCCGAGAGCATCTTCCCGCTGGCCGAGAAACCTCCCTGGGAGCCGATGCGGCCCTCCCCCAAGGCCGCCTGCGCAGGCCGTGCGCCCAGTGGGCCCACGACGGCAACGACGAGCGCCACAGAAACGAGACACACGAGCCGGAGTCGCTTGATTTTAGGGATGGGGTCACTCCACTGTGCTCGGCTGCCCTGCGGACAACCTCGAGGTCGGATTGAAGCCACAGCGCGGCACGAATCGTACGAAAGGGACATCAGCCAGCCGCTGGTGAAGCCACTCCCGAGAGGTTAGTCGGTGCCTACGCCCCGCTATCCGAAGAAGCCGCAGCCAGGCGGGTCAAATGGTCGAGAACCTGGGCAACTCGGACTTCGAGACGGTGGTCGCTGGCGATGGAGCGGGGGCCGGCCTCGGAGCAGCGCCGGTAGAGGTCGCGGTCGTCGAGCAGGCGGTCGATCGCCGCGGCCAGCGCGGTGACGTCTCGTGGCGGCACCAGCAGCCCGGCGTCACTCAGCGCCTCGACGGTCCCGCCGTGAGCCGTGCCCACCACGGGAACGCCGATGCTCATGGCCTCGAGGACGACGAGCGGCCCGGCTTCAGGGTCGACGCTGGGGCTCACGGCCAGGGTCCACGTGCGCATGCGGCTGACAGGGTCGGGGAGGCTCCCGGTGAGCTGCACCCGTCCGGCCAGGTCGGGCCGGGCGGCGCGCCGCCGCAGCTCCTCCAGGTAGCCGGTGTCCTTCGGGAAGGTGCCGCCCATCAGTTCGATGCACGCGTCGGCGTGATCCAGGCGGGCCGTGGCCTCGAGAAGAATCTCCTGGCCCTTCCACGGCGTCAGCAGGCCGGCACAGCCGATGAGCGGCGGGTGGAAGCGTCGGGAGTCCGCAGGGGGCGCCGGCGTCACCGGCCAGGGTGTGCCGTTGGGCACCACCTCCGTGCGCCGGATCCCGTTAGCGGCCAACGGCGCGGCGGCGGCCTGCGAGACGGCGATGGCGACGTCCACCGCTCCCGCCGAGAACCGCAGGAGCTGCAGCAGGCTGCGCCGGATCAGCACGTCGTGGACGAGCCAGGCGACGGGCGCTTTCGGGCGGGCGATGCGGACCGCCGGCAGCGCCAGCAGCCCGTTGACCAGCATGACGTCGGCCTGGCCTGCCGCCGTGGCGATCACCCGGGAGGCAACCACGTTGCGGGCCGCCAGGAGGGACGCGGCGGTGGGTCGCGGCCCGGCCGGCAGCTTGAGGTCGGGGATGCTCACCACGGAGACGCCCGTCTGGGAGAGGCGGCTGGCCAGCGCGCCCGGGGGGATGGCCCCCACGACCTTCCAGCCCCTGGCCTCGGCGCCCTGGACGACCCGCAGCAGGACCGCCTCCGCCCCCGACAACAGGCTGGTGTGGCTGACGATCAGGAGCCGCATCAGGCGGACGTGCCCCTCACCAGGCCGACGAGGCCGTGGGATCCGGCGGCGCGCAGGACGTGCAGGCAGCCCACGTACACGGCGGCGCCGGCCGCCGCGGCCGCCGGCCACGGGACCACGCGCCATGCGCCGACGGCTGCCAGTGCTGCCAGCGCCATCGACGGTGGGACCCTTACCATGCTGCCCAGGGGAAGCGGCCGGATGGCGGGCAACGCCAGCGTGGCGGCCAGGAGCAGGCCCAGCACCACCACCTCGGTGACCACCGTGGCCCACGCGGCTCCCTCGTAGGAGTACGCGGGGATGAGCCAGAGGTTGAGTCCGACGTTGAGGAGCAGGCCGATCAGGGCCGCCAGCGGGTACACCCGGTTCCGGCCGACGGCGATCAACGCCGTGAAGCACAGGTTGCCGAAGGCGGCGATGCACTCCGCAGCAACGACCAGCCGGCCGGCGTCGGCGGCGACCTGGTAGGTCTGGCCGTAGAGGGCTCCGATGACGGGGCCGGCGAAGACGGCGAACTCGAAGGCCACGAGCCCGCCGCCGATGGCCATGAGGAGGAGGGCGCGGTGGAAGGTGGCGACAAACGTGGCCTGGTCGTGCGGCCAGGCGCGCACCAGGACCGGGAGCACCGACACGGACAGGGCAACGGGCAGGTAGTGGGTGAGGTCGACGAACTTGTAGGCGATCCCGTAGATCCCGACGGACTCGAACGAGTCGAGCTTCGACAGCATGACGCTGTCGATCCGGTAGTAGACGGTCGCCAGCACGGTGCCTGCCGCCAACGGCGCCGCCTCGCGCAGCAGCATCGTCCACGTGGACCAGATCACCCTGAGGCGGAGCCGTTGCAGGCGACGGAGCCCGCGGAGCCTCCACACCAGGATCACCACGTCGCCAAGCACGGCGGGGACGCAGAAGAGGACGACGGAGCCGCCGGACCGGTAGAGGACGACGATCAACCCGAGCTGCGCCAGCTGGCCAAGGACCGTGCTCACGGCGACCGTGCGCATCTCGAGGTGGGCCTGGAAGATGCTGTGGATCGCATGCGACGGCGTGGCCAGCACCACGACAACCCCAGCGACCAGGGTGGCCCTGACGACCTCCGGTGGGTAGCCCCCGAGCTTCACGACGGCGAAGGCCAACCCGTAGCCGCCCAGCCCCAGCGCGGCCCGGAGCATCACGAGCGTGCCGGCGAAGGCGGCGCTGTCGGTGCCGGCGTCCAGCAGGCCCTTGATCGCAACGCGTCCCACTCCCAGGTCGGTGAACACGGAGAGGACGCCGAGGAGGGCGAAGACGAAGGAGAAGCGTCCCCAGCCGTCCACGGAGAGGGTGCGCACGATGAGAACCGTCCCGGACCACCCGAGTGCGGCCACGACGAAGCGGGCCAGGACGAGCGAGCCAGTGTTGGCGGCGATCGTGCGTCCGGCCGCCATGCTGGACTCGGAGCTCACCCCGCGTTCCTGGGGCTCTGCTGACACCTAGCCGCCCACCGCCATGCGGATCTCACGCACGAGCGCTGAGGTGGGCTTGGATGCGGGGGGCGGTGAGGGCGGTGGGGTAGACGGCGAGCTCGTCGATGGTGTCCCTGCCGGCGTTGTCGCCCTGGCCGATGAGCATCGGGTCGGTGCCGGTGATGGCGGGGAACGACGCCGGGGCGGCGGTGGTCTGGGCGCCGTCGACGTACCACCGCAGGGTGGTGCCGTCGAAGGTGACGGCGAGGTGGTGGTAGCGGTCGGTCGTGATCGCCCCGGGACCGGTGCCCCACTTCTGGCCGTTGCGCTTGAACCACACGGTGCCGTCGGCCTGGTACCAGATGAGCCATCCGTTGGCCGTGTAGCTGGGCCCCTTGCCGAGAAGGCCCGGCCAGGTGTTGGCGAACGTGTCCAGCTTGGCGAACAGCTCGATGGTGAACGGCGTGTTGAGGCGGAGCGGATCGGCGTCGGCCACGGCCACCTGACCTGTCCCTCCGTCGAACCCGATCGCCGTGTTGCTGTCACCGGCGACCGCCCCTGTTGCCCCCAGGGTCACGCCGCCGCTGATCGTGCCGGTCCGGCTGTTGCCCGAGGAGTCGGCGGCCGTGGTCCCCGCCGTCTCACCGAGGCGCCAGTAGCCGCTCGGTCTGTCAGCCAGCACCGACGCCGCGTAGGGCGATGCGGTGGCGGCCGGCGGCTTGGCGTGGCAGGAGCCGGAGCCGGAGTCGGTGAAGCTCCTGCCCCCCGTCGAGGTGAACGAGAAGTCGTAGGTGGTGGCGTGGAGGGTGAGGAACAGGGCGCCGAAGCCGCCGGCGGAGCGGACCTCGCTGTTCTTCGCCGCCTTGGTCCCCTTCGGCCAGCCTTCGAGGTCCTCGCCACCCGTCCCGACGATGAACTGGCGGATGCCGGCGGCAGCATCGGCCGTGCCCAGCGGGTTCTGCTGAGCGAACCGCTCGTACCGGTGCCGGTGGCCGTTGAGCACGAGGTCGGCCTTGGCCTCGTAGAGGCGGTCCCAGAACGCCCGGTAGGAGTCGTCGATCACCTGGTCGGTGCCGAAGCGGGGCTGGTGCCAGGAGGCCAGCACGCACTTGCCGGTGCTGGCGGCGAGGTCCGCCTTCAGCCACTGCTCCTGCGCCGACCCGGCGTTGCACGCCACGACGGTGCAGTTGCCGTTGAGGGCGACCAGGTGCCAGCTGCCGATGTCGTAGCTGTAGTACCCCTTCGCCGGGTCGCCCGCCGCCGAGCCGAAGTAGCCGTAGTACCCGGACGCTCCCGGCGTGCGGTACTCGTGGTTGCCCGGCACGGGCCTGCTGATCGGATCGAGGCGGCCCCAGGTGGGGGCGTAGGACCCGGCGAACTCCGCAGCCGTCGCCGAATCGTACTGCTGGTCACCGAGGGGTAGCACCGCGGCGAGCGGCCGCGACAGCAGCAGGTCGGAGGTGGCCTTCTGCTGGCACGCCGTCGGGGTGCCAGCCCCGTTGTTGAACGACGGGCTCCCCGGAGCGCAGGCGATGTCGCCGGCCGCGCCGATGACCGGATCCGGGGAGGCCGCAGGGGGCGGTGCGGCAGCTGCGGCCCAGGCCGGTGCCGGCCCGAGGAAGGTGCCGGCGCCGACCACGCCCACGACGGTCACGATGACAAGCAGCAGCCGCCCGGCGCGGCGGCGCGACATCCCCCGCGCGAAGGGGCGGCGCATCGCGTCGCAATGGTGACAGCGCGTGGTCATCGAACCTACCCTCGCCTACCCGTCGTGGTTTGTGGAGCCGGGGCATTCTGGCCCATGTGGAGGTGGCACGCTAACTTCACGACGGTCTGGGCGTCGCCCGGCACGGAGACCGGAGCAGGCAGGAGGGCGCGCCCCGCCCTGCCGCTGAGGCTGAGGTGACATGACGGGCGTCGGAGGAGAGCGAGGGGGGGACGAGGGCCGACCCGGTCGCGGCCGCACGCCGGCATCGGGCGCGGCGCGATCCGGTTCGAGCCTCTCGTGCCGGTTCTTCTGGCTCGCCAGGCTGGGCCGGGCGCTGCACCGGTGGACGGCGAGAACGCCGGCTGCGCGCCTGGTCGGGTCTCCGCTGGTCGCCCGCCTCCGAAACCGCCTCTTCGAGATGCGGGCCCCCGAGGTGCTGCGGGTGCTCGACGCCCTGGAGGCGGTCGCGGTCCAGGCCCGGCTGGCCGGCGGGTGGGGGGTGGATGCGCTGCTCGGTCGCCAGACCCGGAGGCACCGGGACCTGGACGTCGTCATCGACTCCGACGGGCAGCGGCCGCGGGACGCCTTGGCCGCGCTGCACGGGCTGGGCTACACCCCGGTGGCCGACCGGTCCCCGGCTGGCAGCTGGATGCCGGCGAAGATCGTGCTGCGCCACCCCTCGGGCTGGACCGTCGACTTGCTCCTGGCCCGTCCCGCCGCCGACGGCCTCCCGGCGGCCGACGTCGAGACCGGCTTCGGCTACGGTCCGGACTCCTTCACCCTGGGCGTCGTGAGCGGCCGCCAGGTGCGCTGTCTGTCCCCGTCGGTGCAGGCGGCGTTCCACGACGGCTACGAGCCGCTCGACCACGACCGCCAGGACGTGGCTCTCCTCTGCCAGCACTTCCAGCTCCCGCCACCAGACCGGTACCGGTGAAGGACGGCCGCCTCCGCACGGCGCTCCTCTCCGCCTCCGCCTCTGTGCGCGACCACCTCGCCGGCCACCGGCGCCCGGAAGGCTGCATCATCGTGCCCGTCCCCGCCGTCGCCCCCCTGATGGGTGAACCCCTCGCCCCAGAGGGTGGCCGGGTGGCGTGCATGCCGCCGCACATCACGGTCCTCTACCCCTTCCAGCCAGCGGCGGTGCGGGGCGACGCCGTGCTCGACGCCGTCGGGGCCATCGCCCGGGAGGTCGAGCCCTTCGCCTTCCACTTGGTGGCCGTGGGGACGTTCGCCGACGTCGTCTACCTCCGGCCCGAGCCCGAGTGGCCCTTCCTCGTCCTGCTCGAGGCGGTGCTCGCCCGGTGGCCGGACGAGCAGCCGTACGGCGGTCGCTTCGACCGGTTCATCCCGCACGTGACCGTGGCCCACCGGCCTGAGCCGCCCGGCCTCCTCCCCCAGCTCGAGGCTGCCCTCCCCGTCCCCTGCCGGGCCGAGGAGATGCACGTGATGGTTCGGGAGCCGCGGACGGGCTGGTGCATGCTGGGCCAGGCCGAGCTCGGCCGGCGATCCGGATGATCAGCGAGGCCGCGCCGCTCCGGGCCCTCTTCGTCAACGAGAACGTGGGCGGCCATGCCGCCATGCACCCCTACCTGCGCCACGCGCTCGTCGGGCTCCCCGTCGTCGCCACCTTCCTCGACGTCCCCGCCGCGCGCGGGTGGCGGCAGCTCGTCGCCGCCCCGATCCCCGGCCTGGCTCGCCTGGACGGCGACCTCCAGCCGCTGCGGTACCAGCTGGCCCAGAGCGCCTACGTGCGCGGGCGCCTCAGGAGGCTGGTGCCATCCCACGACGTCCTGCACGTCTACACCCAGAACGCTGCGCTGCTCTCGGCGGCCGTCCTGCGCTCCCTCCCGAGCGTCGTCTCCACCGATTCGACG
>JBBSHM010000077.1:0-12039 GCA_038253125.1 Acidimicrobiales bacterium
GAGGCCGAGGACATCCTCCAGAGCCGCGTCTTCGACACCGAGACCGATGAGGGCGCCAAGACCTCGCAGGGCGACGGCCGCAAGCCCGCGGACGAACAGCCCGACCGCGAGGGCGAAGAGCCGTAGGCGTCGAGCGGCGGCGACAACCAGGCGCGGTAGCCGCCATCGCCCCGCTAGGGGGCGCGCCTGCGGCGGTGGCGGGCACCACCCGTCAGCTCTGTTGACAGTGCCGAACTCGAAGCGGTACGAACAGGCGATGTGACGCTGGGCCAGCTGCGGACCTTCTTGGCCGTCGTCGCCACCGGGTCGGTGCGGGCGGCGGCCGAGCAGCTGGTCGTGACTCAGCCGGCGGTCTCCTCGGCCCTGGCCGCCCTGCAGCGAGAGGTGGGGGTGGCGCTCGTGGCCCGGGAGGGGCGCGGCCTGCGCATCACCGCTGCCGGCGACGAGTTCGCCGGCTACGTGCGCCGGTCGCTGGCCCTGCTCGAGGAGGCGAAGGAGGCGGCCGCCGGGCGGGCCGGCGCCGAGCGAAACCGGCTCCGGGTGGCGGCCGTCACCACCGCTGGCGAGCGCATCCTGCCCCTCACGCTGCGCTCGTTCCGAACCCAGTTCTCCGACACCGAGATCAGCATCGAGGTCGGCAACCGCGAGCGGGTGTGGGACCTGCTCGTGCACCGCGACGTCGACCTGGCCCTCGGGGGCCGCCCGCCGGCCGGCCTCGATCTGGTCTCCCTGGCCATCCGCCCGCACCGCCTGATCGTCGCCGCCGCCGCCGCCGGGATCCAGGGCCCGAGCGGCCCTGCAGAGCGGGAGGTCTCTGGTATCGATCATGGCTGGCGGGAGGTGAGCCGGCAGGAGCTGGCCAGGGCCACCTGGCTGGTGCGCGAGCTGGGTTCGGGCACCCGGTCGACCACCGAGGAGGTGTTCGCCGACCTGGGTCTGGCCCCCGTCACACTGACCCTGGGCTCGAACGGCGCCATCCGTGAGAGCGTGCAGATCGGCCTCGGCATCACCCTCATCTCCGCCGACTCAGTGGCCGCCGAGCTGGAGGCCGAGACCATCGAGGAGTGGCGCTTCGGCCCGCTGCCGCTCCACCGCGAGTGGCACCTGGTGGCACGCGACGGGGAACGGTTGGCTGCCGGCGCCCGCCACCTCCTCGAGCACCTGGCCGCCGGTGGCCTCAGCGGTCCCTCAGAGCGTGGAGGCCAAGACCCGAGCGGCCCACCCAATGGTGGCGACAACGCTGAGCAGTTCCACCTCACTCCCGAAGGGATGAAGGTGATCTCCGCAGTCGCGCCGACGTCCGGGTCCGTTGAGCGGAAGTGACGCCTCGTCTCCCTGAGGTGGACAGATCAGGCGACAGCAGGGAAAGTGGACCGTCGATGGGGGTACGCTGTGGGTATGCCCAGGTTGAGCGTGTACGTCGCCGACGAGCTGTACGAGGCGGTCCGCAGTCACGGCATCGCCGTCTCGGCCGTCGCCCAGGCCGCCCTGCAGGCGGAGGTTGCCCGCAGGGCCAACGACAAGTGGGTGGAGCGGGCCCGGCGGCAGCCGGTTCGGGAGAGCCCGATCGACACCTCGAGCCTGATGGGACAGGTTCGGGACGAGTTCGGCGGGTGATCGTCCTCGACGCCTCGGCCTTGGTGGATGTTGTGATAGGCCAACCGTGGCGTGACCAGGTGCTGGACCAGCTCGACCAGGAGGTCCTCGCTCCGGCGCACCAGCCGGCCGAGGTGCTCTCGGCCCTTGGCCGCCTGGCCCGGGCCGGCACGATCAGCCACGACGATGTGCTCCGCGGGCTGGACGCACTGACAGATCTGGCGCAGGAGCTTGTGATGCCCGGCAGCCGCGAGCTGCGGCGGGCCTTTGAGCTGGCCGAGCGGATCAGGCTCCTCGACGGCCTCTACGTGGCGCTGGCCGAGGCCCGGGGCTGCCCTTTGCTCACGACCGATCGGCGCCTGGCGTCGAGCCGGCCGCCCTGTCGGGTCCTGCTCGTGGAGCCCTGAACGACCAGGTCCTCCGCCGCCGGCCGCCTGGCTGCCGGCGCCCGCCACCTCCTGGAGCACCTGGCCGCCGGCGGCCTGAGTGGACCGGCCAGCCCGCCCAGCGGCGGTGACGGCACCGAGCGCTTCCACCTCACCCCGGAGGGGGTGGCGGTGATCTCAGGTCCCGAACCGGCGCGGCGATCCCGGCCTTCGGCCGCGAGGCGTCGCTAGGGTGACGCCGTGCTGCTCCGGGTGCTGGGCGGCATCGAGATCCTCAGCAGCGATGGGCGGCCGGTGCGGCTGCGGGGGCCGAAGGAGCGGACGCTGCTGGCTGCGCTCGCCGTGCACGTCGGCCGGGCGGTGGCCGAGGACGCCCTAGTCGACGCCCTTTGGCGGGAGCGACCACCGCCGACGGCGCTCCCCACGCTGCGCTCGTACGTCTCCCGCCTCCGTCGGGCCCTGGAGGGCCAGACCGACGTCGTGGTCGAGACCCGCCCCCGGGCTACCGGCTGCTGGTGGCCCCGGGCTGCCTGGATGCCACAGAGGCCGAGTCTCTGCTGGCCCGGGCCCGGTCGATGGCCGCCGAGGCCCTGGGCGTGCAGGACGAGATCGGCGACCTCGTCGGCATCGCTCGCTCGCTCGAGACTGCGGCAACCCTGGTCGGTCCCGGACCCAACGGACTCCGCCTCCTCGCCGCCGCCGACCGCCTGGGTCGCAGCGGCGGCTGCGCCCGGGCCGCCATCGTGCCGCCAGGTGTCCAGCCGGAGCTGGCCGACCCTGCGATCGGCTCGGCCAGGGTCGAGGGGCCGGTGCTGTCGACAGCCGAGGCGGTAGCCCTGGCGTCCGCCCTCCTGACGGGGGCGGTCCCGCCCACCTGAGGGCCGCAACCCTGCTGCAACCGGTCCGCAACCCCCGTGGCGCAACGTGACCTTGCCGTGCGGAGCGCACGACCCGGCCGCTGGCCGGTACCACGTGAAGGAGTCGTTGCATGCCTGACGCAGACCTGCTCACCACCGGGGACCTCCTCTTTTTGGCCGACGGCGACGCCGTCCCGCCGGGCGACGAGGACATCGCCCAGGACACCCTGCCCGACGGCACCGTGACCGCGACCGACGCCGAGGTCGGGTGATGGCCACCCCCGGCCAGGCCCTCGACGAGTTCCGTGGCCTCATCGGCGTCACGGAGCGCCCGCTCGGGTCCAACAACGCCCCGCCCGTCACCGACTGGAGCGGGATGCAGGACCGCTGGTGCGCCATGGCGTGCAGCTACGTGCTGTCGCGCGTCGGCATCCCACTGCGGATCTGGCTCTGCCAGTCCATCATGGACATGGCCCGTGCCAGTCAGGGCGGGTGGTCCTGGACCACCACCGAGCCCCAGCCCGGCGACCTCGTCCTCTACCAGTGGGACACGGGCCGCTCGGACCACATCGGGATGGTCGAGTCCGTGCGACCGGACGCCATCGTCGCCATCGAGGGCAACTACCGGGACAGCTGCGCCCGGGTGGTGCGCAAGCGCGGCGCGTCGATCCTCGGCTACGCCCGCCCGCCCTACCGCGGCCAGGCCAGCGCCAGCACCTCGACCTCTCCGGGCGTCCCGGACTTCCCGGCACCACCCGCCAGGGCTATCGGGGCGACGCCGTGCGCCAGGTCCAGCAGCGCCTCGCTGACCGGGGTTGGAAGCTCGACGTCACCAGCCTCTTCGGGCCGGACACCGCCCGGGTCGTGCGCTCCTTCCAGGAGGAGAAGGCGCTGACGGTCGACGGGATCGTCGGGCCCCAGACCTGGCACGCCCTTTGGGCCGCCCCCGTCACCTGATCGCACTACCCCCCAAACGACCACACACAGCAGCACCACACCACCACCACGGCTCGGTGTTCGACCGCGCCGTCAAACCCAAAGGAGCTCACCATGAAGAAGATCGGCACCCTCGTCCTCGTCCTGCTCGGCCTCGCCTTTCTCGGCGGCGGCGTCTACTCGGTCACCCGCGGCCTGCAAGCCAAGGACCAGGTCCGGACCGAGCTGCTGGACCAGAAGATCGTCTCACCGCCCGACGCGGTCATCCCCGGCGTCAAGGTGACGACGCCCGCACCGCCAAGGCCATGGGCGACATCATCGACGTCCACGCCCGAAAGGCCACCGGCGGCCGGACCTACGCCGAGCTGGTCGCTACGTGGCCACCGACGGCAACCCGGCCGGGACCAGCGAGGAGGCCAAGGCCGTGCTCGGCCCCAACGGCCGACCAGTGGCCAACCCGCTGCGCGGCGTCGCCTTTGAAGCCTCGGCCGTGCGCACCAGCTTGTACACCTCGGTCATGGCCTTCAACGTCGCCGATCTTGTCATCGGCCTCGGCTTCATGATGCTGGCCCTCGGCGCCGTCCTCGGGGGAGCGGGCATCTGCCTCGGCCGGCGGCCCGTGGTCCGGGCTCACCAGCCCCGGGTCAACCTCGTCTCGGCGACACCCCTGGGCCGGAACTTTGGTGCTGACCAGGTGGCCACCGTCGACCGCTGACACATGGGGGCGGTGCACCGCCCGACTCAGGGAGCGGCCGACTCGAGGCGGGCGGTCGGGACCAGGAGTCGGACGGTGGTGCCCCTGTCCGGCACCGAGTGCACCTCGAGGCGGGCGCCCAGCAGACCGGCCCGCTCCCGCATCCCCGCCAGGCCGTAGGACGTGGGATCAGGCTCGTTGGCCGGCTCGAAGCCCAGGCCGTCATCGATCACGCTCAGCTCCAGGCCGCCGGCGCGGCGGTGCAGGAGGATGCGCACAAGGGTGGAGCGGGCGTGCTTCTGGACGTTCTGCACGGCTTCCTGGGCCACCCGGTAGACGGTGGTCTCGACGTGGGGGGCGAGTGTCGGCGATCGCTCCTCGAGGTCGACGTCGACGTCCAGCTCGACCTCGATTCCCGAGAGGCCGGCAGCCAGGCTGCGCAGCCCGGCGGCCAGGCCCAGGTCGTCGAGCACCGCAGGACGCAGGCCGATGGTGGCCCTACGGGCCTCGTCGAGGGCGTCGGACACCAGGGCAAGGGTGGCTACCAGCTCGTCGGCCACCGTGCCCGGCGGGGCCGACGCCGCCGCGGCCCGCAGGTGGTACCAGGCGCTGACCAGAGGCTGGCTGATGCCGTCGTGGATCTCACCGGCCAGGCGCCGCCGGTCCAGCTCCTGCAGCTCGACGGTACGGGCGGCGAAGCGGGTCAGCTCCTCCTCCTTGGTGGCCAGCCTGTCGTACAGGATCGCCGTCTGAGCGATGCCGGCGACGAGGTCGGCCACCTCCTGGAGGTGCAGGACGTGCTCGTCGCCGAAGTGGCCGGGCTGACGGGAGTGGAGGTTCATCACTCCGATCACCCGCCTGCGCTCGCGCAGCAGCGGCACCGACACCATCGAGCTGAACTCCTCGCCCTTCAGCTCGGGGATGTAGCGGTAGCGGGGATCGTCCCACTTGTCACCCACCAGCGCCGGCTCGCCCTGCTCGGCCACCCACCCGGCGACCCCCTCGCCCAGCTTCAACCGGATGGTGCCGACCAGGTGCTCGAAGGGTGCGGTGGCGCCGGCCAGCACCAGGTCGCCGGCCGAGGCGTCGACGACGTGCACGAAGCACACGTCGGCGGAGGTGGTGCGGGCCACGAGATCGGCGATGCGCCCAAACAGCTCGGCCCCCCGCAGATCCTCGGCCGTCAGCCCGATGACCCGCCTCAACAGGTCGCCCCAGCCATCGGTGTCTCCCGCCGGTGCATCGCCGGTCACCGCCGGCTCGTTTGCCGCACTCGACGCTCTCTTCAAAGGAACAGTCCTTCGCGCAGGGCGAAGGCGACCGCCTGGGAGCGTTCGCCTACTCCGAGCTTGCGGTAGACGCCCCGCACGTGGGTCTTGATCGTCTCCTCGCCCAGCACCAGGCGGGTGGCGATGGCCCGATTCGAGTGGCCCTTCACCAGCAGCTCCAGCACCTCGCTCTCGCGCTGGGTCAGGCCCAGGTGGGCGCCCGGCCAGAACTCGCCGCGGTGGAGGCGGGCGGCTGACAGGGCCACCTGGCCGGCCAGGGACGGCTCGATCACCACCTCGCCATCGCGCACCCGCTCCAGGTGGGCGATCAGCTCCTCGGCCGTGACCTGCTTGGTGAGGTATCCGCTGGCCCCGGCCCGCAGGGCCTGGAAGAGGTACTGCTCGTCGTCGTGGACTGTGAGCATCACGACCCGCACAGACGGCGCCGCCTCGATCAGCCTGGCGCACAGGTCGAGGCCGAACATCGTCTTCATGCGCACGTCGACCAGGGCCACGTCGGGCGGGTCGTCCCCGACGAAGCGCAGGGCCTCGTCGGTGTCGGTCGTGGCCAGCACGAGCACGAGGCGGTCGGCGTGGGGGGCCAGCATCGAGCGCAGGCCGTCCAGGATCATCTGGTGGTCGTCGACCAGCACCACGCGGAGCGGGCGGCGCTCGCTGGCCATGCCGACGAAGATAGGGCGGCGACGGACGACGCTCCGAAGCCGCCGGGTCCCCCGCCGGTTCCACCGGGAAGGGGATGGCTTGTCAGGTACCTGCCCCGTAGCGTCGGCGGACCAACTCTCGACATCTTGGGGATGCCTGTGCCCGACAAGGGGATCGCAACGCAACGTGCACTTCGAGACGGTCACCGCCGCCGCCCCGTCATGCTGGCCATCGCTGGCGACAGCGCGTCGGGCAAGACCACGCTCACCAGGGGCCTCGTCCAGGCGCTCGGTCCCCACCGGGTCACCGCCATCTGCGTCGACGACTACCACCGCTACGACCGGGTCGAGCGCAAGAACGTCCCGTTCACCCCGCTCCACCCCGACTGCAACTACATGGACATCATGGAGCAGCACCTGCAGCTGCTCGCCCTGGGCCACCCCATACTCAAGCCCGTCTACGGGCACACGAGCGGCACGCTCGACCGGCCCGAGCTGATCGAGCCCCGCGAGTTCGTGATCATCGAGGGCCTGCTGCCGATCCACACCCGCCTGTCGCAGGCCTGCTTCGACATCAAGTGCTACCTCGACCCGCCTGAGGAGATCCGCCGGTCCTGGAAGATCAAGCGGGACACCCGTCACCGCGGCTACTCCGAGGCCCAGGTCCTGGCCGACCTCGACCGCCGCGAGCCCGAGTCAGAGGCCTTCATCCGGCCCCAGCGGCGGGATGCCGACATCGTCGTGCGCTTCGCCCCGATCGAGGAGAGGGGCGAGGCGAACGACGACCCGCTGTCGGTCCAGCTGCTCCTGCGCCCCACCATCGCCCACCCTGATCTGGTCACCATCCTCCAGGACGTGCCCCGCGAGGCCATGCACCTGAAGATGGTGCGCGACGAGAACAACCGGCCGGTCGACGCCCTCCACATCCACGGCTACGCCGATCCCGGGGTCACCAGGCGGGTCGAGAAGGCCATCTGGAAAGAGGTGATGGGCAGCGAGGGCGGCGAGCGGCCCGTGCCGCCGAGCCTCGGTGCCATCGGCGACGGTCCCCGCCTCGAGCCGCTGGCCCTCAGCCAGCTCATCCTCCTGCACCACATGCTGAACGTCGCCCACTCCCGCAACGCAGAGCCCAGCAACGGCAACGGCCGCCGGTCCGAGGCCCCTCCCAGCCTGGAGCCCGACCTCACCCTGACCTGACCGCTGTTCCCTCCGCTCCAGCTGTCAGGCGGGCTTGGCGGTGACGCCGGCTGAGTCGAATGTGGCCATCTCGGCCAGGATGCGGGCGGCGGCCTCGACCAGCGGGAGGGCCAGGCAGGCGCCGCTGCCCTCGCCCAGGCGGAGGCCCAGGTCGAGCAGGGGCTCCATGCCGAGGTGGGCCAGGGCGGCGGTCGCTCCCGGCTCTGGCGAGCGGTGGCCGGCGATGCAACGGTCCTCGACCCCGGGGACGAGGGCGGCGGCCACGAGCAGTGCGGCGTCGGCCACCACGCCGTCGACCAGCACCGGCACGCCAGCGGCGGCGCCGCCCACGATGAACCCGGCCAGCGCGGCTATCTCCAGCCCGCCGATGGCGGCCAGGGTGGCCAGCGGGCCGGCGGCCAGGGCGTCGGCGTGGAGGGTCAGGGCGGCGTGGATGACCTCGGACTTGCGCAACAGCATGGTGTCGCCGATGCCGGTGCCCCGCCCCGTGACCTCGGACGCCGCCCGCCCGGTTAAGGCGGCGATGAGGGCGGCACTCGGCGTGGTGTTGCCGATGCCCATCTCGCCGGTGAGCAGGCAGCGGGCGCCGGCCGCCACCAGCTCGCCGGCCACGTCGCACCCGACATCAAGGGCGGCGAGCGCCTCGTCCTCAGTCATCGCCGGCCCGGTGGAGAGGTCGGCGGTCCCGGCCCGTACCCTCCGGTGCAGCAGCCTTGGGCTCGACCTGGTCGGCCCGATCCGATCGGTGGGCCCGGCCGGCCCCGTCGACTCGATGCGTTCAGCCCATCGGCCTGGGACGTTCGCCACGCCGACGTCGACCACCACCAGCCTGGACCCGGACTGACGGGCCAGGACGTTGATCGCCGCGCCTCCGGCCATGAAGTTGGCGACCATCTGCCCCGTCACCTCCTGCGGCCACGGCGTCACCCCCTGGGCCACGACCCCGTGGTCACCGGCGAAGACCGCCACCGCCGCGGGGCTGGGCACCGGAGGGGGGCACTCACCTGAGATGCCGGCCAGCCGTACCCCGAGCGCTTCGAGACGCCCCAAAGATCCGGCCGGCTTGGTCAGACGGGCGTGCAGGACGAGCGCGTCGGCCAACGCTTGCTGATCGAGTGGCCTCACGGCACCAGATGCCCGGGCGAAGGCTCCAGTCACGGCCGAGAGGCTAGGCGGCCGGCTGGCGGCGGCGTGCCGGCTGGCGGGCGTGGACCATGGGGGCTTGCCCAGGGCGTGATCACCCAGGCCCGGCCGACATGGCCTCAGATGCCTCGCCCAAACCTGGCAAGGTGGTGGATGTGACGCCGCCTTCATCGGCAGACGGGCCGCTCGGGGGGCCGCCGGTGGCCAGCTCGTTCCCTCCGATCGCCAGCTACGGGTTCCTGTCCGACTGCGAGACCACGGCGCTGGTGGCGCCGAGCGGCAACGTCGAGTGGCTGTGCCTGCCCCGGATGGACTCACCCAGCGTCTTCGGGTCCATCCTCGACCGCGACGCTGGCGGGTTCCGCCTCGGGCCGGCCGACGTGACCGTCCCGGCCGCCCGCCGCTACCTGCCCGGCACGATGGTGCTCGAGACCAGCTGGGGCACTTCGACGGGCTGGATAATCGTCCGTGACGTGCTGCTCGTGGGGCCCTGGCACCACCTCGACGACCGGTCCCACACCCACCGGCGGGCTCCCACCGACTACGACGCCGACCACGTCCTGCTGCGCAGCGTGCGGTGCGTGAACGGCGAGGTGCAGGTGACACTCGACTGCGAGCCGGTGTTCGACTACGGCCGGCAGCCGGCCCGGTGGTCCTACACCGACCGCGCCTACAACCAGGGCGTGGCCTCGGCCGAGGGCATCGACTACGAGCTGAAGCTCACCACCGACCTGCGGATCGGCTTCGAGGGTGGGCGGGCGGTGGCCCGCACGCTCATGAAGGACGGCGACGTCCGCTTCTGCGCCCTGTCGTGGAGCGAGCACGACCCGCCCTTCACGGCCAAGCAGGCCCGGCGGCGGCTGGTGTGGACGGCTCACCACTGGCAGCACTGGCTGGCCCGCGGCAACTTCCCCGACCACCCGTGGCGGGGCTTCCTGCAGCGCAGCGCCCTGACGCTGAAGGGCCTGACCTTCGCCCCCACCGGGGCGCTGCTGGCGGCCGCCACCACGTCGCTGCCCGAGACCCCGGGCGGCGAGCGCAACTGGGACTACCGCTACAGCTGGATCCGCGACTCCACCTTCGCCCTGTGGGGCCTGTACACCCTGGGCTTCGACTGGGAGGCGAACGACTTCTTCTGGTTCATCGCTGATGTGGCCGGGCGGGGCGAGGAGCTGCAGGTCATGTACGGCGTCGACGGCCGGAGCGACCTCGACGAGCACGTCCTTGACCACCTCGAGGGCTATGACGGCGCCAGGCCGGTGCGGATCGGCAACGCCGCCCACGACCAGCAACAACACGACGTGTGGGGGGCCGTCCTCGACTCGGTCTACATCCACACCACCTCAAGGGACCGCCTCGACGAGCGGATCTGGCCCATCCTGTGCCGCCTGGTCGAGAGCGCCATCGCCCACTGGCGTGAGCCCGACCGGGGGATATGGGAGGTGCGGGGCGAGCCTCAGCACTTCACGTCGTCCAAGCTGATGTGCTGGGTGGCGGCCGACCGGGGCGCCCGGCTGGCCCGGATCCGCGACGACCAGGAGCGGGTCGACCGCTGGCAGGCGGTGGCTGACGAGATGCACGCCGACATCTGCGCCAACGGCACGGACGCCCGAGGCGTGTTCACCCAGCACTACGGCACCGATGCTCTCGACGCCTCGCTGCTGCTGATGCCGCTCGTGCGCTTCCTGCCCTATGACGATCCCCGCATCCGGGCCACGGTGCTGGCCATAGCCGACGAGCTGACCGTCGACGGTCTCGTCCTGCGCTACCGGGCCAAGGAGACCGACGACGGTCTCACCGGCGAGGAGGGTTCGTTCACGATCTGCTCGTTCTGGCTCGTGTCGGCCCTCTCCGAGATCGGCGAGCACGTCCGGGCCCGCCAGCTGTGCGAGCGGCTGCTGGCCCTGGCCAGCCCCCTCGAGCTCTACGCCGAGGAGCTCGATCCCCACACCGGGCGGCACCTCGGGAACTTCCCCCAAGCCTTCACCCACCTGGCGCTGATCAACGCGGTGATCCACGTCATCCGCCACGAGCAGGAGACGATCCCCAGCCGCTTCGGCCAGCCCGCTCCCTGACGGACCTGACGCACGGCCCGAGGCTCAGCCCGGGGATCCGTCGGCGTTCAGCGCCAGGCCGGTCCTCCGCAAGCGCCGGTAGGCCAGGACCGCCAGCACCACCGAGCCGATCGCCAGCAGCACGGCCAGCCAACCGGTGCCCACCTTCAGCAGCTTCAGCCCCGACAGGGCGAGCACGAGCATGAGCACCGGCTTGATCACCCAGTCGGGAGCCCTTGCCGAGGCCCGGGCGCCGAAGTACACGCCGGGGACGCTGCCCACCAGGAGCGATGAGGTCAGCGCCAGGTTCAGGTCGCCGAACAGGGCGTGGCCGAGGGCGGCTGAGATCACGAGCGGAATGGCCTGCACGAGGTCGGTGCCCACCAGCTGGGATGCCTTCAGGGTGGGGTAGAGCACCAGGAGGAGCACGATCATCAGCGACCCCGAGCCGACCGACGTCATGCCCACCACAAGACCCCCGACCACGCCGGTCATCACGGTCAGAACGGGCCTGACCTTGATGTCGTGCACCCCGGCGCCCTCACGGCGGTCGCTCTGCAGGAGGCTTTTGGCCAGGATGGCGGCGGCGGCGACGAGCAGGGCGACGCCGAGCGCCGTCGAGATCCTCTCCTGCAGGGCGGGGCCCCGGCCCAGCGTCTTCAGGATCAGGACTCCGGCAAAGGCGGCCGGCACCGACCCCAGGCACATCCAGCCGACGAGGGCCATGTTCACGGTGCCCCGCCGCAGGTGGACGCCGCCGCCTACCGGCTTCATGATGACAGCGGCGGCCAGGTCGCTCGACACCGCCGCCAGGGGCTGCACCCCGAAGACCACGACCAGGATCGGGGTCATGAGCGCACCACCGCCCATGCCGGTGAGGCCGACGACAAATCCTACGATCAGGCCGGCAAGGGCGACGAAGGGGTCGAAGCTCATGGGCGCCGCCGAGCGTATGGCATGCCTTGTCGGGCGGCGATTCGCCGTTGCATCGTGGCGCCGGCGCTCAGCTCTGACAGCGGCTTTACCCGCTAGACCACCTAGACCACCTAGACCACCTAGACCGACCAAACTCGCGCCTTTGAGGCAAGTTTTGCGCCGAGTCTGAGGACGCTCGCTACCGCTAGCCGGTGGCTCGGTCATCGAAGACCCGGATCTCGGCGCCCAGGGTGGCTCCCCCCCCCAGCTGCAGCCGGTCGCCGCTCCAGAAGCGCCCGGGGTCGTACCAGTTCGTGGGGCGGTCGGCCGA
>JBBSHM010000078.1:0-11968 GCA_038253125.1 Acidimicrobiales bacterium
CCTCCAAGCCCCAGACCTCCAAGCAGCAGTAGGTGGAGGCGGGGTCCCGGCCGGCCGAGGCCGGCGACCTGCCGATCCTGGTTGACCTGGCCCGTTCGGCCCGGCTGGAGCAGATCGCCAGGCGGGGTGGCCCGCTGCTGGTGGCCCGGCACTGCCGGCCTGAGCCACTGGACCTGGCTTTCGCTGACGCCCTCGCCGATCCCACCACCGGCCTGTGGGCGGGGACCATCGACGGCGTACCCGTCGGCTACGCCATCGCCTCGGCTGACGCCGAGGTCGCCGTGGTCGAGGAGCTGCACGTGGACCCCGAGGCCAGGGCCGTAGGCGTCGGCGAGGCGATGCTCAACGCCGTAGTCGGCTGGGCCGCGGCCGTCGGCTGCACCGGCATCGACGCCTTTGCCCTACCGGGGGCGCGGGAGACCAAGAACTTCTTCGAGACCTTCGGGCTGACGGCCCGGCTGCTGGTGCTCCACCGAGACCTCTGAGCTGAGAGGAACCTCGGAGGCGGTGGGCTCAGAAGTCGCTCAGAAGTCGGCTGGTGAAGGTGCGGCGTCGGGGCGCCCATCGGCGGCTGTCGGAGCATCGGCGGGAACGAGATCCACCTCGGCCGGAGGCCTGGGCGGCGGCGGGGGAGTGGCCCGGCCGCCCTTTCCTGGTCCGGCGCGCGGACCAGGCGGCGGCGGGAGGTCAACGCCCAGCAGCGCCGCGAGAGCTGGAATGCGCCCTGCCGCCTGACGGGCGGCCAGCTGCAGCGCCGGACCGGCCTGGGACGGGAGACCCTTCGGCTCGACGCTGCGCCGCACGGGCGAGGCGATGACGGCCTCGAGCAGGGCCGCCCAGCGGTCCTGAGGCGTCTCGGGCCCGAGGGCGGCACTGGCGTCGGTGCGCAGCTGCTCAAGGAGCTCGGCGGGCACCTTGCTGCTGGGGTCCGGCGGCCGCGAGGACAGCCGCAGGGCTCGAACCGTCTTGCCGTCGGCCAGGCATGAGGTCATCTCGGCGATCCACAGCTCCCGGTCGGCTGTGGTCCGGCGCTCAAGCCCGTCACGCAGCTCGGCGGCCAGGGCCTTGGAACTGTCGTCGCGGGCGGAGGCGTCGGCGGCGGTGACGATGGCCCGAAGGTCGCGCAGGCCGACCTCGTCCAGGGCCGCCTTGGCCGCCTCGGCGCGGTCACGCCACTCGGCCTGACGCACCGCGGGCAGCATGTTCTCAGCCAGGCCAACGAGCGGGTCAGCGTCGATCGTCGGGGCCCCCTCCGGCCGGTTCTGGTTCTGCTGGCTGACCGCGGCCCGCACGGCGGGGATCCCACCCCGCAGCAGCAGCTCGGCGACGACTTGCTGCTCGGGGACGAGCGCAGCCAGGTAGGCGTCGCGATGGGTGCTGGCCGGGGAGAGCCGCTTCGGCCGACCCCGGTCGGCCCCGGTCGGCCCCGATGCCCGCTCCGGCCGGCTGCCGCGCTCGACGGGTGCGGCACGCTCGGAGCGGTCGGGGAGGCTGCCCCGCTCAGGCCGCTCAGTTCGCTCGGGACGGGGGCCGCGACGGTCACCGCGCTCTGCGCCCCTCGGACCTGCGGGGCCTCCGGGCCGGTCGCCCCGGTCGCTGCGGGGTCCGGTCCGCTCGGGGCGGCCACCCCGGTGCTCGCCGTCGGACCGGCCTCGTTCCCTGGAAACCGCCGAGGAGGTGACGCCGGGCGTTTCGCGACCCGTGCCCACCAGCTCGATGCGGGCCGCCTCGGCGCGCGCCGCGGCCTGGGGCGGAGGGACCACCGACACGATGCTGATGCCCTCCACGTCGAAGTCCGCCTCGGCCCGAACGACGTCGCCCACCTTGGCCCCGCCGTAGAGCAGCGACCCTCCGACAACGCCCTTAGGCTGCTTCGCCCCGGCGGCTCGCCAGGTGAAGCTGCCGTCCTCCCTGGCGCTGGTGAGCTCGACGTCGATCCTGCGGGGCACGCAGGCAGCGTACAGCCGGCATCAGCGGCCCTTCCTTCTACGACCCGGCGTCGCCCTCACGCCCGGAGGCGGTGGACCGACACGGCGTACCCGGGCGCATCGTCCAGCTCCTCGCGGTCCCAGCCGGCCCAGCGCTCGACCAGCACGAGCCCGGAGGCGGCGCAGTCATCGTCGTAGGGCTCCAGCCCGTAGCCCCGGCCGAGCGAGAAGCCGGCCACCAGCACCCCGCCGGGCTCCAGGTGGCGGGCGCAGCCGGCCACCAGACCCCTCTGGCTGCCCGGCGGTGTGAACAGGGGCACGTTCCCAGCCATGACCACGAGCCCGAACCTGCGCCCGAGGTCGAAGCCCGGCGCTGAGAGGTCAGCCTCATCGAAGCGGATCGTCGGCGCCCGCGACCGGGCCGTGGCCAGCATCGAAGGGTCGATGTCGACGCCCACCACGTCCCCGGTCACGCCGCGAAGGCCGCAGCGGTCGAGCTCGATGGCCACCCGACCGGTGCCGCAGCCGGCGTCGAGCACGCTCGCGGGCGAGAGGGCGAGGACGAACCGGACCTCGCCGTGGACGTCGGTGCCCGACGCCGCCAGCGCGTCGAAGCGGGCCTGGTACTCCTCGCCGTCCCAGGGCGTCGGCGGTGTCACCACCAGTCGCAGATCGACAGGCCGAGCTGGTCGAGGAGCCGGCGCAGCACCGGCAGGCTCAGGCCGATCACGTTCGAGTGGCAGCCGTCGATGCCGTCGACGAATGCGCCGCCGAGCCCGTCGATCGTGAAGGCACCGGCCACCTGCTGCGGCTCGCCCGTGGCCACGTAGGCCGCTATCTCGGCATCGCCCGGCCAGCCGAACCGCACCGTCGTCACCGCCGCCGCCTCGACGGTCCTGCCCGGCTGGGCGGAGGTCACCGAGATCAGGCAGTGGCCGGTGTGCAGCCGCCCGATGGTGCCCCGCAGCTCGTGCCAGCGCGCCTCGGCGTCGTCGGCCGAGGACGGCTTGCCGAGCACCCGCCCCGAGTGCTCGAGCACGCTGTCACAGCCGAGGACCACGGCTTCTCCCTCGGTCCGCCCGGCCACGACCCGCGCCTTGCGACGGGCCAGGCCGGCGGCCACCTCGCCGGCCGGGCCATCGCAGGCCTCGTCGACCCCGCTGACCACACGGTCAGCATGGATGCCGATCTGGTGCAGCAGGTGCAGGCGGGCCGGGCTGGCCGAGGCCAGGATGAAGCGCACCGGGCCGCCGAGGGCTGCAGCGCCGCCCGATGAGCCCATGGGTCGAGTCTGGCATCGGCCGCCCGGCCATGCCGGCGCAGGCGGTTGTCGCTAGCCTTAGGACCGGGATGGCGAATGACACCTCCACCGACCCGCTGGCTCGACGGGCGCGGGTGGTCAGCCTCACCGACATGCGGGGAGTGCCTCGGGGCACCCCCGGGCGGGTGACCATGGTCAGCGGGCTCTCCTGGATCCGCTACTTCGTGGACTTCGACAACGGAGCCTCGCTGCCCTCGCTGGCCCGTTCGAAGCTGGCCACACCGGCCGAGTGGCGGGACTGGAAGGAGCGCCCGGCCGGAGCCGAGGCGGCGGTGCTGGCCACCACGACGGCCGCTTCCCCGGCCGCCGCCGGCGGCGAGGCGGTCGGCGGGATCCCGGCCCACCTCCTCGAACGGTCCCGGCAGGCCCGGGAGCGGCTGGCGGCCAACGCGGGCTGACAGGCGGCAAAGCAGGGCCCGGAACGCGGTGTGGATCGACCACGCACGGGGAAGGGATCAGAGGCGACCGCTAGCGCTAGCCGAGGAGCCAACCCGACCGATGGCCGACACCCAGACAGCAGCCGACACCCAGGCAGCAGCCGACACCAGGCCAGGAGCGGAGGCAAGCCCGACCGGCCTTGACCGCCCGGCGACCGGCGGCAGCGCCCTGGTCTCCTCGCAGGGCAAGACGAGCATCGCCGATTCGGTCGTGGCGAAGATCGCCGGTCTGGCCGCACGGGAGATCTCCGGTGTGCACGCCATGGGTGCCGGCGCCACCCGTGCCTTTGGCTCGATCCGCGAGATCCTCCCCGGCGGCAGCACCGAGGCCCGCACGGCGGGCCAAGGGGTGAAGGTCGAGGTCGGCGAGCGGCAGGCGGCGATCGACCTTGATCTCGTCGTCGAGTACGGAGTCGCCATAGCCGACCTGGCTGCCGCCGTCCGCAAGAACGTCATCGAGCGGCTGCAGCGGATGACGGGCCTCGAGGTGACCGAGGTGAACATCAACGTCGACGACATCTGGATACCGGGCAGCGACGACCAGGGCGAGCAGGGTCCGCCCCCGTCACCCGCACGGGTGCAGTAGCCGGTGGGCGAGCCGGACGCCGACGCCATCGCCGCCGCTGCCATGGCCGTCCCTGGTGTCTCGGCGCTCCACGCCGGAGCCGCTCAGGAGTTCGTCGCCTACCTCCCCGGGCGTCGGGTCGGCGGGGTCCGACTACCCGGGGACCGGGTCGAGGTCCACCTCGCCGCCCGCTACGGCACAGTGCTGACAGGCCTTGCTGACGAGGTGCGGGCCGCGGTGGGGCCTCTGGCCGGCGGCCTGCCGGTCGAGGTTCACATCGACGACATAGACGACATAGACGACATAGACGTCGGGGCACCGGCCGATGCCTGAGCGGGATGACCGTGATGAGCGCCGACAGCTTTGTGCCCTGGCGCTGGCCCACCACCCGGACCGGGGCGGCGACCCGGAGGAGTTCATCTCCGGACTCGCCGCTCTGCGCCCGAGGCACCACAGCAGGCCGACCGAACTCCTGACAATCTACCGGCGTCGCCGGGGCTTGGCCGGCTGGCTGGGCCTCGGGCGGCCCCGTTCACCAAAACGTTCCCTCGACTGAACCTCCCGGAGGTACTAACTGTGCAGACCAAGCTTGCCGGACTGATCGTCGGCCTCGCCCTGGGCCTCGCCATCGCCCTCGGCGGCTTCACCGAGGCCTGCGTCGTCGCCCTGTTCGGCCTCGGTGGCTGGGTCGTGGCCAAGGTCATCGACGGTGAGCTCGACGTACAGCAGTACTTCGACAACCGTCGAACGCGACCGTGAGTTCGCAGGCGTCGAACTCGCTGGCGTCGACCACGGAGCTGCCGGCCTACCCCGGCTGGCCAGGCGCCGCTCCCGCCGACCCGGACCAGACGGGCGGGCCGGGCGGGCCGGGCGACGCGACGTACCGGGACGGGCCCGGGGACCTGCGCATCGACCCTCGGGCCATCCGCCGGCTGGCGGCGTGGGCGGCGAACGAGGTGGACGGGGTCGGTGGGGCGTCGACCGGCCCGATCGCCCGGGCCATCCACCACCCGGTGCCGGATAGCACGACGATCGGCCAGCTCTCAGTCGACCTCGACCTGACGGTGAGCATCGACTACCCGCGGTCGGTGAAGCTCACGGTCGAGCGGATGGCGACCCACGTGGCCCAGCGGGTGGCGGAGCTGACCGGTCGGCCGGTGCGTGACATCAGCGTGCACGTCGAGCACCTGACCGAGCCGTGCCGATCGCCGAACCGGGCCTATCACGACGAACGGTCGGGCCGGGCCCGCTGATGGGTTTCGTCAACCGGGCGCTGGCCGCCGTCCTCGCCCTGGTCCTCATCGTCGCCGGGGCGGTCACCCTGCTCGAGATCGGTGCCGTGGTCATCGGTAGCGGGCCGCTCGTCGTCCCCCACGGTCGCTGGCTTCAGGAGCTGTCCACCCAGGGGTGGGGGGCCCGCCCCACCCGCCTCACCGGCACCGCCCTGGTCGCCGCCGGCCTGGTGCTCGTCGCTCTGCAGCTGCTTCGACAGCGTCCGGCCGAGGTCCCTGCCGCGGCTGACGGCCCCGTACCGGCCCGCGTCGGGCGCCATGACCTGGAGCGGGAGGTGGCGGGCGACCTGCGCCAGGTGCCTGGAGTGGCGACGGCGAAGGTCAGGCTCCGCCGCCGGGGCCTTGACGTGCATGCCGCACTGGTGGCCGGTGACCCGTCGGCGCTACGTGACCAACTCGAGCGCGCTGCTCGTGACGCGCTGGCCGCTCGTGGGGTCGACCTGGGCGGCCCGGTGAACGTCGACGTGGGCCGCCAGCCGGCGCGGGACTCCTGATGCGCCGAGGGACAGATCGGCTCAACCGTGGCCTCCTCACGCTCGTGGGCCTCCTCCTCGTCGGGCTCGGTGCCGGTGTCTTGCTGCGCGGCTCCGGGGCGGCTCGGGGAGCGGGCCGCGACCCCGTCGTCTCCTCGTGGCTCCGGGACGAGAGCCGGTCACGTCAGGTCCTGCTGCTCAGCCTGCTGGCGCTGGCCGCGGTGGCGCTCATGGGACTCGGCTGGTCCTGGCTGATGGCCCAGCTGCCGAAGAGCCGGCCGGTGGCACGCGTACCGCTCGGTTCAACCGAGCACACGACGCACCTGGAGGTGAGTGCAAAGGCCCTGACCGAAGCCCTGAGCGCCGACGTGCGGCGGCTGGGCGGTGTCACCGACGCCTCGGCCCGGGTGGTGCGCGAGCAACCGCTCACCATCCACCTCGATGTGTCGCTTGAGGAAGGCACCGATCTCAAGGGGGTCACCCAGGCCATCGCTGAGCGCCCCCGGCGCCATCTCGAAGAGGCGCTTGATCTGTCGGAGGTTGAGCTGCAGGTGAAGCTGCACCTGGCTCGGCGGGCATCCCGGCTCGTGGCCTGAACGGCCGGGCACCGAGGGTGTCGACCTGTCTAGGATGCGGCAGCCTCCCGTGCCGATCCACGCCACGGGAGGCGGGTGACCGGGACGGCTCGCTCCGGCGACGCCAAGCCATGCGTGGACGGTCTTGGAGAGTCAGATGCCGGTCGGCACCGTCAAGTGGTTCAACGCCACGAAGGGCTTTGGGTTCATCACCCCGGAGGAGAAGGGCGATGACGTGTTCGTGCACCAGTCGCAGATCCGGGTAGCAGGGTACCGCGAGCTCACCGAGGGCCAGCGGGTCGAGTACCAGCTGATCCCGGGCAACAAGGGCCAGCAGGCAGGAGACGTCACACCGTTGGCATGACGGGCCGTAGGTTGTCCAACCGATGAGGACGATCACTCTCGATCACGACGAAGCCAGGAACTACGAACCGGCGTTCCGTGCTGCGATCTTCAGCCAGCCGGACGACGACTACCGCATCGTGATGGAGTTCTCGATCGACGGCGCCGTGTCGGAGACTTGGACGTGGACGCCGGCGATGACCGGCTACGTGGAGCAGGCGCTCCAGGGCAGGACCGGGCGCCTGCAGATCACCTGGGCCCGGAAGGCCACCGTCGCCCTGGTGAAGGTCTTCTGCGACGAGACCGACGAGCACATGCCCAGGTGGGTCGCCCGCTGGACCGACGCCGCCGGCCAGGTGCGGGACAAGGTCCTGCACGCCAGAGATGCCGCCAACGCCGCCGACGAGGCCGAGAGCTTCATCTTCCGCATGGCCTACCTGTAGCGCCAGCCGGTCGGCAGTCTCTTGTGCCCACTGCATTTGACGTACCGCCCCTATAGTCATGCCATGCGGCGGGCGGACCAGCTGTTGGAGGGGCTGGATCCCTCACAGCGTGCCGCGGTCACCGACCATCGGCGGCCCCTGGTGATCGTCGGCGGACCGGGTTCGGGCAAGACGCAGGTGCTTGCGACCCGGGTGGCCTGGCGGGTGGTGACAGGCGAGGCCGATCCCGCCCGCACGCTGGTGATCGCCTTTTCCCGCCGGGCCGCGGCCGAGCTGCGTGGGCACCTGAGGCTTCGCGGCCTGAACGGCCCGGGATCGCCGACCGTCTCGACGTTGCACGCCCTGGCCGCCTCCAGCCTCCAGCGGGCCTGGCGGGAGGCGGGCGAGAAGCCGATGGGGATCGCTTCGACCCCACTGCGGCTGCTCGCCCCGCTGGTCGAGGCTCATCCGGGCCCGGTTCCCAATCCACGCGTTGTCGCCGCCGAGGTGGTGTGGGCCAAGGCACGGGACATCGCACCCGACGCCTACCCGGCCGCCGCAACAAGGGCCAAACGCCTCTGCGGGTTCAGCCCGGAAGCACTCATGTCGGTGGCCGCGGTGTTCGCCGCCTACGAGGCCGACAAGGCCCAGCGCCAGGTCCTTGACATCGAAGACCTCGTCCCGGCGCTCATGGCCCGGCTGGCCGCCGACAGCCGCCTGGCGGCCCGGCTGCAATGGCACCACCGCCACCTCTACGTCGACGAGTTCCAGGACTTCGGCCGAGCCGCCCTTGGGCTGGTGCGGGCGTTGGCCGGCCCAGGCGAGAACGGTCAGCAGCCTGACCTGACGGTGGTGGGCGACCCCGACCAGTCCGTCTACGGCTTCTTAGGCAGCGACCCGCGGCTCCTCCTCCGCCTCGCTGAGGTGTTGCCCGGCACCGCCTCTGTGCGCCTCAGCCGGGCCTACCGCACCCCGCCCGCCGTCCTCGCCGCCGCACGCGCCATCCTGACCGGCGACCCGACCGACCGCACCCTCGTGTTGGCCGAGGCTGTCCGGTCCCCGACCGAGCGGGCGGTCGTCGAGGCGGCCGGCTACGGCTCCGCCGCCGAGGAGGGGGCCGCCGTCGCCGAAGCCCTTCAAAGATCCCACCGCGCCGGGCGGCCCTGGTCTGATCTCGCCGTCCTGGCCCGCACCAACGGCCGCCTGGGGGCTGTGGCCGCGGCCTGCGAGGCTGTAGGGGTCCCGACCCGCAGCCGGCGCGGCCTGCTCGACCGACCCGAGGTGCAGGCCGCGGTAGACACCTTGCTGCTACGACGCCTCAGCTTGCCGGCTGACGCCTGCCGAGAGATGCTCCAGCAGGCTGCCGCCGAGGCGGCCGGCGACCCTCAGCTGACGGATTCGGCCCGGAGGGGCTTGCAAGGCCTGACGAGCCTGGCCGGCGAGTACTCCACCGGGATCGGCGGCACCCTCGGCGGTTTCCTCGCCTGGCTCGAAGCCACGGTGCGGGCCGAGGGCGGTGAGCCCCCTGAGTGGGACGACGCCGTCGACCTGCTCACCTTCCACCGTGCCAAAGGGCTCGAGTGGGACATCGTGCACATCGTCGGGTTTGAGGAGGGCACCGTCCCCATTCGGACGGTGGTGGGACCGACCAGGGCGCAGGAGCGCCAGGCCGCCTACTCAGGCGCCAGTCGGGACTCCTCCGCCCAGCGCCAGGCGCTCTCGGAGGAACGCCGCCTGGCCTATGTGGCCTTCACCCGGGCCCTGGAAGCCGTCCGCTGCACATGGGTGCGGTCTCCCTCGCAGTGGCTCGCCGGTGCCCTCGAAGCCGCCGACGCCCTCAAAGACGACGGCTCCCTCACCACCAGGACGGGCCCAACCACCTCCGAGCTCCGCGCCATTCAGCGGGTGGCGGTGGCGGGCCCGCTCCTCGGCGCCCTCCGCCACTGGCGGGACCACCAGGCCCTCGCTCTGCGGCTGGCCCCAGCCGCCGTCCTCGAGGACGTGCTCCTGGAGCGGATAGCCGAGCACCGGCCGGCCAACCTGACCGAGCTGGCCGCCGTCCCCGGCATCGGCCCGGCCCGCGCCTTGGCTCTCGGCCCCTCGCTGCTGAGCGCCATCTCCCACCTCGCCGCCTGACGGACCGGCTTCGGCCGGTTACCCGAGTGTCGGACTCGCTCGCAAGTCTTGATAACCCACATTATCCAGATCGATGAACCCCGGGCGGGCTGCTCATCCCGCACCGCCCTCGGCATCGGCTCCCGCTGCCAGTTATCGAGACTACGGTGCTGCGATGGCTGCCCGCGTACGACTTGCCTGTGACGCGCCGCTCGCCGAGGTCGTCGATGCATGGCTGTTCCAGCTCGGTGCGTCCAAGCCGTCGGCTCGCACCCTCACCGCCTACCGGGCCGACGTCGAAGGGATCGCTTGGCGCATCGATGACGACGGCGCCAGCGCGCTGCACATCGAGCAGCTGACCAAGGCGGCACTGCGGGCCGGCTTCGCATCGTGGGCTGCCGACCACGCCGCCGCGTCGCTGCTGCGGGCCCACTCGGCCTGGTCGTCGATGTTCGGCTTCCTGGTCGCCGAGGATCTCATCGACGGCAACCCCATGGCCGCGGTGCCAAAGCCGCGGCTGGCCCGGTCGGCGCCGAAGGCCATCCGGGCCGAAGACGCGGCTCAACGCCTCCTCACCACGGCGGCCAGCCCGGACACCGCGGCCCGGGACCCTTGGCCCGAACGTGACCTGGCCCTGGTCGCCCTGTTCCTGGTGTCGGGCATCCGGGCCGGCGAGGCCGTCTCGCTCGGCATGGCCTCACTCGCCGGGCCTTCCGGCGCCTGCCGCCTGGAGGTCATCGGCAAGGGCGACAAGACCCGCACGATCCCGGTCGACGCCGCTCTCGAGACGGTCCTGGGCTCGTACCAGGCCAGTCGAACCGCCCGGTTCCCCGACGACGACCTGGACCACCCCGCCACTCCCCTGCTCGTCGACAGCCGGGGGCGGCGCCTGGCCTCCCACCAGATCAGCTACCTCATCGAGCGGCTGTACACCCGGGCTGGCATCCGTTCGCGCATTCCGGCTGGCGCCATGGTCCACGCCCTGCGGCACAGCTTCGCCACCGACGCTCTCCAGGCCGGCGCCGACGTCGTCGAGCTGCAGGCGCTCCTCGGCCATGCCTCCCTCGACACCACCCGGCGCTACCTCGACGCCAGCGCCGAAGGTCTCCGGGACGTCATCCGGGGCCACCCCAGCCAGATCGCCCTTCGCGACCACCTGCGGGCCAGCCCACCACCGATCAGCTGACGCCTGTCTGGTCGTCGGGGTCACCGAGGGACGCTTCGGGACCACCGAGCACGCTCTTCCTGGCCTCCGACATGGCCAGGGGGGAGGTCGCTCCCCGATCTCATGGTGGAACTCGCCGGGCCTCGGGTAGGTCCTGGCCATGAAGGTACGGCGCTCCTCCCTGGGTCTGTTTCTGCTACTGCTGCTGGTCGGCGGTCTCGGCGCGTGCGGGAGCAAAGCAGCGGACAGGGCCCAGCCGGCCCCGAACGTCACCACCTTCGAGGCCGGCAATTTTGACGGCCTGCCGCACCCGCCGCGGAGCGAGCCGCTGGGCGAGCGATCCGACACCGGTGGTGTCGTGACCCGCAGCTACCGGGTGGCCGGGACCTCGCCCCAGCAGGTGCTGGACTTCTACGTGAGCGAGCTGCGCGGGCGCGGCTGGGTGCCTGGGCAGGCGGTCGAGAGCACAGGCAGCGCCACGTACCGCGGCACGTGGACCAAGCAAGGCAACGAGCTCAGCGTCAGCTCCACAACGGCCCCGACACTCGGCCAGGGCGACAGCTCGTCGCAGGCCTACAGCCAGTACAGCTTGATGCTGATGCTCGCCCGCTAACTTTGCCGAGCGACGGCGGCGCCGAAGGCCACGGCCAAGGCCTCAGCGGTTGCATGTGGTTCGCATGAGACTATGCATGACGTATGAAACTGGTGCAGATCCGCAATGTGCCCGATGAGGTCCATCGGCGGCTGAAGGCGCGGGCCGCCATGGAGGGCAGGTCCCTCTCCGAGTTGGCACTGGCCGAACTCACGAGATCGTTGGAGCGCCCAACCCGCCGGGAGCTCATCGAGCGCGTGCAGGCCAGGGAGCGGGCCGCTGTCTCGCAATCCCCCGCCGACGTGTTACGTGCCGAACGGGATGCTCTTTGATCGTGCTCGATGCGTCGGCTGTCGTCGAGTGGCTCCTGGATCTGCCTCTCGCCCCCGAGGTGACGGCGCGGCTCACCCGCGACGACCAATCGCTGCACGCCCCTCATCTCCTGAGTGTCGAGGTGGCCCAGGTTGTGCGCCACTACGTCGCAGCGGGCGACATGAGCGCCGAACGCGGCGCGCAGGCTCTTACTGACCTCGCCGACCTCGACGTCTTCCACCATCCCCACGAACCCCTCCTCCCCACCATGTGGCGGCTCCGGTCGAACCTCAGCGCGTATGACGCGGCATACGTCGCTCTCGCCCTGGCCCTCGACGCCCCACTGCTCACCCTCGACGCACGGATCGCCGCTGCGCCCGTACACGGCGCGAAGGTTGATGTAATCCGGTAGACCCTCGGCGCTCCCAA
>JBBSHM010000079.1:0-11860 GCA_038253125.1 Acidimicrobiales bacterium
ACCGAGGACACGCCCTTGACCTCGGTGATCTCCTCGGTGACCGAGCGGACGCAGTGGTCGCAGGTCATGCCCTTCACGTCATACGTCGTGGTTGCCATGCCCGCAGCATACCCCTCCGGGGTATCCGTGGGCAAGTCTCGCTAGGACTTGACCAGGCGGGCGATGGCGGCTGACGCCTCGGCCAGCTTGTCGGCCGCCTCAGTCGGGGTGCCGCTCGAGATGGCACCCGAGACGCAGTGGCCCAGGTGCTCCTCGAGCAGGCCCAGGGCCACCGACTGCAGCGCACGGGTGGCTGCGCTCACCTGGGTGAGGACCTCGATGCAGTAGGTGTCGTCCTCGACCATGCGCTGTATGCCGCGGACCTGGCCCTCGATCCGCCGGAGGTTCGCCAGGTGCCGGGTCTTGGAGTCGGCGTAGCCAGCCATGCTTCGCATCATACCACCAGGGGGTATCCAGCCACACCGAATCCCGGGCGCGGGCGCGGGCACGAGGTGCGCAGCGATGCGCACCTCGTGCTGCGGTGGGCCGGGAAGGATTTGAACCTCCGAAGCTTTCGCGACTGGTTTACAGCCAGTTCCCTTTGGCCACTCGGGCACCGACCCAACGGTCCGAATGAGGATAGCGTCTGGGACCGTGCCCACCTTCGACATCGTCTCCGAGGTGGACCTGCAGGAGGTCCGCAACGCCGTCGACCAGGCGGCCCGGGAGATCGGCAACCGCTTCGACTTCAAGGGCACCGACTCGGCCGTCGAGCTCGTCGGCTCCGAGCTGCGGCTCGCCTCGAACGCCCAGGAGCGCCTGAGAGCGGTCATCCAGGTCGTTGAGGAGAAGCTGGTGAAGCGGAAGGTGTCGCTGAAGGCGCTGGACTACGGCAAGGTCGAAGAGGGCTCGAAGGGGGCGCTGCGACAGGTCGTGACCATGAAGGCCGGGGTCGACGCCGACCGGGCCAAGAGGATCAACAGCTTCCTGAAGGGGCTGGGGCGCAAGGGCCTCTCCAGTCAGACCCAGGGCGAGCAGATCCGGGTCACGGCCAAGAAGCGCGACGAGCTCCAGTCGGCCATCGCCGCACTGAAGGCCGAAGACTTCGACCTGCCGCTCCAGTTCACCAACTTCCGCGACTGAGCCATCCCAGCCGGGGATCTCAGCCGGTGGCCTGGGACCAGTCGATGTCGTCGGCGACGCTGGCGACCAGGCTCGAGGCCAGGTCGATGGTGCCGATCGCCGGGTTCGACGAAGCGGCCCACAGGGCGGCGGCCGGGTCAACCGGCCGGCTCGTGTCAGGCGGCGGGGTGACCGAGCCGTCCGGCAGGGCGGTGACCGATGCGCTGGCCGCCGGCCCGGCGGGGTTGCGGGCGGCCCGGGTGGCGGCGATCAGCTGAGGGGCGTTGGCGGTGGCCTCGGCCAGCCAGGCATCAACGGACGGCTTGGGCGCCACGGCCGGGCCGCCCTTGGGGTGAAACTCGAAGTGGCAGTGGGGGGCGCCGCCCTTGGCGTCGCCGCTGTCGCCGACGAAGCCCAGCACCTCGCCCTGGCGCACCTGCTGGCCCGTCACCTTGCCCGGGGCGAAGCCGGCGAGGTGGGCCATGTAGTAGAAGGTGCCGTCGGGAAGGGTCAGGTAGGCGGCCATGCCACCGACCGCGCTGTCGGAGAACCTCAGCACCCCGTCGAACGGCGCCCGCACCGGCGTGCCCATCGTCGCGAACAGGTCGACGCCCTGGTGGAGGTGGAAGGTGGGGACGTAGCGGGGGAACAGCCAGTCGTCGGACCAGGTCGTGGGGCCGGCGATGGGGAAGTGGACGCCGCCAGCGATGGCGGCGTCGGTGGGGTTCATGCCGAACTCGGTGACCAGCGGCTGGAGGCCGGCCAGCCACGCCGTGGTGTTGTTGGACCCGGTGCGGCGCACCGAGTCGATCTGGCGCTGGGCGTCGGGTGGGATGACCTTCGGGGTGCCCGGCGGCGGCACTGCGTCACCGGGGGTGGGGCCGGGCGGACCGGGGGCCGCGGTGCTCGGCCCCGTCTTACCCGGCGCCTTGGTGGTGGACGGGGCCGTGGTGGAGGGCTCGGTGGGAGGCGGGAACAGCCCGAGGAACCCGGTGGTCGGCGGTGCCGTGGTGGGCGGCGCCGTGGTGGACGGCGGCGGGATCACCTGGGTGGTGGGGGCCGACGAATCAGCCTGGGCGGCGGCGGCCGTACCGAGCATCAGAGCCAGGGCGGCCACGAAGGTGACAGGGCGGGGGCGGAGCTGCGGCATGGTGGGAGGGCCGCTGCGACATCACCCTGCCGGTGCGCCCCGGGACCGGGCACGTCACCAAACGGGATGCGGGCTCTCGCCGCGGTGGAGGTGACACTAGCGCTAGAGGCGCCGGACAGTCACCTTCAGGCCTGCCGCCACTGCCCGGACCTGAGCCGCTCGATGCGATCCTCGGTGGCGGGATGGGTCATGAACAGCCCCTTGAAGGTGACCTGGCGTCCGGTCAGCGGGTTGACGATGTAGGCCTGGGCGTGGGCGGGGTCGACCCGGCTCGGTATCCTGCCGACCCCGACCTCGAGCTTCGACAGCGCCCGGGCCAGCGGCTCGCCGTCGCCGATCAGGCGGGCTCCGTAGCGGTCGGCGCCGTACTCCCGACCCCGCGAGAGCGCCATCTGCAGGAGCATGGCGGCCAGCGGGGCCAGGATGATGGTGGCCAGGAGGGCGACGGGGTTCTGGCGGTCGTCGTCGTCGCCGCCCCGGCCGAAGCCACCGAATATGGCGGCGAACTGCAGCATCTGGGCCAGGTAGGTGATGCCGACGGCCAGGGCGGCGGCCACCGACCCGATGAGGATGTCGCGGTTGGCCACGTGCCCGAGCTCGTGGGCGAGCACCCCGCGCAGCTCGTCCCACCCGAAGTTGGGGGGGAGGATGCCCTCGTTCACACAGACGGCGGCATGCTCGGCGTTGCGCCCGGTGGCAAAGGCGTTCGGCTGCTGCTCGGGGCTGACGTAGAGCCGGGGCATCGGGATGCCCGCCTTCTCAGCCAGCTCGCGGACCACGGCGTGGTACTGCGGCATCTGCTGCTCGGTCACCGGCACGGCACCGGCGGCCCGGATCGCCAGCTTGTCTGAGAACCAGTACGAGCCGCCGACCATGACCAGGCCGAGACCGAGACCGATGAGGGCGCCTCCCCGGCCGAACAGGCCGCCGACGACGACGAGCACGCCGGCGAGCCCGGCCAGGAGGACGGTGGTCTTCAGGGTGTTGCCGAGCGAGTGCATTACAACCCCCCCAACGCCACGACCACGTCGCGCGTTCCTACTCGTTAGTGGCCCTCGTAGTAGCCGGAGTGGATGTACATGCAAGGGATGGCCTCGTCGCGGTACATGTCGACGTTTCCCGGCTCGTCGTCCAGGGCCAGGACCGGTGTGAACCCGGCCTGGCGCAGAGCGGCCACCGCCTCGCGCTTGGCCAGGGTGGCCCGGCGCAGGTCTCCGTCCTCCTTCATCACGAGCAGGTCCCAGCGGTAGCCGTGCTCGGCCAGCCAGGCGATGGTGGCGTCCCTGGTCCGCAAGGGGCGGCCGGTGAGCAGGACCACCAGCAGGTCATCGTCGAAAAGCCGCAGCAGGACAGCGGTCTCAGCGATGGGGGCGTCGCCGTGGGCGGCGTCGAAGAACTCCGTCCAGCGCTTGGCCCGCACCAGGTGCTGGCGGTGGGCGCCGTCAGCCAGCACGCCGTCGATGTCGACGATGACGCACGGGCCCTGGCGGGGCGTCGCCTCGTCGTCGGCCGTCCGCCACCGCCACATCTGAGAGGTGGCCTCCATCAGGTCCGCGTGAACCGGATCAGTCGGCGGGGGCGGCGGCTGCTCGACGGGCGATCTCCTCGACGACGGCCGGGTCGGCGAGGGTCGTGGTGTCGCCCAGGGCCCGGCCCTCGGCCACGTCCTGCAGCAGGCGGCGCATGATCTTGCCGCTGCGGGTCTTCGGCAGGTCGTCGGTGAAGACCAGGGTCTTCGGGCGGGCGATGGCCCCGATCTTGGTGGTCACGTGCCGCCGCAGCTCCTCGCCCCGCTCGTCGCTCGGCTCCTGGCCGCCCTTCAGCGTCACGTAGGCGATGATGGCCTGGCCGGTGGTGTCGTCCTTGGCGCCTACGACCGCCGCCTCGGCCACGCTCGGGTGGTCGACCAGCGCCGACTCCACCTCGGTGGTGCTGACCCGGTGGCCGGACACGTTCATCACGTCGTCGACCCGCCCCAGCAGCCACAGGTAACCGTCTTCGTCGACCTTGGCCCCGTCGCCGGTGAAGTACCGACCCGGGAAGCGGGACCAGTAGGTGTCGTTGTAGCGCTGCGGGTCGCCGTAGATGCCCCGAAGCATCGACGGCCAGGGCTGGCTGATGGTGAGGTAACCGCCGCCCACCTCGACCCTGTGCCCCTGGTCGTCGACCACCTCGGCTGAGATGCCAGGCAGAGGGTGGGTGGCCGAGCCCGGCTTGGTGGTGGTGAGGCCCGGTAGAGGGCTGATCATGATCCCGCCCGTCTCGGTCTGCCACCAGGTGTCGACGATCGGGCACCGGGCCCCGCCGACGTGCAGGGCGTACCACATCCACGCCTCGGGGTTGATGGGCTCGCCGACGGTCCCGAGGAGGCGCAACGACGACAGGTCGTGCTTCTCGAGCTCGTCCGGCCCCCACTTCATGAAGGTCCGGATGGCGGTCGGGGCGCAGTACAGGATGCTGACGCCGTAGCGCTCGATGATGGACCACCAGCGATCACGGCCGGGGTGGTCCGGCGTGCCCTCGTACATGACGCTGGTGGCCCCGTTGGCCAGCGGCCCGTAGACGATGTAGCTGTGGCCGGTGACCCAGCCGACGTCGGCCGCGCACCAGTACACGTCGTCCTCGGCGTGCAGGTCGAACACGTACCGGTGGGTGAATGCGACCTGGGTCAGGTAGCCGCCGGTGGTGTGCATGATGCCCTTGGGCTTGGCCGTGGTGCCGCTGGTGTAGAGCAGGTAGAGCAGGTCCTCGGCGTCCATGGCCTGGGGCTCGCAGGTGGGCTCGGCGGCGGGGATCAGGTCGTGCCACCACCAGTCGCGCCCTTCGACCATCGGCGGGGCCGTACCGCACCGGTCGACCACGACCACCCCGGTGATGCTCGGGCAGTCGGCCAGGGCCACGTCGGCGTTGGCCTTCAGGGGGCTGGGCCTGCCGCGGCGCCAGCCGGCGTCGGCGGTGACGAGCACCTTGGCCTCGGCGTCGTTGATGCGGTCGCGCAGGGCGTCGGCCGAGAAGCCGCCGAAGACCACCGAGTGGGGGGCGCCGATCCGGGTGCAGGCCAGCATGGCCACGACCACCTCGGGGATCATCGGCATGTAGATGCACACCCGGTCGCCCCGGGCCACGCCCAGACCCGCCAGGACGTTGGCGCAGCGTGACACCTCGTCCTGGAGGTCGGAGTAGGTGATGGTGCGGGTGTCGCCCGGCTCGCCCTCCCAGTGGAAGGCGACCTTGTCGCCCCGGCCGGCCATGACGTGTCGGTCGACGCAGTTGTACGACACGTTGAGGGTGCCGCCGACGAACCAGCGGGCGAAGGGCAGGTCCCACTCCAAGACGGTGTCCCACCGCCTGGTCCAGTCGAGGGCCTCGGCCTGGCGGGCCCAGAACGCCTGGACATCGGCCGCCGCCTCGTCGTGGAGCGACCGGTCGTTCAGGTTCGCGGCGGCGGCGAAGTCTTCCGGCGGGGGAAAGGTCCGGTCCTCGGAGAACAACGCCTCGATGTTTCCCGGCATCTCGCCCCACACCGGCTCGTTCGCTGCGCTCACTGTGCTCCCCGCGGTCGGCCTTCGAAGCGGACACTACGGCGTAGCCTCAGGGGGCGTGGACGACGACGAGTGCATCCACGGGCTCCAGCCCGCAACGTGCTCGATCTGCCGGGCCAAGGCGGCGCCGAAGCCGCTGCGGGCCGTGCCCACCAGTCGTCCGGCGTCGTCGCGACCGGCCACTGTGCGGGCGGCCGCGTCTCGTCCCGCCACCGCTCGGCCCTCCACCCGGGCGGCGCCGGGGCGCCTCGCCGGCCGCCAGGAGTACTTCGGGACGGCTCCCCGTGGGGTGTGGTGGATAGACCAGACGGGCCGGGCTGACGAGGAGTGGGCCGAGGGTGTTGTGGCCGCGGCCCGGCCGCCGAAGGGTGCCGTACCCGCCTCCTCCCGCAACATCGCCGAGATCCGGTCGGGCGATCTCACCCTGCACGTCGTGGCCGGCGAGCTGCGGGCCGCCGGGGTGGCCACGAGCGACGGCCGATCAACCGCAGGGCCACCTCCGGGATGGCTGGCGGAGGTGGCAATGGCTGCGCTGATCCGCCCTATCGAGCTGATCGAGCTGCCTCCCGCCCTGAAGCCGGGCCCCCCTCACCCCTTCACCAACCAGGGCTTCGTGCAGCCCGGCACCTGCTACCCGTTCCCTCCGGGGTTGGCCGTCAGCCTGGCCCGGCGGTTCGCCGACCGCTTTCCGCCGGAGCACCCGCTCCTGGCTGAACAGCCCTGACCGCAGCGCCCAACGGGGGGTCGGGCCCGGTTCAGGCGCCGGCCGGCGGCAGATCCCGGATCCACTGCGGGTCGGCGTCCACCCGCCCGAGGCCCTGGGCCCCGCCGGGCGAACCGAGGTCCTTGAAGAAGTCGCGGTTGGCCTGGATGTAGCCATGCCACGGCTCGGGAACCTCGTCCTCGTGGAACACCGCGTCCACCGGGCACACCTCGCACGCTCCGCAGTCGAGGCACTCCTCGGGGTGGATGTAGAGCATCCGCTCACCCTCGTAGATGCAGTCCGTGGGGCACTCGCTCACACATGACCGGTCCTTGCAGTCGACACATGGCTCAGCGATCACGTAGGCCACCAGCTCTCCTTCCACCCTCCGTCATGACCGGTGCGCCCGGCGCACCGCGACGAAAAGGTATCCCGCTCCTGCCGGTGAGGCGAGCCCGCCGTTACACCCCGCCGCCCGAGCCCAGCGAGCGATGGCGGCGTCGGGTCAGCTCACTCGAAGAGGGCCGCCAGCCGGCGGTCGACGCCACCGAGCCCGGCGACGGCGTTGGTCGGTGCCGGCATCACCTCGGCTTCGGTGACAGGGGCCCCACCCTGGTGGTCGACGTGCTCGAGCACGGCCGGAGTGAGGAAGCGGCTGCGCTGGGCGTAGCCGTGGGCGTCGTCACGGCCCCGGCGGTGGTGGTGGTAGCGCAGGGGCACGTAACCGTAGAGGGCGTCGCGAGCGCGGGTGAGCGCCACGTAGAGGAGGCGCCGCTCCTCCTCGATCTCCCCGGCGTCGCCGGTGGCCATGTCCGACGGCACGCTGCCGTCGGCCAGGTGCAGGACGTGGACCACGTCCCACTCCAGGCCCTTGGCCGAGTGGATCGTGCTCAGCGTGAGCACGTCGTCGTCTCGCACCGGGGGGCCGGCCAGGTCGCCCGTGGAGGCCGGAGGGTCGAGGGCGAGGTCGACGAGGAAGCGGCCGAGCGAAGGGGCCGATGACGCCGCCATGCTCAGCTGGTCGAGGTCGGCTAGGCGGGCGGCGCCGTCGCCGTGGCGGGCCGCCACCTGCGGGTCGAGCCAGAGCCTGACCCGGTCAACCTGAGCGCCGGCCCGGCCGGCCAGGGGTGTCGACGAAGCCTCGACCAGCGCCGCCGCCAGCCCGGCGATGACGCCGCCGGCGGCATCGGGCAGAGGAGGCGGCCGATCACCCAGGACGACGCGGGGGTCGCCGCCAGCGGCGATGACGGCCGCCAGGATGCGCCGGGCGGTGGCCGGGCCCACCCCGTCGACCAGCTGCAGCACCCGGGACCAGGCCACCTCGTCGCGGGGGTTCTCGAGCAGGCGCAGGATGGCCATGAGGTCCTTGACGTGAGCGGCCTCGAGGAACCGCAGCCCGCCGTACTTGCGGTAGGGGATGCCCCTCACCGAAAGCTCCAGCTCGAGCAGGTCGCTGTGGTGGCCGGTGCGCACCAGCACCGCCTGCGAGCGCAGTGCGGTGCCCCGCTCGAGGTGGTCGAGCAGGCGCTCGCACACCGCGGCCGACTGCGCTGCCTCGTCGGCGCAGGTGACAACGGCGGGACGCACGGTGCCGGGGCGCGCCGACCACAGCTGCTTGTCGTGCCGCTCGGGCGACTCGGCGATGACGGCGTTGGTGAACGCCAGAAGGGGTGGGGTCGACCGCTGGCTCTGCTCCAGGCGCACGATGTCGGCCCCGAAGCGCGACGGGAAGTCGAGGATGTTCCGGACGTCGGCCGCCCGGAAGCCGTAGATGGCCTGGGCGTCGTCGCCCACTGCGGTGATGCGAGCCCCGCCCTGCGCCAGCTCGGCGAGGATGTCGGCTTGCAGGGCGTTGGTGTCCTGGTACTCGTCGACCAGCACATGGTCGAACCGTCCCCGCAGCTCGTCGCCGGCGCCGGGCGCATCGAAAAGGGCGTGCCAGCACAGCAGCAGGTCGTCGAAGTCGAGCACCTGGGCCGAGCGTTTGCGGGCGGTGTAGCCGGCGAACGTCGCCTTCAGATCATCGAGCTCGGGCTGGCACCACGGGAAGTGGCGGGCCACGACGGCCGACACCGGCGTGCGGCTGTTGACCACCCGGCTGAGGATGGCTGCCATCGTCTCGGGCTTGGCCCGGCGCCGCCTGACGAGCCGCCCCACCGGAGCCTCTCCGGGCTGAGACAGCCCAGCTGCTGTCCGGTCCGACTCCCCCAGCCGAGCAGCGGCCGCGAACCCGGACGGGCCGCTGCCCGGGTCGCCCTCGACCGGCTCCGAGCCGGCCCGCCGATCCGCCAGCTCCTCGCGGACCAGAGCCAGCAGACCGGCGGTGTCGCTCTGGTCCAGGACCGTGAACGACGGGTCGAGCCCCAGCGCCGGCCCGTGCCGGCGCAGCAGCCGGTTGGCCACGGCGTGGAAGGTTCCACCCCAGGCCTGGCGGGCCACGGCCTGTCCGGCGGCCACCTCGGCTCGCTGCAGCAGCTCGGCCGCCGCCCTCCTGCTGAAGGTGAGTAGAAGGATGCGGGCCGGGTCGCAGCCCGAGGCGACGAGGTGCGCCAGGCGAGCCGTGAGCGCCGTGGTCTTGCCGGTGCCGGCCCCGGCCACCACCAACAGGTGCCCGCCGGCGTGGGTGGCCGCCGCCCGTTGCTCGCCGGTGAGGCGCCAGCCGCCCGGGTGCTCGGCAACAGTGGGGCCGGCCGTCGGAGCGAACATGCGTTCGCATCATAGAGGACGACCGGACCGCTCACTTCGCGCCGCGCTCTGCCGCCCGGTCGAGCTCCGACGCGTCGAGCGGGCTGCATGCCGGATCAAGCCGAAGCTGACCTGGTCACCGCTAGGGTCGCCCAGGCGTGGAGGTGCTCGAAGGGGTCGTGCAGCACTACGGCTGGGGCTCGACCACCGCCATCGCCGACCTGCTCGGCACCGTGGCCGACGGGCGTCCGCAGGCCGAGTTCTGGCTCGGCGCCCACCCTTCGGCCCCGGCCCGGGTGGGCGGGAAGCGGCTCGACGAGGTTCTCAGTGCCGACCCGGTGGGGATGCTGGGCCGCTCCACGGTCGAGCGGTTCGGGCCCCGGCTCCCGTTCCTGCTGAAGGTGCTGGCTGCGGCCGAGCCGCTCTCGCTCCAGGCTCACCCCTCGGCGGAACGGGCGGCCGCCGGCTACGCCGAGGAGTCGGCCGCCGGGATCCCCCTCGACGCCCCCAATCGGCGTTACAAAGATGCCGAGCACAAGCCCGAGCTCCTGTGGGCGCTGACGCCGTTCGATGCGCTGTGTGGATTTCGCCCGCTCGACGCCACACTGGCCCTGCTGGAACGGCTCGGCGTCGCCAGCCTCCCTGCCTTTGCGCCCCTGGCGTCGGGCGATCTCCACGGCACCGTTAGCGGCCTGCTGTCATTGGCCGATGGCGAACGGGTCGAGGTGGCGGCGACGATCGCCGCCGCCGCCGAGGTGACCGACGGTCCCGAAGCGGCCTGGGCCCGCCGGATCGCCGCCACCCATCCGGGTGACTCCGGCGTCGGCGTGGCGTTGCTCCTCAACCTCGTCCGGCTGCTCCCCGGCGAGGCGATCTTCCTGCCCGCCGGCAACCTTCACGCCTACCTCGAAGGTGTCGGGATCGAGATCATGGCGTCGAGCGACAACGTTCTGCGGGGCGGGCTGACGCCGAAGTACGTGGACGTCGACGAGCTGCTCGCCGTTCTCCTGTTCGAGCCGGGACCGCCGCCGGTGGTCTCCCCCCGCGTCGAAGGCCCCTTCCATCGCTACGACACCCCGGTGGAGGAGTTCGCCCTGTCGCTGCTCACCCTCGGCGCCGAGCCGGCAACGGTCTCGGGCGACCGGCCCCGCATCGTGCTGTGCCTCGATGGTGAAGCCCGGCTGGTCACTACAGCACACGAGCTGCGCCTGCCGAAGGGTGCGGCGGCGTGGGTTCCCGCCTCCGATGGCCCACTGTCGCTGACCGGCGCCGGTCGCGCCGTCCTGGCCACCACACCGTGACAGCTGGCGCGCCAGAACGCGCCCCGAACCGGCCACGTGGGCCTATGACAAGAATCGGCGAAGGATCCTGAACAGGAGGGGGCGGTGCCACCTGCGGGCGACAGGAGAGAGTGCCCTCGGCCGCCCGCGGACGATCGGTCACCAGGGCGGGGGCGTGTCTGGTCCGCGTATGCGGTGGTCGCAGCTCTTGCAGCCGAGGACCACCGTACCAATCGAGTTGCTATGCGCCGGCCGCGTTGGCCTGCTTGACGAACGCCATCAGCTGCGGCGACGGTCCACCGTGCTCCTCTTCGATCTCGTCGGCGTTGTCCGCCAGCATCCGGTACAGCGAGTCACGCAGGCCGTCGTCACCGCCGTGGAAGCCGTGCAGGAGCGCCATCCACTGATGTGCCATCTCTTGTGCTTCGGCTGAGGCGGGGTCGATTCCTGCATCGACAGCCGCTTGAACGAGCGGATCAGTTGTCTCCACTGCGCCTGCGCCCCGTTGATCGCGTCCTCTCCGAGCTGGGCACGTCGCTCGGCCAGCGTCGCCAACTGCTCGTCGGTGAAGTACTGCTTGATCGTGTCGTTCACTGTTGTCACCTTTCTGATCAGTGTTCAATGCCGCTGCGCGGGCTGGGGCGCGTGCGTGACAAAGTGGTGGTGGGCGAGTCCGTCACACCGTCGTCTTCTTGGTCCTGAGGCCGTAGATCAGTTTGGTGTGGAGCCCGATCAGAAGGGCAGCGCACTGTTGCTACGAGCACGACGATCAGACTTTCGGTTCCCTCCGGGGCTCCCGGGCTCTCCCCTTCCTGCATACCGATTCGGGAGGTGCTGCTCATGTCAGTGTGAACAGTCGCGTCGAGGTCCTCGACCTCGATGACGACGAACGGGGCTTGTCGATTGCGGCGGCGGTGGATGTGGCCAAGGCGTCAGGGATGGTGTGCATGCGACATCCGCATACGACGGTGGAGGGTCGCCGCGTGTCGAAGGTGTGGGAGGTCGAGTCGACCACCGCCTAGCTCATCGAGCTCGGCTCCCAGCTCGCCGCTCTTGGTGTCGAACGGGTCGTGTTGGAGTCGACGTCGGACTACTGGCGCCCGTTCTTCTACCTGCTGGAAGCGGCCGGGTTGTCGGTGTGGCTGGTCAACGCCCGTGATGTCAAGCAGGTGACCGGTCGCCCCTGGGCCGACAAGCTCGACGCCGTCTGGTTGGCCAAGCTGAACGAGCGGGGCATGCTCCGTCCCAGCTTCGTGCCACCCGAGAGATCCGGGTCCTGCGGGACTACACGCGACTGCGGATCGAGTTGGTCCAGGAACGGTCCCGGCACAAGCAGCGCCTGGAGAAGCTCCTGGAGGACGCTCTCATCAAGTTGTCGTCGGTCGTGTCCGACCTGCTC
>JBBSHM010000080.1:0-11849 GCA_038253125.1 Acidimicrobiales bacterium
CACCGTCGCTGGCCACCAGCCAGTAGCCCTGGCCGGAGGGCGTGGGGGCCATGCCGACGACGGGCTTGTCCAGCCTGGTGCTGCCGGTGGAGCCGTGGAAGGCGGCGTCGCCGAAGCTGAAGATGCCGCCGTCGCCGGCCACCAGCCAGTAGCCCGCGCCCGACGGGGTGGCCGCCATGCCGAGCACCGGGCTGTTGAGCTGCACGCCGCCGGCGGACCCGTGGAACGCGGCGGTGCCGAAGGAGAACACCCCGCCGTCGGCCGCCACCGCCCAGGTTCCGGCCACGCCGCCCGACGGTCCGGTCAGGGCGTCGGCGAAGCTGAACCAGTCGCCCCGCAGCCCGGTTGTGCAGTACGGGGCGCAGTAGAGGCGGTTGAGGAAGCCGGTCCCGTCAGCGGTGCGCACCGGCACGGTGACCACGCCGTTGGTGAAGCTGAGGCGCACCTCGCCGGCCCGGCCCCCGAAGTCGCCACCGCCTGAGCGGGCGGTGACGTCGACGGCGGTGAGCGTTCCTCCGGGCGGTGCCCAGAACGACTCGATCGTCGCCCTCGGGATGGCGCTGTTCCAGGTGTGGTGGGGGTTGGTCCCCACTGGGTCGACCGACCCGTCGGGGCGCCGGGTGACCACGGCGTCACCGGCGTCGTCCACGGCGGGGGAGTGGGTGCTGGCCACGGTCCTGCCGCCGGACGAGGCGGAGAACTCGGTGCGGGCCACGCTGGCCGCGAACATCCGCACCTGGCCGGCCACAGCGCTGACCGCGGCGTCGGTGCGGCTGTCCTCCCGGGGGGAGATAGAGCCCCCGCCTGACCTCTGGGCCACCCCGCTGTACGCCTGGCAGCAGCTGGTCAGCAGGGCGTCGGTGGTCCGGTAGATCCCGGGGGCCCGGTTCTCGGCCAGCCCGTACGACCGGGCCGCCACCGCCTGGGCCTGGAGGGCGGCGACCCCGCCGAGGTCGGCCCAGGCCGGGGTCATCTCACTGGCCACCACCGAGCGCAGGTACTGCTCGAGCTGCACGGCGTTGACGGTGATCCTGGTCGCGCCGACCGTGGCGGCGGCCAGGGAGCCCCGGTACCACCGGACCGTGCCGTTCGGCTGGCAGGCCTGGACCATCTGGTCGCTGCCGTTGCCCGGAGCGTTCGCGTCGTTTGGGGGCGCCACGTTGACGGGGGCCCCGCTGGTCCCCACCTGACTCCACGGTCCGGCGCAGCTGGCGCCGGAGTCGACGGCCCAGCCGCCGGTCACGGCCCGCACCCGCACGGCGGGGTACACCGCGTCGCCGGTCGCACTGGTCCGCAGGCTGGCCATGGACTGGGCGATCAGGTCGGCGCCGTCCATGTTCTCAAGCCGGACCCTGACCTCCTGGTCCGGCACCGTGCCGGCTGAGGTCAGGCTGTAGAACTGGTTCAGGATCTGGTCCGACGACCAGCCCATCCGGGCGTAGCCGAAGGCCCCCCACTGCCCCATGCCGCGGCCGTGGCCCCATCCGTGGCCGGTGACGGCCAGGTCGGCCGGCAGCGCCGCCACCGGCCGGGCCGGTGCCACGACCGGCATCACCGCTACGAGCAGGGCGGCGATGAGCAGGCGCCGCAGCCGGTGGCCCGGGCTCAAAGCACCGACGCGCTGCTAGCCACCGGCGCTCACCACGTCGGTCAGGCGCCCGAACCCCGAGCCGAGGAACGGTGCGTCGCCAAAGGCGAAGACGCCGCCGTCGGATGCCACCAGCCAGTAGCCGCCGCCGTCGGGGGCGGCCGCCATGCCGACGATGGGACGGTTCAGGCTGACGTTCCCCGTGGAGCCCAGGAAGCGGGCGTCACCAAAGGTGAAGATGCCGCCATCGGCCGCCACCATCCAGTACCCGCGACCGGTGCGGGTGGGCTGCATGGCGAGCACGGGCTGGTTCAAGGCCACGCTTCCTGTCGAGCCGAGGAAGGCGGCGTCACCGAATGTGAAGATGCCGCCGTCGCTGGCCACGAGCCAGTAGCCCCGCCCCGAGGCGGTAGGAGCCATGCCGACGATGGGGCGGTTGAGCGGGATCCCGCCGGTGGACCCGAAGAAGGCGGCGTCGCCGTAGGAGAAGATGCCGCCGTCTGCGGCCACGAGCCAGTAGCCCCGCCCGCTCGGGGTGGAGGCCATGGCGACGACGGGCTGGTCGAGGCGGATGCCCCCGGTGCTGCCGTAGAAGCCGGCGTCGCCGTAGGAGAAGATGCCGCCGTCGCCGGCCACCAGCCAGTAGCCGGCCTTTGAGGCGGTGTTGGCCAGCCCGACGACGGGACGGGCCAGGCCCACGCCCGCGCTGGCCGGGTCGCCGAGCCCGCACTCGTCACCGAAGGCCGCCACCTGACCACGCCCGTTGGCCATCCGGTAACCAAAGGCGTTGACCCGGTCGGCCACGGCGTCGGCCACGTTCAGGCGGCCTCCGTTGAAGTTCTGGCACGTGGCCGCGGTCGGGTTGGCCGAGCGCACCAGGCGGGCCTCGACCTCGCCGGGGGTGATGCCGGGCACGGCGGCGAAGAGCAGGGCGGCGGCGCCCGCGACCTCGGGGCTCGACATCGACGTGCCGCTGATGAAGCCGTACCCGGAGCCGTCCGCCTCCCGGGGGGCGCCCGCCGCGTAGTCGCCGGGCGGCAGGCCGGCGGGCAGGGTGGAGAGCACGTCCCGTCCCGGGGCGGCCAGGTCGACCCAGGGCCCGCCGACGCTGTAGCACGAGGTCGGGTCGCCGGCGGCGATGTCGGTGCTGGCCACGGCCAGGACCTCGGGGTAGGCGGCCGGGTACTGCGCCAGGTTCACCCCGTCGGTGCCGCAGGTGGCGTTGCCGGCGGCCGCCACCACCACAGCGCCCCTGCCGCGGGCGTAACGCACAGCGGCCAGCACGGCCGCGTCACCGCTGCCGGCGAGGGACAGGTTGATCACGCGGGCTCCCCGGTCGGCGGCGAAGGTTATGCCGCTGGCGATGTCGTCGGAGTAGCCGTCACCGCACGGGCCCAGCACCCTGACATCGATCAGCGACGCCCTCCACACCACGCCGGTCCCGCCCCGCTCGCCGGCCGGGTCGGTTCCGCCCTGGGCGGCGGCGATGCCGGCGACGTGGGTGCCGTGGGCGGATGCGCTGGCGGGGGTCCCCCCGTCCGGGCACGTCGGCCCCTGGTCGTAGGTGGAGGCGGGATGGGTGAGGAACGACCGGCGGTCCGAGGGGTCGACGACCGGGAGGTCGGGGTGGCCAGCCACGCCCGTGTCGATGACGGCGATCTTCACCGTGTCAGAGCCCTGCGAGGTGTCCCACGCCGCCGGCGCCCGGACCTGGGTGAGGTGGGCCTGGGCCGGGAACAGCGGGTCGACGGGGTTTCGTGAGGCGAAGGCCCGCGACGGGTGGTAGGCCTGCTGCACCCCCGGTCCGAGCGCCCGGGCCGGGCTGGTGCCGCCCGGGCTGGTCGAGGTGAGGGCCTGGAAGCCGGGGGTGATCTCGTGGTCGTAGCGCAGGCCGCTGCGGGCCGCGGCGGCCCGGGCGGCGGCCGGTTCGGCCTGGACCACCACGGTGCCCGCGTCGACCGCGGCCGGCGGCACCCGGCCGGGCTCGGGCCCGGCGGCGCCCACGGGCGTGGAGACGCCTGAGAGCGGGGTCAGCACGGCCACGATGCCGAGCACGCCGACCGCCACCCGCCTGTGCCGCACCAGATCTCATTGTACTGGCCGACCGACCGGCAATCATGGCGCCCCATGGCCGGTGCCCGATTTCGCGTCGCGCTGGACGCCACGCCCCTGGTCACCCTGGCGGGCCAGCGCAGCGGGGTCGGGACCTTCGTGGCCGAGCTGCTCGGGGCGCTGGCCGACCGGGATGACCTGGACGTCGGGGCCTACGCCCTCACGTTCCGGGGGCGGGGGGCGTGGCGGCGCGTCCTGCCGGCAGGGGTGAGGCCGGCTGGCATCGCCGTGCCGGCCCGCCTGGTCCGGGCGGCCTGGCTGCGCTCGTCCCTGCCGCCGCTCGAGTGGTTCGCCGGTCGGGCCGACGTCGCCCACGGCACCAGCTTCGTCGCTCCCCCTGTGCGCGGCGGCGGCGTGGTCGTCACCGTCCACGACCTCACGGCGGTCCGCTTCCCGCAGATGGTCGAGGAGGACGCCGCCGCCTTCCCGGCCCTGGTGCGGGCCGCCGTCGCCCGGGGGGCCTGGGTCCACACCCCGTCGAGGTTCGTGGCCGACGAGGTGGTCGAGCTTCTGGGCGTCCCGGCCGAGCGGGTGTTCGCCGTGGCCCACGGCACTCCCAGGGTGAGCGGCGGCGACGCCGCCCGCGGCCGGGCCGCGGTGGGCGCCGAGCGCTACGTGCTGGCCATCGGCACCGTCGAGCCCCGCAAGGCGTACCCGGAGCTGGTGCAGGCCTTCGCCGCCCTCGCCGCCGACGATCCGGACCTCGGGCTGGTCGTCGCCGGCCGGGCGGGCTGGGGGTCGGCCGCCTTGGACGAGGCCCTAGACGGCCTTCCGGCTGCGTCCCGGAACCGGGTCCGGCTCACCGGGTGGCTGCCCGACCGGGAGCGTGACGACCTCCTGGCCGGCGCCGCCGTGCTGGCCTACCCGTCGCGCTACGAGGGCTTCGGCCTCCCACCGCTCGAGGCCATGGCCGCCGGGGTTCCCGTGGTGGCCACCGACGCCGGCTCACTCCCCGAGGTCCTCGGTGCTGCCATCCCTCTCGTCCCGGTGGGCGACGTCGACGGGCTCGCCGGCGCCCTCGCCGCCGCTCTGGCCCTGGACGGACCGGCCCGCCAGGCGGTGGTGGCGGCCGGGCGGACCCACGCCGCGTCCTTCACCTGGCCGGCCTGCGCCGAGGGTCTGGCCTCGCTCTACCGCCGTGCCGCCACCGGCTGAGGCGTCCAAGGCCGGAGCAACCCGCCACGGTAGGATCGGTCCCACATGTCAGCGAACGATCAGACGCACGGGGCCTCGGGAGAGGTCGTCATCATCGGAGCAGGGCCGGCGGGCCTCACCGCCGCCTACGAGCTGGGCAAGGCGGGCGTCACCGCCACCATCCTCGAGGGCGACACCGTGGTGGGCGGGATCAGCCGCACCGCCAAGCGTGAAGGCTGGCGCTTCGACATCGGCGGCCACCGCTTCTTCACCAAGGTGAGCCGGGTGGAGAAGCTGTGGCACGAGATCCTGCCGGACGAGGACTTCCTGCTGCGGCCCCGCATGAGCCGGATCTTCTACAAGGGCAAGTACTACGACTACCCCCTCAAGCCGATCAACGCCCTGAAGAACCTGGGCATCGTCGAGTCCGTCCTGTGCGTGCTGTCGTACCTGTGGGTGCGGGTGCGGCCGCCGAAGGAGACCCAGAGCTTCGAGGGCTGGACGGCCAACGCCTTTGGCTGGCGCCTTTACCGCACCTTCTTCAAGACCTACACCGAGAAGCTGTGGGGGGTGCCCGCCGAGAAGATCCAGGCCGACTGGGCAGCCCAGCGCATCAAGAACCTGAACCTGGTGAGCGCCATCGTCAACGCCGTCCTGCCGAAGCGGAACCAGAAGGACATCACCTCGCTGATCGAGGAGTTCCAGTACCCGAAGTACGGCCCGGGCCAGATGTGGGAGAAGTGCACCGAGCTGGTGCAGGCCCAGGGCTCAAAGGTCGTGTTCGAGACCAAGGTCAAGAAGATCCGCCACGAGGGCGGCAGGGCCGTCTCGGTGGTGGGCTCCACCAAAGGCGGGGGCGAGACCGACTACCCGTGCTCCGACGTGGTGTCGTCGATGCCGTTCACGGCCCTGCTGAAGGCGATGGACCCGTCCCCGCCGGCCGAGGTGCTGGCCGCCGCCGACCGCCTCGGCTACCGCGACTTCCTGACCGTGGCCCTGGTCGTTCCCGAGGCGGCCGGCTTCCCGGACAACTGGATCTACATCCACGCCCCCGAGGTGAAGGTCGGCCGCATCCAGAACTTCGGCTCGTGGTCGCCGTACCTGGTCAAGGACGGCCGCACCTGCCTCGGACTCGAGTACTTCGTGTTCGAGGGCGACGAGCTGTGGACCGCTCCCGACGAGGACCTGATCGCCCGGGGCAAGCGCGAGCTGGCCCAGCTCGGCCTGGTCGACCCGAACGTGGTCGAGGAGGGTTACGTGGTGCGGATGCCCAAGGCGTACCCCTTTTACGACGCCACCTACAAGGCCAACCTGCAGGTCATGCGGGATTGGCTGGCCGCCAACACCCCGAACGTCCACCCCGTCGGCCGCAACGGCATGCACAAGTACAACAACCAGGACCACTCGATGCTCACGGCGATGCTGAGCGTCGAGAACATCCTGGGCCATCAGCCGCCGCATGACGTCTGGGTGGTCAACGTTGAGAAGGACTACCACGAGGAGCGTACGGGCTCCTGACCTATCGCCGGGTAGCCGGGGCGGCGCTGCTGATCTCGCTTGTGGCGGTGGCCTTCGCGCTGCGGATCGGAGAGCTCAGAAGCTGGCTGTGGATCGACGAGGGCATCTCGGTGGGGCTGGCATCGCACCCACTGGGTCAGATATCGGGGCTGATGCGCCAGGACGGGTCGCCGCCCGCGTACTACTACCTGCTCCACGGGTGGATGGCGCTGTTCGGGTCCTCCGAGGCGGCCACCCACGCCCTGTCCCTGGGCATCTCGCTGCTGGCTATCCCGATGGCGCTGTGGGCCGGGTGGAGCCTGTTCGGGCGCCGGGTCGGCTGGACCTTCGCCGCCCTCGTAGCCCTCAGCCCCTTCCTCGCCTTCTTCGCCAACGAGACCCGGATGTACGCCCTGGCCTCTCTGCTGTCGCTCGTTGCCACTGCCTGCTTCCTCCACGCCTTCGCCTTTGGCCGGCGCCAGTACCAGTGGCCTTTCGTGGCCGCCCTGGCGCTCGTGCTGTACACCCACAACTGGGGCCTGTGGCTGGCCGCCGCCCTGGCCGTCGCCCTCGTCCCGTGCGCGGCGGCGGCTGCGAACCGGCGGCGGTTCTGGCTCGACGCCGCCGTCAGCTTCGGCCTCGTCGGCCTGGCCTACCTCCCCTGGCTGCCCACGCTGGCGTACCAGCGGGTCCACACCGGTGCGCCGTGGTCGAGCCGGCCCACGCCTCGCGAGGCGATCTCGGTGATCGACGACGTGCTGAGCGATCGCCATGAGCGGGTCCTCGTGGCGCTGCTGCTGGTGGGTGGGCCGGCGCTGTGGGCGCTCCTGCGCCGGGACCGCGAGTTGCGACCGGCCGCCGTCGCCCTGGCCGTGGCGGCCGGTGTCCCGATCGGCATCGGGTGGCTGGGGGCTCAGGTCAGCCCGTCGTGGGCCACCCGCTACCTGGCTGTCTGCGCGCCGGCCATTCTGCTGCTCGCCGCGCTGGGCCTGGCCCGGGCCGGGGGCCGGGGAGCCCTGGCGATGGCGCTGATCCTGGTCGTGTGGCTGCAGCCCTTCGCCCGGATCAGCGGGCTGCGTCCGCCGGACACGTTGTCCCAGAAGGCGGCCATCAAGCCGCTGGCCCAGGCGGTGGCCCCCATCCTGCACCCAGGCGACCTGGTCCTGGCCGTGCAGATGGAGGAGGTGCCGGTGCTGTCCTACTACCTGCCCGCCGGCCTGCGCTACTCCACCGCCATCGGACCGGTGGCCGAGCCCGGCGTCGCCGACTGGCGCGACGCGCTGAGCCGCATGAACCGGACCAGCCCGGCCGCGGCCCTCGAGCCCGAGCTGGAAGCCGCCCGGGTCGGCTCCGATGTGCTCCTGCTGTGCGCGGCCCCGGGCAGCGGCCCTCCCGGCGTGGCCTGGTTCGACCAGATGGAGCTGCGGTGCACTCAGTGGAGGACCACCCTCCAGGCCGACCCCCGCTTCACGGCCCTCCCCACCCCGAGCAGCGCCGCCACCGCCGGACGTCAGGTCGTGGCCTTCACCAAGACGATCAGCTGAGACGCTCATCCGGCACCCGTGGCCGGGCCGGCTGGTCGGCCGCGGTGGTCGTGCTGGTCGCGGTTGTGGCCCTGCTGGGCTTCGCCCGGCTGAACAAGCCGTCACTGCCGCCGCATGTCGTGAAGGGTGACGGCGAGGGCTACTACGCCTACCTGACCGCCTACCTCGTCGACCACGACGCATCGTTCGCCACCCTGGTGCGTCGTCACCTGAAGACCCCCGAGCTCGTCGGCCTGAGCGGCCTGAGCTACCGGTCCGACAGCGGCCGGTACCTTGACAAGTACTCGCCTGGCGAGGCTGTCCTCGGTCTGCCTTTCTTCGTCGTCGGCCACGAGGTGGCCGTGGTGCGGGGCGAGCGGGCCGACGGCTACAGCCGCAGCGAGGAGATCGCCTTCGGCCTGGGGGCGATCGCCTGGGGGATCATCGGCCTGCTCGCCCTCCGGCGCCTCCTGCTGCGCCGGTTCGGCGACGGCCCCACCGCTGCTGCGCTCGTGTGCGTGGCCTTTGGTACCAGCCTGCTCCACTACCTGGCCTTCGACTCGTCCTACAGCCACGCGTTCTCCTTCGCCGCGGTGAGCCTCACCCTGCTGGCTTCGGTCCGCTGGAGGGAGCGGCCGGCATCGCCGCGCCGGGCCGTCGAGCTGGGTCTTGCCGCCGGCCTGGTCCTGTGCATCCGGCCGGCGAACGTCGTGGCCCTTGTCCCGCTGGTGCTCCTCGGGGTTGTCGATCGGCCCAGCCTGCGGGCTCGGGCCCGGCACCTGCGCTGCCACTGGCGCCCGGGCCTACTCGCCGCTGCCGCCTCCGTGCCACTGGTCCTGGCCAACCTGCTGGCCTGGCGGTTCGCCGCCGGCCACGTGCTGCTCTTCTCCTATCGGCAGGATGAGAGGTTCTCGTTCCTCCACCCCCAGTGGCGCGTGCTCTACTCCTTCAGGCCCCACGGCCTGCTGCCCTACGCCCCCGTCCTGTTCCTGGTGGCGCCCGGCCTGGTTGCGCTGTGGCGCCGGGCCCGGGAGTGGTTCTGGCCCGTGGCCCTGAGCCTGCTCCTGCAGACCTACCTGCTGGCCAGCTGGGGCGCCTGGCCCCTGGGCGACGGTTTCGGCCAACGGGGCTTCGTGGACGTCGGCGCCGTCCTCGCCGTGCCGCTGGCCGCGCTGTTCGCCACCGTCTGGTGCAGCCGGTGGCGGTGGGCGGTGGGCGGCCTGGCCGCGGCGGCCGTCCTGACGACGATGCTTGGCACCCTGGCCTACTGGCAGGACCGGCTGCCCCATGACGGCGCCTCGCCCAGGGGCTACCTGGCTGCGGTCACCGGTGGCGACGGCAACCGCCCCTGACCCCTGGAGGGCGGGGACCTGGCCCGTCAGCTTGAGGGGACCTTGGTGAACAGGCGGGCCTGCACCGGGGCGTGAACCATCTCCAGCTTCGGATCGGGGTCGTAGTGGTCGGAGAGGCGCAGGCCAGGCGTTTGCTCCATCAGCTTCTCGGCTTGGTCACAGCGCTGGAAGATGAGCTTCACGAACTCGGTGTCGTCGAAGCCGAGGAGCCCGATCGGTGTGCACACCACGAGCACGTGGCCGCCGACGGCAAGGGGCGCAACCAGCGGCGGAAGCGTCACGCTTGGGTCGGCGGCCCGCAGCCGGGCGGTCCCGTCACGCTGGTCCGACCGTCGGTCATCGGCCACCAGCCCGGGGGCCTCGGCGTAGCGCAGGCCAGGCGGCAGGTAGTAGGACAGCAGGGGGACCCGGCCGAAGTCGGTGACCACCAGGTCGCCGGGCTGGAGCTGCGGGCCGAACTGCTGGGAGACCAGCTTCACATCGCTCTTCTGGGTGGGCAGCTGCTTCACATCGATCGGCGCCGCCATGAACGCGTACACGGCCAGGCCGGCCACGGCCACCCGCCCGCCTTGGGCCACGCCGACGGCGAGCACCAGGGCTATCGGGGCGACCGCCACCGCCAGATAGCGCGCCTGCCACACCGAGTCGTGCCGGGAGACGAGCCAGGCGAGGGCCAGCGCCACCACCGGCACGGCGGCGATCGCAACGACGGTCAACCCTGCCCGCTTCAACGGCCGTTGGAGCAGGACGGCGAGCCCCATGGCGGCACCGAGGCCCAGGGCCACGGTCGCCTCCTTGGACCCGACGAGGGTGATGACGTCGTCGCGCACCTGGTCGAGCGTCGGCCGCTTCGAGAACGGAGCGCCGGTGTGGGCGATCTGGGCGAGCAGGATCGGCACCCACGGCAGATACAGCAGGGCAGCGGCGCCAAAGGCGATGAAGGCGTCGAGGATGACCCTCAGGCGGTCCTTGGCCAGCAGGGCGCAGAGGAGAGCGGCGCTGCCGGCGCCCACCCCGAAGAAGAGCCCCCAGTTGTGGGTGTACATGAGCAGGGCCAGGAAGACCCCGAAGGCGGGGATGTACCGCCGGCGCCGAAAGACGAAGACGTGGGCGAAGGTGGCGGTGGCCAGGAGGGCCAGCAGGACCACCAGCGCGTACATCCGGGTCTCGTTGGCGTAGTAGGCCACGAACGGGCTGAGCGCCATGAGCGTGACGAACGTCCAGCCCACGCGGCGGCCGAACAGGCTCCACCCGGCCCACAGGGCGGCTGGGACGGTGGCTAGGGCGAAGCCCAGCGACAGGATGTGGGTTGCCGCCTCGGAAGACCCGAAGATCGCCATCCAGACGTGCAGTAGGAGGTAGTACAGCGGCGGCGAGCCGTCCTGGCGCAGGATGCCGGGTATCGAGGTGAACGAGTGCGATGAGATCCCAACCGATATCCCCTCGTCCACCCAGAAGATGACCCCGCGTGCCCGGCCCCACAGGAAGGCGAGGAGGACGACCAGGCCGGCCAGCGCGGCCAGGTCCCGGGACCCGATGCGGCCGTGCGGCCCGTCTGGATGGCCGTGACCGTCGGACAGCAGCGGCGGCACCCGTCGGGGCCTCGCCGCGGGCGTGGCCGGGGTCGCCGGTGCCTGCTCGGAGACCGTCGCGGTCAACCGAGTCTCACCTGGGCCGAGGTCGCGGACCCCATCGATGTCTGCACCTTGCACCATCCTTCGCGCCCACCGTGGGCCGGGGAAGGCTAACGGAGCGGCAGACGCCCTCTAGGGTCGCCTGGGATGCGCGCCTTTGTCACCGGCGCCGGGGGCTTCGTCGGGCGGCACCTGACAGCCCACCTGCAGGACGAGGGCGACGAGGTGGCGAGCCTGGTCGAGGGGATCGACATCGCCGATGAGGCGGCGGTGGCCGCCGAAGTCGCCGCCGCCGCACCCGATGTCGTCTACCACCTGGCCGGGTGGGCCCACGTGGGCGACTCGTGGAAGAACCCGACCGAGGCGGTCAGGGTGAACGTGGGCGGCACCGCCGCCGTCCTCGAGGCCTGCCGGCGGGCCGGCGTCGCCCGCATCCTGGTCGTCGGCTCGGCCGACGCCTACGGGGCCTTCTCGCCGGCCGATCTGCCGCTGCGAGAGGAGCTGATCCTGCGCCCGATGACGCCCTACGGTGCCTCAAAAGCGGCGGCCGAGGTGGTTGCCCTCCAGGCCCACCGGGCCAACGGCACCGGTGTCGTCATCACCCGCTCGTTCAACCACACCGGTCCGGGCCAGCACCCGTCTTTCGTGGTGCCCGCCCTGGCTCGTCGCATGGTCGAGGCGGCGGCGTCGGGGACCGGCCACGTGCGGGTCGGCAACCTCTCGGCCCGGCGCGACCTGCTTGACGTCGAGGACGTGGTGCGGGCCTACCGGCGGCTGGCGGTGGCCGGCTCGCCCGGCGAGGCTTACAACGTCTGCTCCGGGGCTTCGGTGGCCATCGAGGAGGTGGCCCGGCGCCTGGCAGAGATGTCGGGGCAGTCGGTGTCGGGCCAGTCGGAGTCGGAGCAGACGGTGTCGGGGCAGTCGGAGCCGGGCCAGTCGGAGTCGGGTGCCGGGCTGCGCCTGGTGGTGGACCCTGACCTGGTGCGGGCCGTCGACGTGCCCGTCGTCG
>JBBSHM010000081.1:0-11522 GCA_038253125.1 Acidimicrobiales bacterium
GACCGCGAAGACCGGGTCGACGCTGCCGGGTTCGGCCGTATGCTCAAGGCGGCCGCCGCCCGCCTCGACCGCCCGACGCCCCTGCCGCTCGCCCCCCTGAACGGCGCCGACCGAACCGCCCGAGCCGGCACCGCCCCGCTCCACCCCACCAGGCCGGCTGAGCCCACCGCACAGGTCCACCCCACAGCACCGCTACCGCCCTACGACGCCGGCCCTGATGACGCCGGCCCCTACGACGCCAGCCCCTACGACGCCAGCCCCTATGACGCCAGCCCCGGTGGCGCCACCCTGTACGACGCTGACGTGGACCGGGCCGATGCCCCGCCGTCGGTGCCCGACCCCCCGGCCCGCCGGCGGCGCCCGAGCCGACTGGTCCTGCTCCTGGCGCTGCTCATCATCCTCGTCGCCGGCCTGGCCGCGGCCGCCGCCATCATCCAGCCGTGGCGGCCCACCGTCGATGTGCCGGCCATCATCGGTCTCAGCCGCGACGACGCCGCGTCCCGACTCCGGGCGGCCCACCTGCGGCTGCACGAGGGTGAGCGGGCCGCCAGCGAGTCCGCCCCGGTCGGCCAGGTGCTGTCGTCCCGCCCGGCCCGCCAGCGCCAGGGCCGGGCGGTGACGGTAACGCTCTCCGACGGGCCGGAGCCCCGGGTGCTGCCGGCCGTCGCTTCCCGCCCGGTCGAGCAGGTCGAGGCCGAGCTGACCCGCCAGGGCCTGAACGTCCTGAAGAAGCCGGTCGATTCCGACACCGTCGCTGTCGGCACGCTGCTGGCCATAGACCCGCCGCCCGGCGCCAAGGTGCCCCGGGGCGCCACCGTCACGCTCTCGGTTTCGGCCGGACCTCCCGCCCGACCGGTGCCCGACCTGGCCGGCAGGACCTTCGACCAGGCCACCGCCGCCCTCAGCGATGTCGGCCTGACGGGCACCCGGTTCGAGACGTTCGACGACCAGGTCCCGGCCGGCACGGTGATCGGCACCAACCCGCTGCCGGGGACCGACGTACGGCCTGGGCTGGCGGTGGCCGTCAACGTCTCCAAGGGCCCTGACCTGGTCACCGTTCCCTCGGTCTCCGGTCAGGCCGTCGCCGCTGCCCAGCAGGTGTTGAGCGCGGTCGGCCTCCAGGTCAACGCCGTCTACGGGCCGCCCGGCGGCACGGCCTTCAGCTCTCAGCCCGCCGCCGGGGCCAAGGTCAAGCGGGGCTCGGGCGCCGCGGTCTACACGCGCTGAGACCGAAGCTCAGTCGGTGATGGCCTTCATCTCGGCGGCGACGGTGCCGGCCAGCACGGCCGCCTCGGAGGGCAACCCGGCGGTGCCAGCCGTGCCAGCATGCCCGACGGCGGCCATGGCCATCAGCTTGGAGAGGTCGCCCTGGATCCTGACCCTGCCGCCCATGATCGCCTGCACGATCGCCGTCTGATCCTGGTCGACCACGAAACTCTTGGCGGTGGCGTAGTCCATCGTCAGGGTGACGTCGACGACCTCCAGGTGGCCGAGGTCCATCTCCATCGTGCCGGACGAGGTGTCCAGGTGGGCCTGCAGCGACCCTTCGCCGAACGGCACCTCGTTGATGTTCAGGTTGGCCCGCACCGAAGCCGGGATGGCCGGTGTCTGAGCCTCATGGCGCGACCGGATCTCCCGGGCGGCGGCGATCCACTCCTCGCTGAGGAAGGGGTAGGCCATGGCGGCGCACCGTAGCCGGTCCGCCGGTTCGCAAGCCCCGTGGCCCCTCCTAGATTGGCGGTGTGAGCACGACCCCTGCCGACGTGAAGCCGGCCTCGTTCCCGAACGGCCCCACCGGCGTACTCGTGCTGCACGGCTTCACCGGCTCGCCCCAGGCCCTGCGGCCGCTGGCTGTCCGCTTCGCCGAGGAGGGGCACAGCGTCGAGCTGCCGCTGCTGCCCGGGCACGGCACGGCCATCGAAGACCTGGTGCCCACCCGCTTCGACGACTGGTACCGGGCGGCGTCGGCCGCCTACGCCGACCTCGCGTCACGGTGCGAGCGTGTGGTGGTGGTGGGTCTGTCCATGGGCGGGACCCTGGCCACCGTTCTGGCCGTCGAGCAAGAGCCCGCCGCCCTGGTGGTCATCAACCCGCAGGTGGCGCCGCCTCCCGATTCGGTGGTCCAGGTCGTGCGGGGGCTGGCCGAGGAGGGGGTCACCACCATCCCGGCCATCGGCGGCGACATCGCCAAGGAGAACGTCGAGGAGCTGGCCTACGCCGCCACCCCGGTCAAGGCTCTGGTGTCGTACATCGAGCGCTGTCAGACGCTGGTCGACGAGTTGGGGCGCATCACCTGCCCGGTCCTGATCTTCACCAGCGCCGAGGACCACGTGGTCGACCCGGGCTCCTCCGACGTGCTGGCCGCCGGGGTGACCGGCCCTGTGCAGCGGGTCGCGCTGGAGCGCAGCTTCCACGTGGCCACCCTGGACCACGACGCCAGGCTCATCGAGGATCGGGCCAGCGCCTTCATATCCGAGGTGGCCAAGACCGCCTGACGGGTAGTGACCACTGCCATGGCCCTCCCGACGGTGCTCTTCGACCTCGACGGCACGCTCGTCGACACCAACTACCTCCACACCCTGGCCTGGCGGCGGGCCCTGTTGGAGAACGGTCACGACATCCCGACGGCCTGGGTGCACATGCACATCGGCATGGGCTCGAGCCAGCTGCTGGCGGAGCTGGTCGGTGACGCCATCGACCACCAGCCGTTGAAGGACGCCTGGCGGCGCCACTTCGACCCCCTGAAGCCGGAGATCCGACCGCTGCCGGGTGCGGCCGATCTGGTCAGGGCGGTGGCGGCCAGGGGTGTGCAGGTGGTCTACGCCTCGTCCTCGGAGGAGCAGGACGTCGACGCCCTGGTCGAGGCGGTGGGCGCTGGTGACGCCGTGACGCATGTGACCAGCTCCGCCGATGTCGGCGAGGCCAAGCCCGAGCCCGAGGTCTTCGAGGTGGCGCTCGACAAGTCTGGGGGCGATTCGAGCGCCGTCGTGGTGGGCGACACGGTCTGGGACGTGAAGGCCGCCCGGCGGGCCGGCCTCAGCTGCCTGTGCGTGCTGACCGGCGGGGTGGGCCGGGCCGAGCTGGAGGCCGCTGGCGCCGTCGCTGTCTACCGGGACCCCCTCGACCTCCTGGCCAACCTCGACTCGAGCCCGCTGGCCAAGCTGTTCGCCCCGACCTGAGGAGCCGCCGGGGAGGCCGACCGGCCAGGCCGCTAGCCTCGGTGCACCGTGGCCGGACTCGTGGAGCTGGCGACGCCCTCGGTCGACGCCCAGCCGGGCGAGGAGTCCGAGGTCCAAGTTCTGGTCTACAACACCGGCGCCAAGTACGAGTCTTACGACCTGGAGCTGACCGGCTCGGTCTCGCCCTGGGCTTTCCTGGACCCGGCGGTGGTCCGCCTCCTGCCTGGAGACTCGGGGACGGTCCGCCTGGTGCTGCGCCCGCCCCGCACCGGCGACCTGCCGGCCGGCCCGATGCCCTTCTCGGTTCGGCTCCGCGCCCGGGCCGACCCCGACGCCGAGGAGGTGGTCGACGGCACCGTCGACCTGGTGGCCTTCGAGTCGTTCACGGCCAGGCTGGAGCCTCCCACCCTGGAGCTGCGCACCCGGGGCCGGGCCCGGGTCGACATCACCAACGACGGCAACATCCCGATCGTCGTGCGGACCAGCGCCGACAGCCCCGACGGCGCCCTGGCCGTCAAGTTGGCCGAGGATGCGGTGCTGGTGCCGGCGGCGACCTCGACCTCGCTGGCGGTGATGGTCAAGCCGACGCACCGCCGACTGCTCGGCAAGGGCACTCCGGCTTCATACACGGTCCGCCTCGAGTCGATGGTGCGGGTGGCCAGCCTCTCCGGCCGGGCTCAGCCCAAGGGGTCGCTGCCCGCTGTGCTGCTGCGGGGTGTGCTGGCCGGGATCCTGCTGCTTGGCCTGGTTGCCGGCGCCCGCTCGTATGTCACCTCGAGGCCGACCGGCCCGGCCCGGTCGAAGAAGGGCCTCCCCAAGGTCATCGGCAACGCTGCCCTGCCGGCCGGACCGGATGTGACCGGGCCGGTCGGGGTCGAGGAGGCGCCGCCGGTCACGCCGGTCACGGTCCCGGCCCCCGGCGGCGGGCCGACGGCACCGGTCGGCCCGGTGGCCCCCGGGGTGCCGCTCCGCCGCTTCTTCGACCCCGCCCTGTCCGACTACGTCTACAGCGCAGATGCGAAGGACGCGGTAAGCCTCGGCGCCGCCGGCCTGGTGGACCAGGGCGCGGCCGGCAAGGTCCTCAGCGCCAAGACCCCAGGCACCGTGCCCCTCTACCGGGTGAAGAAGCCCGACGGCCGGCACGTCTTCACCTTCGACGAAGCCGAACGCCGTGCGCTGGTGAGCAAGGGAGCCGTCACCGAGAGCACAACGGGCTACCTGTACCCGGCGCCGGCGCCCGGCACCACGCCGCTGTTCCGGATGAGCAAGGACGGCGTCGTCTACCTGACGGCCGACAACGGCGACGTCCAGGCCCGCCTGGCCAACGGCTGGGTGAACGAGGGCATCCGCGGCTACGTCCTGGTGTAGCGGCCGGGGCGTGACTTCCGGGTGGTAACCGATGGCCTCGGCCTAGCCTCAGCTATAGCGCTCGCCGTTGACTTCGACCGCGCCGTCGGCGATCAGGAGACCCAGGATGACCCGACTCGCCGACGCCTCGGTCCAGGGCTCGGCCGGGTCGGTGGTGCCGTCGGGCCGGACGAGCAGCCGGGCTCGAACCGTGGCGACGTCGACCTCCAGCACTTCCTCGATCCCGTGGCCCTGGTAGAAGCCGAGCTTGGCCCCGGCGACCTCGCCGGGTGAGAGGAGCTCGACGACCAACGCCGCGGTGGCGAGGAAGGCCGGCGACGTGCGCTCGGTTTCGGGGCGGTACACCCCGATGTCGGGCACCCGGCAGTCGGCCTTGTCGGTTCCGATGTTGATGGGGGCGGCGACGTGGAGGCCCACGGCCGCCGACGGGGCCCACAGGGCACGCGCCAGCCAGGCCGCGAGGCGGCCATGCTCAGGAGAAGGCCCGGTCACGATGCGGTAAACCCCTTCCCACCACTCGTCGTAGCGGTCGAGGCCGGCGGCGTGGCGCGCCTCGATGGCTTCGGCCAGCCCGGCCACCGCGTCGATGGGGGTGAGCACGACGGTCACGCAATCAGGGTAGACCAGTCTGCTCTTCGGCCAATCAACCAGAGGTGTAACTTGTGTGTATGGCGCGGCGGAACATCAGCCTTCCCGACGACCTCGATGAGCAGGCTCGGTCAGCGGGGGTCAACGTCTCGGCGCTGACCCAACAGGCGCTGGTGGTCGAGCTGGAGCGGCGTAGCCGCATGGCCCGGCTCGACGCCTGGCTCGACGAGCTCGACGCCGCCCATGGGGCGCCGTCGCCAGGTGCGGTTGCCGAAGCGGAGACGTGGATGCGGTCGGCGCGCCCGGCTGCGCTCCGGACTCATGCGGGCCGCGCCACGGGATGATCGCCGTCCTGGACAGCGGCGCGGTGTCCGCCCTCGCTCCCGTCGACGAGCGGGCGCGGGCCCGCCTGAGGGCGCTTCGGAGCGAGGCCGAGGATCTCGTCGTTCCCGCCGGAGTCCTAGCCGAGGGCCTCCTGACGGGTCATCCTCAGCGCGACTTTCACGTGCGTCGACTGCTGGAGCTCACCAGGATCGCTGACATCGACGCGGGACTGGGCTTCGCCGCCGGCCGGCTCCGCACCGCGGTCGTGGCGGTGAGGCCCGCCCGGCCGCCTTCGGGGGTCGATGCGCTCGTCGTCGCCGCCGTCGCGGTCGACCAGGCCTCCGCCGACGACGTCGTCCTCGTCACGAGCGATGTCAACGACCTGGGTCGCCTGCTGTCCGAGGCCGAGGCGCGGCGGGTCACGGTGCAGCGCGTCTGAACAGCATCAAACGTACGGCCTCGAAGACCAGTGCCTTCGTCCCCGGCGAGAGCACCGTTGGTACTGTCGCTCTGTGACGGGGCGGCTCGAAGACCTCAAGCCCGGCTCCGCTGTACACGGGATCGCCGCTGGCGAGGCCGTCACCGTCGTCCAGACCGACTGGTTCGGGGCCGACGCCCTTACGCTCACCTACCGGCGGGCGAACGGGACGGTGGCCGACGAGCTTGTCTACCGCAGCCACGAGGCCCGGCTGGAGATCGACGGGGCCGCCAGCAGCTGGACCTTCGACGCCGACGGGGGCGAGTTCCGGCTGGCTGCCGAGGCCCGGCGCATCCAGCTGGCCTACCTGTTCGACCCGCGGCTCGCCGTGCACCTCAGCGTGCTGGAGCCGCTGCCCCACCAGATCCAAGCCGTCTACGGGGTGATGCTGCCCCGCCACCCGCTGCGCTTCGCCCTGTGCGACGACCCCGGGGCCGGCAAGACGATCATGGCCGGGCTCTACATCAAGGAGCTGGCGCTGCGGGGCGACCTGAAGCGATGCCTGATCGTGGCCCCGGGCAGCCTGGTGAACCAGTGGCAGGACGAGATGTCCGACCGCTTCGGTCTCGCCTTCTCGATCCTGACCCGGGACATGATCGAAGCCTCAACCACCGCTGATCCCTTCGTCGAGCACGGCCTGCTCATCGCCCGGCTCGACCACCTGTCCCGCAACGACGACCTGGTCGAACGGCTGCTGCGAACCGAGTGGGATCTGGTGGTGGTCGACGAGGCCCACCGGATGTCGGCCCACCGCTTCGGCAACGAGGTGAAGGAGACCCGCCGCTACCGGCTGGGCAAGGCGCTCGGCCAGGTCTCGCGCCACCTCCTGCTGATGACGGCGACGCCGCATGACGGCAAGGACGAGGACTTCCAGCTGTTCCTGGCCCTGCTCGACCCCGACCGCTTCGAGGGCCGAGCCACCGGTGAAGCGACCCCTGACGTCTCGGACCTGATGCGCCGGATGGTGAAGGAGAAGCTGCTGCGCTTCGACGGCCGCCCGCTGTTCCCCGAGCGCCGGGCCACCACGGTCACCTATCCCCTCTCACCGCTGGAGGCCCTGCTGTACGAGCAGGTGAGTGACTACGTGCGAGAGGAGATGAACCGGGCCGACCGCCTGTCCCGAGAGGGCGAGGGCCGGCGGGGCAACCGGGTGGGCTTCGCCGCCACCGTCCTCCAGCGCCGGCTGGCCTCCTCACCCGAGGCCATCTACCAGTCGCTGGCCCGGCGCCACCAGCGCCTCCGCGACCGGCGTGACCTGCTGGCCGCCGGCCCCGCCACCGTCGTCGAGGACCACGGCACCGAGGTCGACCTGGACGACATCGACGACCTCGACGTCGACGAGGTGGAGCGCCTCGAGGAGCAGGTCGTCGACGACGCCACCGCCGCCCGCACGCTGGCCGAGCTGGACGCCGAGATCGCCGCGCTGGCCCGCCTCGAGGCCCTGGCCGAACGGGTGCGCCGCTCCGGTGCCGACCGGAAGTGGACCGAGCTGGCCGGCCTTCTCGACGGGACCCCGGAGATGGTCGACGGGCACGGGCACCGGCGCAAGCTGATCGTCTTCACCGAGCACCGGGACACCCTGAACCAGCTCGTATCCCGCCTGCGCACCTTCCTGGGCCGCGACGACGCCGTGGTGGCCATCCACGGCGGGGTGCGACGGGAGGAGCGGCGCCGCATCCAGGAGCTGTTCCGCCAGGACCCCGACTGCACGATCCTGGTGGCCACCGACGCCGCCGGTGAGGGCGTGAACCTCCAGCGGGCCCACCTGCTCGTCAACTACGACCTGCCGTGGAACCCCAACCGCATCGAGCAGCGGTTCGGCCGGGTCCACCGCATCGGCCAGGACCAGGTGTGCCACCTGTGGAACCTGGTGGCCGAGGACACCCGTGAGGGGCAGGTCTACGCCCGCCTGCTGACCAAGCTGGACGAGCAGCGGGCCGCCCTGGGCGGCCAGGTCTGGGACGTGCTCGGCACCGTCCTGCCCGGGCGGGCGCTGCGTGACCTGCTGATCGAGGCCGTCCGCTACGGCGACCGCCCGGACGTGCGGGCCCGCCTGGACGAGGTGGTCGACGCCACGGTCGGCGAGGGCCTCACCGAGTTGGTGGCTGAACAGGCCTTGGCCGGCGACGTCCTGGGCCGGGCCGACGTCGAGCGCATCCGCCGTGACCTGCTGGAGGCCGAGGCCCGCCGCCTGCAGCCCCACTACACCCGCGACTGGTTCATCCAGGCGTTCACCCGCCTGGGCGGGCGGATGGCCGAGCGGGAGACCGACCGCTTCGAGATCACCCGGGTGCCCGAGCCCGTCAGGGCGGCGCCGGCTTCGGCCCGTGGGCCCGAGCGGCCCGGCCGAGCGGGAGGCACTGGCCCTCGCAGCGTCATCGTGCCCCGCTACGAGCGGGTCACCTTCGAGCCCGGCCGGGCCCGTCCGGAGGGGGGCACTCCCGCCGAGCTGCTGGCTCCCGGCCACCCCCTGGTGGAGGCGGTCCTCGACCTGACCACGACCCAGCTCGGCCCGTCGCTGCGCCGCGGCACCGTGCTGGTCGACGACGCCGACGACGGCGACCGGTCTCGGGTGCTGGTCCTGATCGAGCACGCCATAACCGACGGCCACGAGATCCCCGGCGGCAGGAGGGTGGTGTCCCGCCGCTTCGAGTTCGTCGAGCTTTACCCCGACGGCACGGCGGCCGACGGCGGCTACGCCCCCTACCTCGACCACCGGCCGCCCACCGAAGACGAGGCCGCCGCCGTGAAGGACCTCCTCGACGACCCGTGGCTGAGCTCGGGCGTGGAGCGGGCGGCGGTGGGCCACGCCGTGGAGGTGGCGGTGCCCGCCCACCTGGCCGAGGTGCGGGCCCAGGTGGTGACCCGGGTGGCCAAGGTGCGGGCCGCGGTGCGCGAGCGGCTGACCCGCCAGGTGGCCTACTGGGACGCCCGGGCCACCGAGCTGGCCGAGCAGGCGGAGGTCGGCCGCCAGCCCCGCATGAACCCCGACCGGGCCCGGTCCCGGGCCGACGAGCTGGGCGCCCGCCTGAAGACCCGACTGGCCAGCCTGGAGCGCGACGAGCGGCTGGCCGCCCTCCCGCCGGTGGTGGTCGGCGCTGCTCTGGTGGTGCCCGCCGGCCTCCTGCGCCAGCTCCAGGGCCAGCCCGCCGCCGAGCCGCCCATGTTCAGCCTGGACCGCCGGGCCGTCGAGGACCGGGCGGTTGCCGCCGTCGTGGCGGCCGAGGAGGCGCTGGACCGAATGGTCAGGGTGATGCCGCCGAACAACCCCGGGTTCGACCTGCGCAGCGAAGGCCCGGACGGCGCCATCCGCTTCGTCGAGGTGAAGGGCCGCATCAGCGGAGCCGAGACGTTCATGGTCACCCGCAACGAGATCCTCCACGCCCTGAACGTCCCCGACGCCTGGCTGCTGGCCATGGTTGACGTCAGCCCCGAAGGGGCGGCGTATGACCGGGTGCGCTACCTGTGGCGCCCCTTCGGTGCGCGGGTCAGCCTGCCGTTCGACACCACGGCCACCATGCTGTCGTGGCCCGACTACTGGGACCGGGCCACCGAGCCGGGGGCGGCCTGATGGCCAAGCTGGTCGAGGTCACCCTTCCCGTCGAGGAGATCAGCGCCGCCTGCCGCCGCGACAAGGACCGCAAGACCGGCACCATCAAGAACGTCCACAAGTGGTTCGCCCCCATGCCCACCCCGGCGTGGCGGGCCCTGCTGTTCGCCACCATCGTCGACGACCCGGGCGACGAGGCCGGCCGGGAGAAGCTGAAGGAGCTCATCAAGCGCCTCGTCCCCCCCGACGGCGGCCCCCCCGACGACGCCACCCTGGCCGAGGCCAAGGCCCTGATCCTCGAGGCCACCGACGGCCACCCGCCGACGGTCTTCGACCCCTTCTGCGGCGGCGGCTCCACCCTCATCGAAGCGCAGCGCCTGGGCCTGCCCGCCGTCGGCAGCGACCTCAACCCCGTCCCGGTCCTCATCACCCGGGTCCTCACCGAGCTGCTGCCCCAGGTCGCCGGCCGGCCGGCGCTGGTAGGCGACCCCAGCCAGCTGAAGGGCATGACCGGCGGCCCCCTCGACGGCTTCCTGGCCGACTGCCGCCACTACGCCGAACGGGTGCGGGCCGAGGTTTGGGCCAAGGTCGCCCACCTCTACCCCGACCCCCCTGGCGGCGGCACCATCATCGCGTGGCTCTGGGTCCGGACCGTGGTCTGCCCCAACCCCGGCTGCCAGGCTGTGGCTCCCTTGGCCAGCTCCTTCTGGCTGTCGAAGAAGAAGGGCGCGCTGACGTGGATCGAGCCGACTGATCTGCGGCCGGGTCACCCCGTGCGCTTCGAGGTGAAGACCGGGGTAGGCGGGCCGACCTTGAGCGGGACGATGGTGAGCCGGACCGCTGCGCGCTGCATCGTTTGCAGTCAGCCGATCCCCCTCAGCCACGTACGAGCAGAGGGGCGAACGCGCCGGCTGGGTCAACAGCTACTTGCCATTGTGGTGGACGGGCCTCGAGGTCGCCGCTACATCTCACCGCCAACTGCGGGCAATCCTGATGCGGCCGAGAGGCCCCATGATGCGCCGGAGGTCGAGTTGGTGGGTAAGGCCACGATCAATGTTGGTCTGTATGGAATCAGGACCCAAGCAGACCTTTTCACGAACCGGCAGCTCGTGACTCTTGGGGCATTCGCGGACGCGGTTGCCAGCGTTCCTACTTGGACCCAAACCGACGGGGGCGACGCCATCTATTGCAAGACGACCTCGTCTGTACTTGGGCTGTGCGTGAGCAAGCTCGCCATGGCCTGCTCGACTCAGTCCCGTATCGAGTTGAACCTCACTGGCACGCGTATCCACCCAGCCTTTAGTCGCCACGCTCTCCCGATGGTTTGGGACTTCGCAGAGTCGAATCCCTTCAGCGAAAAGGCGGCGAACTGGAACGGGCTGGTCGCCACTACACTTGCCGCTGCGGCTAAGGCGGCGCAACTCTCAGCGAGTGGGCAGGTTTTCCAATCAGATGCTCGATCTGCCGGTCAACGTGTAGTTCGGTCTACACTCATAGCCACCGATCCTCCCTATTTCGGCCAGATCGGCTACGCCGATCTATCGGACTACTTCTATGTCTGGCTACGGCGGACGCTGCGGAGCGTGCATCCCGATCTTTTTGCTACGGTCGCAACACCAAAGGCTCATGAACTAATCGCCGCCCCTCACCGCCACGAGGGTTCAGTTCCTAAGGCAACCAAGTATTTCATCGAGGGCTTTACAGAGACGTTCTCCTCGCTCTCTGAGGCAATGGCTGCTGACATCCCGATGCTCATTGTCTATGCCCATCGGCAGGACGAGTCCGAGCGGGACGGTGTAGCGAGCTCCACGGCATGGGATGCGATGCTCTCCGCCATCATCGCTGCCAAGCTCCGGGTGGTCGGCACCTGGCCGATCCACGCCACAACGTCGAACCGTCAGATCGGGCAGGGCACCAACGCCCTCGCCTCCTACATGGTCCTCGTCTGCCGGCCCCAGCTGCCCGCCGCCAAGCCGGTCGACCGGCAAGGCTTCGTCGCCGCCTTGCACGCCGAGCTGCCCCGGGCCATCAGGAA
>JBBSHM010000082.1:0-11446 GCA_038253125.1 Acidimicrobiales bacterium
CCGAGCAGTAGCACCTTCGAGTCGAGCATCTTCAGCTGGCCCTGCTCGGCCACCTCGGGCAGGAGCAGGTGGCGCTGGTAGCGGTTGCGCTGCTCGGCTGACAGCGTGGCCGGGGCCTTCCAGTCCTTGCCCTCGTTCTTCCACTTGCCGAAGCCGCCGGCCAGAGACGCCACGTTGGTGTAGCCGAGCTGCTGGAGCGTGTCGGCGGCAAAGGCCGAGCGGGTTCCGCCCGCGCAGTAGACCACCACCTCGGCATCGCGGTCGGTGATCTTCGACTCGACCTGGGACTCGAGGAAGCCGCGGGGGATGTGGACGGCTCCCACCAGGGCGCCCTGGTCGTGCTCATCGGCTTCGCGCACGTCGAGCACGACGGCCGAGGGGTTGGCGGCGATGCGCCGCTCCGCCTCGTCGGTGTCGATCTCGGTGATCCGCCCCTTGGCGGTGCTGAGCAGGTCTCGCATTGAGGGCACGGTTAAACCCTACAACTCTGGTCGGCTTTTTCTTCCCGTGGCCGGGGACGCTCAGGGGCGGCTGAGCTGGCCGCGGACGGCGCCCGTCGGCTGAGCCTGGGTGTGGACGTTGACGTACGCGTTGGCCGGTTCGGCCACCACCTCGGCGACCACGGCCGGGTCGGCGCGTACGCAGGCGTCGGCGCGTCCGTCGGTGGGCGTGGGCAGCGTGACCACCACCGGTCCGGCCACCCCCCGGGCCCCGGTGTGCACGTGGGAGGCGGTGGCCGTCAGCCCCTTGGTCGTGGTGATGCCGGCGCACACCTGGCCGTCGGCCGAGAGCACCAGGCGCACGGTGCCGCCGGCGCCCGTGGCCCCCGGGCCGGGCACCTCATCAGCGGCGGTGAGGTCGGCCGTCAGCACCGTGGCCCCCGCCGGCACGGTCGTGGCTCCGGGGCGCAGGGGCGCCTGACCACGGCCGGTGTCCACGGCCCCGCCGTTGTCGCTGCCGCCACAGCCGGTGGCGAGGACGAGGAGGCTGAGGACGGCGGCCGCGGCCCGGCGGCAGCAGGCGAAAGGAGCAGCCATCGACCAAGAACGTTACGCCAGCGAGGGGCGGCATAGCTGGCCGAAGATCAATGTTGCGCCATGAGAAGCACTCATATAGGTTGACCACGCGCTTCCCCCTCCCGTTGCTTCCCGCGATTCGGAGGTCCTCAATGCCTGATCCTGTCCCCTGGCCTACCCCTCGTGCCGCCGCCGACGGCGCCGCTCACCTGCTCATCGTGCCCTGGTCCGACCCGTTCCTGGACCGCGACGGCCACGATCCCCGCTCGCCGTACGCCGAGCGGTTCTGGCTGCCGACCCTCGGCCCCAGCACCTACCTCCTCCACCGTCACCTCGTCGGGGGCTTGGACCGCCGGCCCGAGGGCTGGGCCCTGGACCCGCTCGAGGTGTCCATGGCGCTCGGCCTCGGGCCGACGAGCAGCCGGAACGCCCCGTTCGGCAAGGCCCTCGTCCGCCTGGTCCGCTTCCGTCAGGCCGAGGTGCGCCCCGACGGCGCCCTGTGCGTGCGCACCAGCGTCCCGCCTCTGTCCGAGAGGCAGGTCGACCGGCTGCCTCCGGGCCTGCGGGCCGAGCATCATCGCGTGGCGGCGACCTTCGCCGAGCTGCGAGCCCGGAGAGCAGCGGCGTCCCGGCACCCCGCCGCCTGAACCCGATGTACTGGCGCGCCAGTAGACCCAGCCGGACCGCAACGTTCTGGCGCGCCAGTAGGCCCCGTCGAAGGCGGGGAAGTTTTTGGCGTGGCCCGGCTCACAGGTCCCGGGCCAGGATGGCGCCGCCTGTGGAGGCCTCCTCGGCCCGGGCCAGGGCCCACAACAGGCTGGACAGGCGGTTCAGGTAAGGCAGGGCGGACGAGCCCGGGGCGGCGACGGCCACCGTCCGGCGCTCGGCCCGGCGGACGAGCGTGCGACCCACGTCGAGCAGGGCGGCCAGCCGGTGCTGGCCGGGGATCACGAAGTCGGTGAGGGGCGGGAAGCGGTCGGCGGCCTCGTCGGTCCAGGTCTCGACCGCCGCCACCATGGTCGGTGTTACCCGGCTGCGTCCGCCCAACAGCTTGGCGTGGTTCGACGGGGCGGTGGCCAGCTCGGCCATCACCACGTACAGGTGACCGCAGACCTGGCTGAGCACGGTGTGCAGCACCGACCCGGCAACGGCGTCGGCCCGGGCCACGCCGATGGCGGCCTGGGCCTCGTCGACGCTGCCGAGCGCCTCGGGCACCGCGGCGTCCTTCGGCACCCGGCCGCCGTGGTACAGCCCGGTCGTGCCGTCGTCGCCCCGGCCGGTCCACAGGTGTCCCATCAGGCCACCTCGGCCACCCGGCCGCCGTCGACCTGCACGGTGCGGGTGAGGCGGGTGTTGTCGAGCAGGCGCCGGTCGTGGCTGACCAGGACCAGGGTGGCGTCGAAGGCGTCCAGGGCCTGCTCCAGCTGCTCGATGGCCGGCACGTCCAGGTGGTTGGTGGGCTCGTCGAGCACCAGGAGGTTCACGCCCCGGGCCATCAGGGCGGCCAGCACGGCCCGGCTGCGCTCGCCCGGAGACAGAGCGGCTCCGGCCCGCCCCACGTGGCTGGCTGTCAGGCCGAACTTGGCCAGCAGCGTCCGGGCCTCGGCCCCTTCCAGGCCCGTCTCCACGGCAAAGGCGCCGATCAGCGCCTGCGGGCCGGCGAAGGTCCGCCGGCGCTGGTCCATCGTGCCCACCACCACCCCCGGCCCCAGGTGACGTGAGCCTTCCTCCAGCGCCGCCTCGCCCAGGAGAGCGGCCAGCAGGGTCGACTTGCCACCCCCGTTCTGCCCCACCACCGCCAGCCGGTCCCGCCAGGCCAGCCGCAGGTCCACCGGTCCGAGCGTGAAGTCACCGCGACGCACCACGGCGCCGTCGAGGCGGGCCACGACGTCCCCGCTACGCCGGGCGCCGGCGAAGGAGAGCTGCAGCCGCCACGGCTCGAACGGCTTGTCGACCTTGTCGCGCTCCAGCCGCTCGAGGGCCCGCTCGCTGATCCTCACCTTTCCGGCCAGCTTCTCCGTACGGTCCTCGGAGAGCTTCCGCAGCGACTTGTCGGGGTCCTTCGGGTTCTTCCTGCTCTTCGCCACGCCGTGGGTGGCCCAGTCCCGCTGGGTGCGGACCCGGGCCTGCAGGGTGCTGCGACTGGCCTGGTAGTCGACGAAGGCCTCGCCGGCCTGGCTGCGGGCCAGCTCGCGCGCCTCCTGCCAGTCGCTCCAGCCTCCCGCAAACTCGGCGCCCCGACGGCTGTCCTCCTCGATCTCCAGGACCCGCGTGACGGTGCGGTCGAGGAAGGCTCGATCGTGGCTGATCACCACCAGCCCACCGGGGACAGAACTGCAGAAACGTTCCAGGAGATCCAGGCCGGCGAAGTCGAGGTCGTTGGTCGGCTCATCGAGCAGCAGCACGTCGAAGCGGGACATGAGCACGGCGGCGAGCGCGGCCCGGGCCTGCTGGCCACCCGACAGATCGGCCACCGCCACCTCCAGGCGTTCGGCCGGCAGCGCCACCGATGCCAACACCGCGCCGATGCGGGCCTCGATGTCGTCGCCGCCGAGGGCCAGGAAGCGCTCAAGAGCCTCGGCGTGAGCCTCGATGGAGGCGGGATCGCCCGACAGCGTCTCGGTGGCCCGCTCCAGCTCGGCCTCGGCCTCGGCCACGCCCGTGCGCCGGGCCAGGTAGTCCCGCAGCACCTCGCGCCCCTGCGGCTCGGCCTCTTGGGCCAGGTACCCGACGGTGAGCGAGGCCGGCGCCCTCTCCACCCGCCCCTCGTCGGGCTGATCCAGCCCGGCAAGGATGCGCAGGAACGTCGTCTTGCCCACGCCGTTGGGGCCCACCAGCCCGACCCGGCTGCGCGGCCCAACCGCCAGTGACACCCCTCCGAGCACCACCTGTCCGCCGAGGTCGCGGGTCACCTCCACCGCACTCAGCACAGCTCGTCAGCGTAGGACCGACAGGCGGGATCAACCTCCGAGAACGCTCCACCCGAGCGACCGAGCCGCTTGCGCCTGACGGAGGTCAGCGGTCACCACGGCGACGCTTGACGGCCCGACCCGCTCGACCGCCGCCAGGTGGAGAGCGTCAAGGCTTCGGCTGCCGGTGAGGTCTGCGAGGCGGCCGGCGTTCTCCGCGAGAACAGCATCGATCTCGACCACGGCCACCCTGCGCCAGTCGACGGAGAACGCGGCCCGGGCAGACCGGGCCTCGGCCGGACTGAGTCGCCGTCCAAGGTTGCGCCACACCTCGACCCAGCCGACCCGGCAGCAGATCCACCGATCATCGCTGGCGAGGAGGTCGTTGAACAGCGCACTGTCAGATTCCTCCACGTACCGCTTGAGCAGCGCGCTCGAGTCGAGGTAGAGGGTCACGCCTCGTCCCGGTCGTCATCGATCATCTCCCGCACCGGGACCGTCGCCTTGAAGCGAGCCGGCGGCGGCCCCTGCCGGCCCGTGTCCTGCGGCGGCGTGATCCACCCTTCGGCTAGTCCGCGTTCGAGCCCGTCGTCGCCGGGGACCGGACCGAGGATCGCCTTGCGACGGCCACGGTCGGTCACCGTGATCTGCTCGCCGCCCGCCGCCCGAGCGAGGTACTCGGAGAGGCGTTGCTTCAGCTCCCTGACACCGACCTCCAATGTGGTCACATCCTTTCGTTTGAGTGGACACATGGTAGAGGGCCGGCGAGCAGCGGTCGAGTCGATCTCCTCACTGATCCGGTGGCTTGCGTCCCGTGAGCCGCTGCCGCTCTACCGGCCGGCAGGAACCCGGGTGGGAGGTGGCCGGTAACCTTCCTCGGGTGGAGCATCCCTACCTGGCCGCTGCCCGGGAGCGAGTCGTGGTCTTCGACGGCGCCACCGGCACCAACCTCCAGCTGTGCGACCTGGGCCCGGACGACTTCGGGGGCCCGGCGCTGGAGGGCTGCAACGAGGTGCTCGTGCGGACCCGGCCGGACGTCATCCGCCAGCTCCACGCCTCGTTCCTTGACGTGGGCGTCGACTGCATCGAGACCGACAGCTTCGGCTCGTCGTCGGTGGTGCTGGCCGAGTACGGGCTGGCCGGCGACGCCCACGACCTGAACGTCCAGGCCGCACTGCTGGCCCGCGAGGTCGCCAACTCCTACGCCACCCCTGACCGTCCCCGCTGGGTGGCCGGCTCGATGGGCCCGACCACCAAGCTGCCCACCCTCGGCCACATCACCTACCGGGCCATGCGCGACTCCTTCCAGGGGCAGGCCGCCGGCCTGCTGGAGGGCGGGGTCGACCTCCTGGTCATCGAGACCCAGCAGGACCTCCTCGCCGTGAAGGCGGCCATGAACGGCAGCCGCCGGGCCATGGCGGCTCAGGGCCGTCACGTGCCACTGCAGATCCAGGTCACCATCGAGACCAACGGCCGCATGCTGGTGGGCTCGGAGATCGGTGCCGCCCTGGTGAGCATCGACGCCATGAAGGCCGACGTGATCGGCCTCAACTGCGCCACCGGCCCCGGCGAGATGACCGAGCACCTGCGCCACCTCCAGGCCAACAGCCGCATGCCCATCTCGTGCCTGCCGAACGCCGGCCTGCCCTCGATCGTCGACGGCCGCACCCACTACGACCTCACCCCAGGTGACCTGGCCGATCACCACGCCCGGTTCATCACCGAGGTGGGCGTCAGCATCGTCGGCGGCTGCTGCGGCACCACCCCCGACCACCTCAGGGCCGTGGTCGAGCGTTGCGCCTCACTCGAGCCCCTGCGTCGTGATCCGCACCCCGAGCCGTCGGCCACATCGATCTACTCGCCGGTGCCGTTCGACCAGGACGTGTCGGTGCTGCTCATCGGCGAGCGCACCAACACCAACGGGTCGCGAGCCTTTCGTGACGCCCTGCTCGAGCAGCGGTGGGACGACGTCGTGCGCATCGGCACCGACGCGGTGAAGGAGTCGGCTCACCTCGTCGACGTCTGCGTCGACTACGTGGGGCGGGACGGGGCGCTCGACATGGCCGAGGTGGCCAGGCGCTTCGCCACCACCGTCGCCCTCCCCCTCGTCCTCGACTCCACCGAGCCGCCCGTGCTCGAGGCCGGCCTTGAGCACCTGGGCGGCAAGTGCCTGCTGAACTCGGCCAACCTCGAGGACGGCGAGGAGGCCGGCAGCCGGTTCGACCGGGTCATGTCGCTGGCCCGCGAGCACGGCGCCGGGGTCATCTGCCTCACCATCGACGAGGAGGGCCAGGCCCGCACCCGGGACCGCAAGCTGGCCATCGCCCGCCGCATCCGCGACCTGGCCAACGATCGCTACGGGGTGCCCTCCGAGGACCTGTTCTTCGACTGCCTGGCCCTCACCCTAGGCACCGGGCTCGAGGAGAGCTACGGCGACGGCGTGGAGACGATCGAGGCCATCAGGCTGGTGAAGACCGAGCTGGCGGGCGTCCACACCGTGCTCGGGTTGTCAAACGTCTCGTTCGGCCTGGCGCCGGGGCTGCGCCACTACGTGAACTCGGTATTCCTGAACGAGTGCCGGCAGGCGGGGCTGGACGCCGCCATCCTGCATGCCGGGAAGATCCTGCCCATGGCCAAGATCCCCGAGCGGGCCCGCGAGCTCTGCCTCGACCTCATCTGGAACCGGCGGTCCGAGGGCCACGACCCGCTCGGCCTGCTCCTCACCGAGTTCTCCGACGCCAAGGGGGCAGCCGGCGCCGAGCGCGAGGACCGCAGCGGCTGGCCCGTCGAGCAGCGCCTCTCCCAGCGCATCATCGACGGCGAGCGCACCGGTCTAAAGGACGAGCTCGACGAGGCGCTCGCCGCCGGCATCGCTGCCCTCAGCATCGTGAACGACGTGCTGCTGGACGGCATGCGCACCGTCGGCGAGCTGTTCGGCTCGGGCCAGATGCAGCTGCCCTTCGTCCTCCAGTCGGCTGAGACGATGAAGGCGGCGGTCGACCACCTGAAGCCGCACATGCCCAAGGTCGAGGGCCAGACCTCGAAGGGCCGCCTCGTGCTCGCCACCGTGAAGGGCGACGTTCACGACATCGGCAAGAACCTGGTGGACATCATCCTCACCAACAACGGCTACGAGGTCCACAACATCGGGATCAAGGTGCCGCTGTCGAAGATGGTGGAAAAAGCGCGGGAGGTCGGCGCCGACGCCTTGGGCATGAGCGGGCTGCTGGTCAAGAGCACGCTGGTCATGCGGGACAACCTGCTCGAGCTGGGCGAGCTCGGCGACAGCATGCCGGTGCTGCTGGGGGGCGCCGCTCTCACCCGCCGCTACGTCGAGCGCGACCTGCGCGAGGTGTACGGGGGCCGCCTCTTCTACGGCAAGGACGCCTTTGAGGGCCTGCGCACCATGGACCGGCTGATGGGCATGGAGCGCGGCACGGTCACCGACGACAGCGAATGGGGCCGTACCCCGGAGGGACGCGAGCTGCCGGCCGCCGACGCCGTCCAGGCCGCCGTCGTCGAGCTGCCCCGGCGCTCACCGGTCGTGGTGGCCGACAACCCGGTGCCCCGGCCTCCCTTCCTCGGCCACCGCCTGGCCCGGGGCGTCGCCCTCGACGAGATCGCCGGCTGGGTCAACGAGACGGCCCTGTTCCGCACCCAGTGGGGGTTCCGCCCCGACAAGGCCACCGGCGAGTCCGACGAGGAGATGCGGGTCAGGGTCCGGGGCACGCTCCGCCAGCAGCTGGCCGTGGCCAAGGCCGGCGGGGTGCTCGTGCCTCAGGTCGTCTACGGCTACTACCCGGCCAACGGCGACGGCTGTGACCTGGTGATCTGGGCCGACGAGGAACGCAGCGCGGAGGTGTGCCGGTTCTCCTTCCCCCGCCAGCCCGCCGAGCCGTTCCTGTCGATCGCCGACATGTTCCGCCCGGTCGAGTCGGGCGAGGTCGACTTCGCCGCCTTCTCGATATGCACCATGGGCGGCGAGATCACCGAGGAGGCGGCCCGGCTGAAGGCGGTGGACCGCTACAGCGACTACGTGTTCCTCCACGGGCTCGGGGTGGAGATGACCGAGGCCCTGGCCGAGCTGTGGCACCACCGGATCCGGGAGGAGCTCGGCATCGCCGGCGAGGACGGCACCCGTCCCCAGGTGCTCCACAAGCAGGGCTACCGGGGCGGCCGCTACTCCTGGGGCTACCCGGCCTGCCCGGACCTCGAGGACAACATGAAGGTGGCCGGGCTGCTGGGCGCCGACCGCATCGGGCTCGAGGTGTCCGAGGACACAGGTTTCCAGTTCCACCCCGAGTACAGCACCTCGGCCGTGATCTGCCACCACCCCCAGGCCAAGTATTTCGTCACCTGACGGTCCGGCCGAGGCCCACGTCGAGGCAGGTCTGGGTTGAGTGCCGCTCTCGCCGGGAAGGGGGTACCCCGTGGGAGACCGCAGCAGGAACGACAGTGGCGACACCGACGCCAGCATCGACAGCCCCGTGGTGGTGCCATTCATCGCCGGGAAAGCCGACCTCGATCTGCTGAGGTCGGCGACGCCGTTCGTGCCGTCAAGCCTGGCCGACCACATCGCCACGATCGAAGAGGGCGGGCAGCTGCTGGCCGAGGCCGGCGCCCGGGTCGACCTGGTGCCGGTCTGGGCGCCCCTGTTCCTGGTCTGGTGCGCCGAGGCGGGTGTCGAGCCGGGAGCGGCCGACGCGCTGTCGCGGTGGACCCGGCGCCACGGCCTGGTCTCGGTGGCCTACACCCACTACGAGTGCGGCTCGATCGCACCGCTGGTCGAGCTCGAGGAGGTGCGCTCCTGGGCCCTGCGGAGCATCCTCAACGACGAACGGCGAGGCAGCGAACGTGCTGTCGCCTCGATCTGGGCGGCCGCCGCCGCCTTCCTCGAGATCGTCGCCAGCCGCTCGGCGCAGGACGGTGAGCTCGACGTCTGCGTCCCGACCTGGAGCACGCCCGCCCACTGGCACCTCGACGGCTCGTGCTGCGAGGAGTCCGCCCTCACCCTCGACCACGTCCACTCCGCGGTCATGGAGGGGCTGGCCATCGACGGGACCGCCGTCCTGGTGGAGCCCATGAGGAGGGGAGCACCTTCACTGGTCAGGGTGTGGGACCTCGGCCCCACCGGTGTCCGCCCCTTGAGCGCAGACGAGGCCAGCGGGCGGTGCGAGCCGAAGGCCGGCGCCACCCTGGTCAACGCCTGGGGCGACCGGGCACGGCACTAGCTCGACAGGACCAGGCGAGCCACCAGATCTGTGCCAAAGGCGGTGAGGATGGCCAGGTAGAGCAGCCCGGTGGCGGCCATGACCGCCGAGTACGCCCGCTCGCGCAGGGCGGCGGTGGTGACCACCGAAAGGCCGATGGTGGTCACCGCGCAGGCCACCCAGAACCAGCCCAGGATCCCGCCGTAGCCGTCATCTATCGAGCCGGACAGCACCGACAGCATCCCGGTGGGCAGCAGGAGGGCGCCCACCTCGAAGGGCCAAAGGATCTGCAGCCACCGGTTCAGCTCGTTGATCGGCCCCCGGCCCAGTCCGGGCTGCACCAGGTACCAGTGGCCGAGGAGCATGGCGTCGCTGACCGAGCCGAGGAAGGCGGCGCCCACCAGGGTGCGCAGCAGGGCCAGGCCGGCGGGACCGTCGGCGGCCACGGCGGCGGCGACCAGGCCGATCACCCCCAGGGCCGGGGCCAACAGGTCGAGGTGGGGCGGGAACTCCGGACGATGCGCCGCCCCCTCCTCCGCCGCCCCGCCCTCGTCCTGCCTGGCGCTGGCGCTGGTGGCCGCCGCCACCCTGGCGCGACGGCGCTCCTCGACGGCCCGTGCCCCGGCCACCCCGGCCCGCCGCCGGGCCACCGAGACGGCCAGGGCGACGGCGGCGGCGACGACGACGCCGGCACAGGCGATGTCGCGCACGGGCACCGGGCTGAAAGTCCGCCCGGCCCACAGGGCGATGGCGGCCATGAGGCCGTAGATGGCCCGCAACAGCCAGCCGTAGCCGACCCCGACCAGCCGCCGGCGGGTCGTGACCCACAGGAAGAGCAGGCCTCCGGTGGCCCACTGCAGCAGCACGGTGGCGACGTCGAGGGAGATCATCTGGGCCGGCCAGCCTCCCACCCGGCCCGGATGTGGACCAACCCGGCCTCCCTACAAGCCGAGGGGCCCCCGGCGTCGGCGAGAGCGTTGTCGACCCGACCGCAGCGCCTCATGGCGGACGAGGCGGAGGTACATCAGGTGGCCTGCTCGTCGTCGGGTCGGGACGTGGTGGCCCGCTTGTAGGCCCACAGGGCCAGGCCGAGCGGGGGCAGGACCAGGGTCAGCGCCCCGTAGAGCCGGCCGTCGAGGCCCCGACCGTCCATGTCCCGGGCCACGATCGTGCAGAAGATGAGGCCGAACGGCACCCCGACCAGCACCAGAAGCAAGAGCAGGCCGGCGCTCATCCGGCCACCGCCCCCGTAGCTGCGGATCGGGCCGCGGCCGCCGCCCGGCCGGCGTGGTGGCTGGAGCGGGTGAGAGGCGAGGCCTCGACGTGGGCGATGCCCATCGCCTCGCCGGCCGCCTTGAGCCGCAGGAAATCCTCCGGCGGCCACCAGCGGGCCACCGGCAGGTGGGTGCTCGTCGGTCGCAGGTACTGGCCCAGGGTGACGATGCCGGTGCCGAGGGCGGCGAGGTCGGCCAGGACGCCCAACACCTCGTGCTCCTCCTCGCCCATCCCGAGGATGATGGACGACTTGGTGGTCAGCCCGGCGGCGCGGCCCCGGGCCAGGACGGCCAGGCTCCGGGCGTAGGAGGCCTGCGGGCGGACGGCCCACTGCAGGCGGGGCACAGTCTCGACGTTGTGGTTCCACACGTCGGGGCGGGCGGCGGCCGCGAGGTCTAGCGCGGCCACGTCTCCCTTCATGTCGCTGATGAGCACCTCGACCGCCGAAGTCGGGTTGCGGGCCCGGATGGCGGCGACGGTGGCGGCGACGTGGGCGGCGCCGCCGTCGGCCAGGTCGTCGCGGGCCACCATGGTGACCACGGCGTGGACGATCCCGGCCCGGGCCACGGCCTCGGCCACCCGGCCCGGCTCGTCGGGGTCGGCCGGCGCCGGTCGGCTGGTGTCGACCAGGCAGAACCCGCAGGCCCGGGTGCAGCGTCCTCCCAGGACCATGAACGTGGCCGTGCCCTCGGCCCAGCACTCGGACAGGTTGGGGCAGCCGGCCTCCTCGCACACCGTGACCAGGTCGAGGTCGCGCAGCCGCCTTCTCATGGCCATCACGTCAGGTCCGTGGTGCACCCTGGGCCGCAGCCACGCCGGCTTCGAGGCGGCCAGCGGGACACCGGCGCCGGTGTCGACGCCGGCCTCCGCCAGGCGGCCGAGGAGGCGGACCGGCTCACCGGGTGACGCGCCGTGACGGTCGGGTCGCACACGGCCGCCCGGGCCGCCGCCCCGGGAGAACGGAGCGAGATCGCCGACGGACACCCGCCAGGCCACGTCCTGGCGCTCGACCATCCCGTCCGGCGCCTGGCCCTCC
>JBBSHM010000083.1:0-11402 GCA_038253125.1 Acidimicrobiales bacterium
CGCCACGTGATCGTCGTCGAGGACGTCGTCGACTCCGGTCTCACCCTGTCCTGGCTGCGCAAGAACCTCTGGGCCCGGAGCCCGGCCAGCCTTGAGGTGTGCGCCCTGCTGGTGAAGGACGGCCAGCAGCGCCGAGACCCTGACCTGCGCTACGAGGGCTTCCGGATCCCGCCCGACTTCGTGGTCGGCTACGGCCTCGACGCCGACCAGCGGTACCGCAACCTGCCCTTCATCTGCACCTACGCCCCTGTCTCTCCCGCTCCGGGGGGCCGCTCGGGTCCTGTCTCTCCCGCTCCGGGGGGCCGCTCGGGTCCTGTCTCTCCCGCTCCGGGGGGCCGCTCGGGTCCTGTCTCTCCCGCTCCGGGGGGTCCTGGCCGGTGCTAGCGACCCGAACGTAGGTACGCTGAGGGCACCATGCGACGTATCTTCAAGAACGCCGGCTTCTACGTGTTGCTGGCGCTCATCGTGCTGTTCTTCGCAGCTCAGCTTCTCAGCGGCGGCACCCCGGCCAAGAAGCTGTCGCTCCAGGACTTTCAGGCGCGGGTCGACCGGCACGAGGTCACCTCGGCCGAGGTGGTCGAACCCGACGACAAGGTCAAGGGATCGCTCAAGGACGGCACCAAGTACGAGGTCAAGTACCCGACCCGCTACGCCGGTGAACTCACCACCAAGCTGCTGAGCGCCTCCGGCCCGGAGGACAAGCCGCTGGCGGTCTCGGCCACCAAGCACTCGGAGTCCCTTTGGGTCTCGCTGCTGTTCAACTTTCTGCCCTTCATCTTCCTCTTCGGCCTCTTCTTCTTCGTGCTGAACCAGATGCAGGGCGGCGGCAACCGGGTCATGCAGTTCGGCAAGGCGAAGCCGAAGACGGTGAGCAAGGATCAGCCCAAGGTCACCTTCGCCGACGTCGCTGGCGCCGACGAGGCCGTTGAGGAGCTCTACGAGATCAAGGACTTCCTGGAGAAGCCCGCCCGGTTCCAGGCCATCGGCGCCAAGATCCCGAAGGGCGTGCTGCTGTTCGGACCCCCGGGGACAGGCAAGACACTGCTGGCCCGGGCCGTGGCCGGCGAGGCGGGCGTACCATTCTTCTCGATCTCGGGATCCGACTTCGTCGAGATGTTCGTGGGCGTCGGCGCCAGCCGGGTCCGCGACCTGTTCGAGCAGGCCAAGGCGGCGGCCCCAGCCATCATCTTCATGGACGAGATCGACGCCGTGGGCCGACACCGCGGCGCCGGTCTGGGCGGTGGCCACGACGAGCGAGAGCAGACGCTGAACCAGCTGCTCGTCGAGATGGACGGCTTCGACGCCAAGACTGGCGTCATCCTCATCGCCGCCACCAACCGGCCTGACATCTTGGACCCCGCCCTCCTGCGCCCCGGCCGCTTCGACCGCCAGATCGTCGTCGACCGGCCTGACCTGGCCGGACGCCGCAAGATCCTCGACGTCCACGCCAAGGGCAAGCCGCTGGCCAAGGGCGTCGACCTCGACCTGCTGGCCAAGCGCACCCCCGGCTTCACCGGCGCCGACCTGGCCAACCTCCTCAACGAGGCGGCGCTGCTGGCCGCCCGCCACGACTTCACCGAGATCGGCTTCATGCAGCTGGACGAGGCCATCGACCGGGTGCTGGCCGGACCCGAGCGCAAGACCCGGGTGATGAGCGAGAAGGAGAAGCGGCTCACCGCCTACCACGAGGGCGGCCACGCCCTGGTGGGCCACCTCCTGCCCGACGCCGACACCGTGCACAAGGTCTCGATCCTGCCCCGGGGGCGGGCCCTCGGGCTCACCTGGTCGCTGCCGGAGGACCGCTACAGCCACAACCGGGCCCAGCTGCGGGCCATGATGGCCATGTCGCTCGGCGGCCGCACCGCCGAGGAGCTGATCTTCGGCGAGATCACCACCGGCGCCGCCAACGACATCGAGAAGTGCACTGAGATCGCCCGGTCCATGGTCACCCAGTACGGCATGAGCGACCGCCTCGGGCCCCGCAAGTTCGGCCAGGAGCAGGGTGAGGTCTTCCTCGGCCGTGAGGTCGGTCACCAGCGGGACTACGGCGACGAGGTGGCGGCCATCATCGACGAGGACATCAACGGCCTGATCGACGACGCCCACGCCGAGGCCCGGGCCATCCTGGAGACCCACCGGGCCACCCTCGACCGCCTGGCCACCACGCTCCTGGAGAAGGAGACGCTGAACGCCGATGAGCTGGCCGAGATCTTCAAGGGCCTCCCGCCCTGGGAAGGCCACCAGAGCGGCGGTATCCGGCCTACCCCCGGTGTGGCCGTCCGTCAGCTGAGCGGCGCCTCGGCCCGCCAGGAGGCACCAGCGCCCGAGGCCCCCAAGCCGCCGGCCCAGCCCCCCGAGCGGGGCGGCCGTGGGCTGATCGACCGGCTGAAGGGCACGCTCGGCCCGTCGCCCGCCTGACCCCAGGGTCGGCAAGGGGTTCAGCCGCGTAGGTTGCGGCCCGATGGGAACAGACGTGGACAGCGCAGCGGAGGCGCCCCGCGGCTCCTTTGACCTCGGTCGGATCGAGCGGGCGGTGCGGGAGATCCTGCTGGCCATGGGCGAGGACGCCGACCGTGAGGGGCTGGTCGAGACGCCGGCGCGGGTGGCCCGCATGTGCGCGGAGGTCTTCGGGGGCCTGCACGAGGACCCGGCCTCGCACCTCGTCACCCGGTTCGAGGCTCACCACGACGAGATGGTCATGGTCCGCGACGTCGCCTTCACCAGCTGCTGTGAGCACCACCTCGTCGCCTTCCAGGGCCAGGCCCACCTGGCCTACATACCGAACGAGGACGGGAGCATCACCGGGCTCTCCAAGCTCGCCCGGGTGGTGGATGGCTATGCCCGACGCCCCCAGGTGCAGGAGCGGCTGACGACCCAGGTCGCCGACGCCTTGGAACGGGCCCTGCGGCCCCGGGGCGTGCTCGTGGTCGTCGAGGCCGAGCACCTGTGCATGAGCATGCGGGGTGTGCACAAGCCGGGGGCGACCACTGTCACCTCGGCCGTCCGTGGCCTGTTCCGCACCAACGCGGCAACCCGAGCCGAAGCCATGGCCTTCATCAACCGCCGGTAGGCAAGTTGCACCTTTTGGCGATGGTTGCGCCGGTCGGAGCGCCGGCCCCGGTCCCCGAGGCGGTAACCTCCAAGCCCCGCATGGACCGAACAGCGGGTTGGGGAGATGATCGTGCCTGAGCTGCCGGAGAGCGTTCCGAGAGGCCCCTTCGCGGTGGCGGTCGGCCTGTTGGTCATCGGGTTCCTGGCCATCATCTTCGGCGGCGGGCCCGGCATCGTGCTGGGTAGCCTCCTCGTGCTGGCCGGGGGCGGCATCGGCGCCAAGCTCGGCCTGGACCTGTGGAAGGCGACCGAGTAGGTCAGCCGGAGCAGCGCCGCCCCGTTCCGCCGCCTAGGTTCTCAGGGAATATGGCTGACCTGGACCTGGTGATCGTCGGGATGGGCTCGGGGGGCATGCCGTCGGCTGAGTTCGCCTCCACCCTGGGCCTCAAGGTGGCCGTGGTCGAGCGGGGCCGGGTCGGCGGCGACTGCCTGTGGACCGGGTGCGTGCCGTCCAAGGCCCTGCTGGCCAGCGCCAAGGTGGCCCACCACCTGCGCATCGCGGACCGCTTCGGGCTGCCACTGATGGACATGCCGGTGATCGACACCTCACGGGTCTGGCGGCGTATCAAGGAGGTGCAGCGCCAGATCTCCACCAGCGACGACGACCCGGCGCGCTACCGGGCCATGGGAGTCGAGATCGTCACCGGGGCCGCCCGCCTGGTCGACGGCACCACCGTCGAGGTGGACGGGCGCCGCCTCTCCACCCGCTTCGTGCTGCTGTGCACCGGGAGCCGGCCGGCCGAGCCGCCCATCCCCGGTCTGGCCGAGGCCGGCTACCTCACCAGCGAGAGCTTCTTTGAGCAGGACCGATGCCCCGCATCCCTGGTGTTCATCGGCGGCGGGCCGATCGCCATCGAGCTGGCCCAGGCCTGCCGCCGGCTGGGGGTGCCGGTCACCGTGCTGCAGAAGGACCCGCGAATCCTGCCCCGTGACGAGCCCGAGCTGACCGGTCGGCTGGCCGACCTGCTGAGAGCCGAGGGCGTAGACTTGCGGCTCGGCGCCGAGGCCGCCCGGGTCGAGGTGCAGGGCGACGGCACCAAGGTGGTGGTGGCGTCGGTGGCCGGCGAAGAGGCCCGCTTCGAAGCCGAGGAGATCTTCGTCGGCGCCGGTCGGGTCCCAAACGTCGAGGACCTGGGCCTGGACGAGCTCGGGATTGCGGTCGGGCCCCGGGGCATCGATACCGACGAGCGGGGGCGGACGGCGGTGAAGACCATCTATGCCGTCGGCGACGTCGCCGGCCGCTCGCTGTTCACCCACTCGGCCGCCTACGAGGGCGTGCGGGCCCTGCGTGACATGTTCTTCCCGGGCAAGGGCACCCTCGATGCCACCATCGGCTGGTGCACCTTCACCGACCCGGAGCTGGCCCACATCGGGCTCACCGGCGCCGAGGCGAAGGAACGTCACGGCGACGACGCCCAGGTGTGGCGGCTCGACCTGGCCCACAACGACCGGGCCCGGGCCGACGGCGCCGACCAAGGCGCCATCATGATCATCACGGGCCCGAAGCGCCGCATCATCGGCGGCCACATCCTCGGTCCCTCGGCCGGTGAGCTCATCCACGAGCTGGCCCTGGCCGAGGCCCAGGAGCTGCGCATCGACGACCTGGCCGGCCTGGTGCACATCTACCCAACCCTCGCCACCTCAATGGGCCAGCTGGCGGCAGAGAGCGTCTTCGACACCGCCGCCCGCATCCGCAAGGTCACCCGGTTCATCGGCTTCTAGCCCGCCGTCGTCACTCGGTCGCCGCGCTCCCTCCGTTCCTCCGGGTCTTGAGGTCGGCCTTCGGCCGGCTGAAGGCTTTGTAACGGCGGGCGAGCAAGCTCGCCTTTCGCCGCCTGACGAGGGGGCTCCGCAAGCTCCGCCCCCCCGAGCCCCCCCGGCGGCTGCGGCCGTTTGGAGCGGTAGACTCCGGCGTTTATGGGCTCCATCGTGATGGGCGTACTCAATGTCACGCCTGACTCCTTTAGCGATGGGGGGCGGTTCTCTGATCCGGATCGGGCGGTGGCGCACGGGCGACGGCTGGTGGCTGAGGGGGCTGGCATCGTGGACGTCGGGGGGGAGAGCACGCGACCGGGGGCTGAGCCGGTGGAGTCGGCTGAAGAGCTGCGGCGCGTGCTGGCCGTGGTGACGGCGTTGGCCGGTCACGGGATCCGGGTCAGCATCGACACCCGGCACGCCGAGGTCGCTGACGCCGCTCTGGCCGCTGGGGCCACGATCGTGAACGACGTGTCCGCCGCCCCGGAGCTGATGGCCCTGGCCGCTGGCGCCGGGGCCGGGTACGTGGCCATGCACGCCTCCGGCGATCCCCGGACCATGCAGGTCGAACCCCGCTATGACGATGTGGTCGAGGAGGTCCACGGGTTCCTCTCGGCCGCCGCCGCCCAGGCCCGCGAGCTCGGCTGCGTTGAGGTGTGGGTCGATCCCGGCATCGGCTTCGGCAAGACGGTCGAGCACAACCTGGCGCTCCTGGCCACCCTGCCGGAGCTGGTCGCGGCCGGTGTCCCGGTGATGGTCGGGGCCAGCCGCAAGGGCTTCCTCGGCAAGCTCACGGGGGGGGCACCGGTCGCCGACCGGCTGGAGGCCTCGGTCGCGGTGGCCATGTGGGCCTTCCACTGCGGCGTGCAGGTGGTGCGGGCCCACGACGTGGCCGAGACGGTGCAGGCGCTCCAGCTCGTGGAGGTGGAGGCGGCGTGATCAAGAACAAGTGGGCCCGGGGGATCGAGCCCCGCTACTTCCACTGGGTCATCGACCAGAAGCTGGCGGTGTCCGAGCGGCCGGGGGGCTACGCCCGCAACCACCGACCGGTGCGACGCCAGGAGGAGATCATCTGGCTGCGCGAGGAGGGCTTCACCCGGGTGGTGAGCCTGCTCACGTCGCCTCACAACCTCCACGCCTACGACCAGCTCGGGCTGGTGGCGTCCCACATCCCCTACCCGCCAGCGGCCGACCCCCGTGAGCTGGTGCCCGAGCTGTTCGCCGCCCTGGACGGCTGGATCGCCGCTGGCGAGAAGGTGCTCGTCCACATGGAGGAGCTGTCGGACCAGGTCATGGGCATCATGGCCGCCTACCTGCTCCATGCCGGCTTCCCCGGGTCCCACGCCCAGGTGATCGGCTTCCTCGAGCTGGTGGTGGGCCGGCCCATGGGTCCGGCGGGCCGGCTGGTGGTGCAGGCCGCCATCGACGGCGGGCAGGCCTGACGGCCGACCAGGTTGCTCCTGGGATCCGCTTCGCCACGCCTGCCGGGCGCTGGGTCCTGCTGGCCACCGTCCTCGGCTCAGCCGTCGCCGCCCTCGACGCCACCGTCGTGAACATCGCCCTGCCACGGATCGCCCATGACCTGGGCGCCGATGTGGTCGGCGTCCAGTGGGTGTCGAACGGCTACCTCCTGTCCCTCGCCTCGCTGATCCTGCTGGGCGGAGCGCTCGGTGACCGCTACGGGCGGCGCCGGGTCTTCCTCATCGGCATCGGCTGGTTCGCAGCGGCCTCGCTGCTGTGCGGCGCCGCTCCCTCCATCGGCTGGCTGGTGGCCGGGCGGGTGCTGCAGGGCATCGGCGGCGCGCTGCTCACGCCAGGGGCGCTGGCGCTGATCAGCTCGGCCTTCGTCCGCGAGGACCGTGGCGCCGCCGTCGGCATGTGGTCCGGGCTGGGCGGGGTGGCCACCGCCGTCGGCCCCTTCGCCGGCGGCTGGCTGGTCGAGCTGTCGTGGCGCTGGGCCTTCCTGGTAAACCTGCCGGTAGCTGCCGCGGTGATCGTGGTGACCCTCTGCCACGTCCCCGAGTCCCGCGACCCTGGCGCCACCGGCGGCCTCGACATCGCAGGAGCCGCTCTGGCGGCCGCCGGGCTCGCCGTCACGACCTACGGCCTGGCCGAGCGGAGGCTGCCCGTCGCCCTGATCGGGATGGCGGTGGTCGTGGCGTTCGTCGTGGCCGAGGCGAAGGTCGCCCACCCGATGCTCCCGCTGGGGGTGTTCCGCAGCCGCGCCTTTGCCGGCGCCAACCTCACCACCCTGGTCGTATACGCCGGGCTCGGCGTGGCCTTCTTCCTCCTCGGGCTGGTGCTGCAGACCGCACTCGGCTACTCGCCCGTCGCCGCCGGGGCGGCGACGCTGCCGATCACCGGGCTGATGCTCACCCTTTCGGCCCGGGCCGGTCGTCTGGCCCAGCGCGTGGGTCCCCGGTGGCCCATGACGGTGGGACCGCTCACCGTCGCCTGCGGGCTGCTGCTCTACCTGCGCGTCGAGCCGGGGGTCTCCTACGTCAGCGGCGTGCTTCCGGCCGTCCTGGTCTTCGGAGCCGGACTCTCCCTCACCGTTGCTCCCCTCACGGCCACCGTGATGGCGGCAGCCGACGAGGAGCACGCCGGGGTGGCGTCCGGGGTGAACAACGCCGTGGCCCGCACCGCCCAGCTGCTGGCCATCGCCTCGGTGCCGCTGGTGGCCCGGCTCGACCCTGGCGCCGGCCTCGAGCCCGCAGCCCTGGTGGCGGGCTTCCACCGGATGGTGGTGGCCGCCGCGGGCGTCGTCGCCCTGGGCGGTGTGATCGCCTTTTTCACCATCAGAGCCGACGCCCTCTCCGGCCCCGCCAGTGATGGCGGGCCGCCGCACGACGGGCGGGAGCCCTGCCTGCATTGCGGCATCACCGGCCCCCCGCCGGCGCCGACGAGGTCGTCACCCTGACGTGAAGCTCGGGGGTGTGGGTTGCGCCGCCGTCGCGGTACGGTTCGCGCTGTCGACCGGCACCCACCTCGGGGCTGGATCGCTGAGCGAGGTGAACATGCCGATCCTGCGGGTCCGAGGCGCAGCTGGTCCCGGCCTGTCCCCAAACGGGCCGCCGAGTTGCGCCGGGGGCCTCAGGGTCCTCTACGACAAGAGGGCGCTTCGGGACGCGCTCGATCAGGAGCGCGCCGCCGGCCGCACCGTGGGGCTGGTGCCGACGATGGGGGCCCTGCACGACGGCCACCGCGCCCTGATCCGCGGCGCCGCCGGCGAGTGCGACGTCGTCGCCGTCACCGTCTTCGTCAACCCGCTGCAGTTCAACCGGGCCGAAGACCTGGCCTCCTATCCCCGGTCGCTTCACGGCGATGTGGCCGTGGCCAGGGCCGCCGGTGCCGGTCTGGTCTTCGCTCCCAGCGGGGCCGAGATGTATGGGGACGGAACCTGTGCCCGGGTCCACGTCGCGGGGCTGGCCGATCGCCTGGAAGGTGAGTCTCGGCCCGGTCACCTCGACGGGGTGGCGACGGTGTGCACCAAGCTGTTCGGCATCGCCGGGCCGTGCCGGGCTTACTTCGGGGAGAAGGACTTCCAGCAGCTGGCGCTGATCCGCCGGCTGGTCCACGACCTCGATATGCCGGTCGAGGTCGTGGCCTGCCCCACCGTGCGCCACGACGACGGCCTCGCCCTGTCGTCGCGCAACGCCCTGCTGGGCGACGAGGAGCGGACCGTTGCTCCCGGCCTCCACCGGGCCCTGCGCGTCGGAGCCCGAGTGGTCGCCGAAGGCGAGCGGGTACCCGAGAGGATCGCCGCGGCAGTGGTCGCTGAGATCAGCGGTGAGCCGGGCTGGTACCTGGACCGGGTCGACGTGGTCGACGCCGACACCCTCGGCCCGCCGGACCCCCACACCGCGAGCATCCGCATCATGGCTGCCGCCTACCTCGGCCGGGTCCGCCTGATCGACAACCTCGGGGTCGACCTCTGATGCGCCGCCGCATGATGAAATCCAAGATCCACCGGCTCACCGTCACCGACGCCAACGTCGACTACGTCGGTTCGATCACCCTCGACCCCGACCTGTTGGCCCTGGCCGACATCCGCGAGTGGGAGCAGGTCGCCGTGGTCGACATCGACAACGGCGCCCGCTTCGAGACCTACGTGATCCTGGGTGAGCCCGGCCACGGCGACTGCTGCCTGAACGGGGCGGCCGCCCGCCTCGTGACTCCCGGAGACAAGGTCATCGTCATCACCTACGCCGACTACGACACCGACGAGCTGGAGACCTACGAGCCCTGCATCGTCCACGTCGACGACGCAAACCGCCCCGTCAGCCCCTCCGAGGCTCGACAGGGAGCGGTGCCTGCACAGCTCCGGCGCTAGGGACCCCCCGGCATGGGCTAGCAAGGCAGGTGTGGACGTCGACCTCCTCGTGCTGGGCTCCGGGGTGGCCGGCCTCTCAGCCGCCGTCCGGGCGGCGTCGGCCGGCCTCCGGGTCGGCGTGCTCACCAAGGGCGAGCTGCACCAGTCGGCCACCCGGTGGGCTCAGGGGGGCGTGGCCGCCGTGCTGGCGTCCGACGACGGCGACAGTCCCGACGCCCACCGGGCCGACACCCTGGCCGCCGGGGCCGGGCTCTGCGATGTCGACGCCGTCAGCGTCCTGGTGGCCGAGGGCCCCGGCCGGGTGCACGAGCTGATCGCCACAGGGGCGGTGTTCGACCGGGGTGACGACGGCCTGCTGGAGCTGGCCCGGGAGGGTGGCCACTCCCACGCCCGGGTGGTGCACGCCGGCGGGGCGGCCACCGGCGCCGAGATAGAACGGGCCCTGGTCGACGCCGTGCAGCGCACGGCCACGGTGCTGCACGAGGGCTGGTTCGCCCTCGATCTGCTGGTCGACGGAGGCCGCTGTGCCGGCGTGGCCGCCCTCGACCCGGGCGGTGACCGCCGGCAGGTGCTGGCCCGTCACACCCTGCTCGCCACGGGCGGCGTGGGCCAGCTCTACTCGGTCACCACCAACCCCGAGCAGGCCACCGGCGACGGTATGGCTATGGCGCTGCGGGCGGGGGCGGCGGTCGCCGACCTTGAGTTCATGCAGTTCCACCCGACGGCCCTCCACCACCCGGCGGTGCCCCGCCCGCTGCTCAGCGAGGCGCTGCGGGGCCACGGGGCCAAGATCCGCGACGGGCGGGGCCGCCAGTTCGTCGACGAGATGCTGCCGCGCGACGTCGTCACCCGGGCCATCACGGCCAAGGTGCTGGAGGAGGCAAGCGAGCACGTGTGGCTCGACGCCACCGACCTCGAGGACTTCGCCGCCCGCTTCCCCACCATCGCCGCCTCGCTCGCCGCCGCCGGGCTCAACCCCGCCACCGACATGCTGCCCATCGCCCCCGCCGCCCACTTCCTGTCAGGCGGCGTGCTCACCGACCTCGACGGCGCCACCTCCCTGCCCGGGCTGTGGGCCTGCGGCGAGGCCGCCTGCACCGGCGTCCACGGCGCCAACCGCCTAGCGTCGAACTCGCTGCTCGAGGGCATGGTCTTCGCCCCCCGGGTGGTCGAGGCGGTGGTGGCCGGACGGGCCGAGGCCGAGCCCACCGGTGCCATGCGCTCGTACGTGGGCGACCCGCAGCAGCGTCCCGACGTGGTGGGCGGGACAGCTGTAGGCCGGGCTGCCGGCGTGGCGATCGGCTCCCGTCCGGCGGCCGACCCGGCGAAGCTGAGGGAGGAGCTCCAGCGGACGATGACGATGGGGGCCGGGGTGTTGCGCAGCACAGGTTCGCTCGCCGCCACCGAGCACGAGCTCGCCAGCCTGGCCGCCGCCCTGGGAGCGCCGAGCGTCGACCCCCGGGTCGAGGAGGTGCGCAACCTGCTGAGCGTCGGCATAGCCCTGGTGGCCGCCGCCACGGCGCGCCGGGAGACGCGCGGCAACCACACCCGGACCGACTTCCCCGAGCGCGACCCGGCCCAGCGCCACCGTCTGGTGTTCGCATGAGAGGAGCGGGCCGCAGCCTGCTCCGAGTGGGCGTGGACGACGAACCGGCGGTAGGCACGCCCACGGGTTCCGCACCGTCCACCAGGCGGGTGATTGCAGAGTCGCCGGCGCTGAAGGGATGTACCGCCAAAGGGCCGCCCGCAGCGAGAACAGACGTCGCCTCGTGAACGCGTTCGACCCACCTTTGGTGGCTGTGCGCGACGCGGTGGGCCGGGCGCTGGCCGAGGACCTGCTGCCGCTCGGCGACCTCACCGCCGCACTGGTGGCCCCCGGCGCCACGGTCCGGGCCCACTTCGTGGCCCGCCAGGAAGGGGTGATCGCCGGCTCCGCCTGCGTCCGCGAGACCTTCGCCCAGCTCGACCCGACGCTGCGCCTCGAGTGGGCGACCGACGACGGTGAGTTCGTGCAGCCGGGCGAGGTCCTCGGCTCGGTGGTTGGCTCTCTAGCGTCGGTCCTGTCGGGCGAGCGCACGGCCCTCAACTTCCTGTGCCACCTGTCGGGCGTCGCCACCCTCACCCGGCGCTTCGTCCGAGCCGCCCAGGGTCGAGCGACGATATGGGACACCCGCAAGACCCTCCCCGGCCTGCGGGCGCTGGA
>JBBSHM010000084.1:0-11057 GCA_038253125.1 Acidimicrobiales bacterium
ACCGACAACGTGAACCAGCTGGCCGGCAACCTCACCGGCCAGGTCCGCAACATCGCCCAGGTCACGACGGCTGTGGCCAGGGGCGACCTGTCGCAGAAGATCACCGTCGACGTGCGGGGCGAGCTTCTCGAGCTCAAGTCGACGATCAACACCATGGTCGACCAGCTCGGCAGCTTCGCCGATGAGGTCACCCGGGTGGCCCGTGAGGTCGGCACCGACGGCCGCCTCGGCGGCCAGGCCGACGTGAAGGGGGTGTCGGGCACCTGGAAGGACCTCACCGACTCGGTGAACTCCATGGCCGACAACCTCACCGACCAGGTCCGCAACATCGCCCAGGTCACAACAGCGGTGGCCGGTGGTGACCTGTCGCAGAAGATCACCGTGGACGCCCGGGGCGAGATCCTCCAGCTGAAGAGCACCATCAACACCATGGTCAACCAGCTCTCCTCGTTCGCCGCCGAGGTCACCCGGGTGGCCCGCGAGGTCGGCACCGAGGGCAAGCTTGGCGGCCAGGCCCAGGTGCGGGGGGTCTCGGGCACGTGGAAGGACCTGACCGACAACGTGAACCAGCTGGCCGGGAACCTCACGACCCAGGTCCGGGCCATAGCCGAGGTGTCAAGGGCGGTGGCGCTCGGCGACCTGACCCGCAGCATCACCGTCGTCGCCCCCGGCGAGGTGGGCGAGCTGAAGGACACGATCAACCAGATGATCGCCACCCTGGCCGAGACCACCAGGGTGAACACCGACCAGGACTGGCTGAAGACGAACCTGGCCCGCATCGGAGCCCAGCTACAGGGACACCGGGACGTCCGGTCGGTCTCCCAGCTGCTCATGTCGGAGCTGACGCCCCTGGTCACGGCGCAGCACGGCGCCTTCTTCCTGGCCGAGCCAGACGGCGACGACTCCCACAGGTTCCGGCTGCTCTCGAGCTACGGCTACCGGCATCGCAAGGGCATCGCCAACACATGGCAGGAGGGTGAGGGGCTGGTCGGCCAGGCCGCTCTCGAGAAGCAGGTGATCCTCGTCACCGATGCGCCGCCCGACTACATCCGCATCTCCTCCGGCCTCGGTGACGCCGCGCCCGTCAACATCGTGGTGCTGCCTGTGGTCTTCGAGGACCAGGTGCTGGCGATAATCGAGCTCGCCTCCTTCCGTGCTTTCAGCAACAGCGACCAGGCCTTCCTCGAGCAGATCGTCGAGAACGTCGGCGTGGTTCTGTCGGGGATCCTCGCCAACATGCGCACCGAGGAGCTGCTGTCCGAGTCGCAGCGCCTCACCATGGAGCTGCAGAGCCAGTCAGAGGAGCTTCAGAGCCAGCAGGACGAGCTGAAGAAGACGAACATCGAGCTTGAGGACCAGGCCCGGTCGCTGCGGGCGTCGGAGGAGATGCTGCAGACCCAACAGGAGGAGCTGCAGCAGACGAACGCCGAGCTCGAGGAGAAGGCGCTGCAGCTGGCCGAGCAGAACCAGTCCATCGAGGTGAAGAACTCCGAGATCGAGCTGGCCCGGGTGGCGCTGGAGGAACGGGCCGAGCAGCTGGCGGTGTCATCCCGGTACAAGTCCGAGTTCCTGGCCAACATGAGCCACGAGCTGCGCACGCCGCTTAACAGCCTCCTGATCCTGGCCCGGCTGCTGGCCGACAACGGCGAGGAGAACCTCACAGCCAAGCAGGTCGACTTCGCCCGCAGCATCCACGACGCCGGGGCGGACTTGCTCAACCTCATCAGCGACATTCTCGACCTGTCGAAGGTCGAGGCGGGCAAAATGGAGGTGAGCCCGTCGCCGGTCGAGCCGGCCGCTCTGGCCCGCCAGGTCGACCAGCTGTTCCGGCCGCTGGCCGACCAGCGCGGCCTGAAGCTGGCGGTGGTCGTGGACCGGGCTGCTCCCGCCGCCCTGGTCACCGACGACCAGCGGCTGCTTCAGGTGTTGAGCAACCTGCTTTCGAACGCCGTGAAGTTCACGACCGAGGGAACGGTCACCCTGACCATCGCCCCGGCCGAGCCCGATGCCCAGCTGATGAGCCGCTCGCTCCGCCAGGCCGAGCAGGTGGTGGCCTTCGCCGTCACCGACACCGGCATCGGCATCCCCGAGGACAAGCTGCTGCTCATCTTCGAGGCATTCCAGCAGGCCGACGGCAGCACCAGCCGCCGCTACGGCGGCACCGGGCTGGGGCTGTCCATCAGCCGGGAGATCGCCCGCCTGCTCGGCGGCGAGATACGGGTCCGCTCCACCCTGGGCGAGGGCAGCACGTTCACCCTCTACCTGCCGGTCAGCGGCGGCGACGGGTCAGCCGGGACGCGGCGAGAGGAGCCGGCGGCGCCGGCCGACAGCGCGGCGGTTCCCTCACCCGCAGGACCGGTCTCAGCTTCGGACCGGCCCACCGCCATCGCTGACGATCGCAACGCCCTGCAGGACGGTGACCGCATCCTGCTTGTCATCAGCGGTGATGCCGGGCTGCGTGACTCGGTGGCCGGCGCCGGCCGCCAACGCGGCTTCAAGGTGCTTCTCGGCGAGCGGGGCGACAGCGGCCTGGCCCTGGCCCGCGAGTTCCGGCCGGATGGGATCGTGCTCGACGGCCAGCTTCCAGGGCTCGACGGCCTGTCGGTCCTGGAGGAGCTGAAGCGACTGCCGGACACCCGGCACATCCCGGTCCACCTCTCCGGCACCGGTCAGCGCCAGCCGGCCCTGTCGGCCGGAGCGATCGCCTACCTCGAGAAGCCGGTGAGCACAGACGACTTCAGCTCGGCGCTGACCGACCTCATCCGCTTCCTCGACGCTCCGCTGCGGAGACTGCTGGTCGTCGAGGACGATGAGCGCGAACGGGCCAGCGTGACCGAGCTGGTGAGCGGCGCCGACGTGGAGGTGGTGGGCGCCTCGTCGAGCGAGGAGGCCTTGGCCGCTCTGGCCGACGGCCGGTTCGACTGCATGGTCCTGGACCTCAAGCTGCCGAGGACCAGCGGCTTTCAGCTGCTCGAGCAGGTGAAGGCCGATCCGGCGTCGCTGGCGATGCCGGTGATCGTCTACACCGGCAAGGACCTGACCCGCCGTGAGGAGACGCGACTCAAGCGTTACGCCGAGACGATCATCGTGAAGGACGAGCGCTCGCCCGAGAGGCTGCTCGACGAGACCGCCCTGTTCCTCCACCGGGTGGAGTCGCACATGCCGGCCGAGAAGCGTCGGATGATCGAGCAGCTGCACACCGCCGACGCTGTCTTCGAAGGTAAGAAGATCCTGATCGTCGACGACGACGTGCGGAACATCTACGCCCTGACCAGCGCGTTCGAAGGCCGGGGGATGGAGGTGCTGTTCGGCGAGAACGGCCGTGAGGGCATCGAGGCGCTGACCGCGAACCCGGCGGTCGACCTGGTCCTGATGGACATCATGATGCCGGAGATGGACGGCTACCAGACGATGCGCGCCATCCGGGTGCTTGAGCCGTTCCGCAAGCTGCCCATCATCGCCCTCACGGCCAAGGCGATGAAGGGCGACAGGGAGGAGTGCATCGCAGCCGGGGCGTCTGACTACATCACCAAGCCGGTTGACGTGGACCAGCTCCTCTCGCTCATGCGGGTGTGGCTCTACCAGTGAGACACCAGTCGCGCCCGTGAGTCCTCCGGAGGAGCCGGCCGTCGCCGTCGACCGCGAGGAGGTTGAGGTCGACGCCCTGCTGGAGGCGGTCTACCGCTACTACGGCTTCGACTTCCGCCAGTACGCCCGCCCGTCCCTGCGACGGCGGCTGTGGCGGCGGGCCGGCCTGGAGGGCGCCACCACGGTGTCGGGGCTGCAGGAGCGCCTGCTGCACGACCGGTCGTGCATGGAGCGCCTCCTCCTGGACCTGTCCATCAACGTCACCGCCATGTTCCGGGACCCGACGTTCTTCGCAGCCTTCCGACGGACGGTCGTCCCCCTGCTGCGCACCTACCCTTTCATCCGGATCTGGAACGCCGGCTGCTCAACCGGAGAGGAGACGCACTCGCTCGCCATCATCCTGGCCGAGGAGGGACTGATCGGAAGGACCCGCATCTACGCCACCGACATCAACGAGCCCGTGCTCATGCGGGCCAAGGAAGGGGTCTTCCCCCTCGACCAGATGAAGGCCTACACCGAGAACTACCTGGCCGCTGGCGGCACCAGGGCGTTCTCGGAGTACTACACCGCCGGCTACGAGGGGGCGCGGTTCGACCCGTCCCTCACCGAAGGGGTGGTCTTCTCACGTCACAACCTGGCATCGGACCGCTCATTCAACGAGTTCCACGCCATCATCTGCCGCAACGTGATGATCTACTTCGACCCGATGCTGCAGGACCGGGTCCACGACCTGTTCCACGAAAGCCTCGTGCGCTTCGGGGTCCTGTGCCTCGGACAGAAGGAGAGCATCACGTTCACCAGCCACGCCGAGGACTACAAGGTCCTCGACGCCTCCGATCGCCTGTTCCGCAAGATCCGATGAGCGGTCGACCGCTGGACCTGGTCGTCGTCGGCTGCTCGTGGGGTGGTCTGGCCGCCGCCGCCGACCTTCTCGAGGCGCTGCCGCCGGACTTCGACCCGCCGACCATCGTCGTCCAGCACCGCAGCGAGGCGCCGTCGGCCCTGGCCGAGCTCCTCTCCCGCCACACCTCCCGTCCGGTCGGCGAGCCGGACGACAAGGAAGAAGTCCGCTGCGGCCACGTCTACGTCGCTCCTCCCGGTTACCACCTCCTCGTCGACCGTCGAGGGTTCTCCCTCGCCACCGAGGCGCCGGTCCGCTACGCCCGCCCGTCGGTCGACGTGCTCTTCGAGTCGGCCGCCAGGGCCTTCGGGCCGAGCCTGGCGGCGGTCGTGCTGACCGGTGCGAACGATGACGGAGCGGCCGGCCTGGCCCGGGTGGCGGCCGCAGGCGGGCTGGCCCTGGTCCAGGACCCGGGCACCGCCGAGCGTTCAACCATGCCTGCTGCCGCCCTGGCCGCGGTGCCCACCGCGTTCGTCGGCAGCGTGGCGGAGATCGCCAGCTCGCTCACCGCCGCCTGGCGACTGCAGGAGGTGCCGTGAGCAGGCCGCAGCCCAAGGTGCTCATCGTCGACGACCGACCCGACAACCTCCTCGTCCTCGAGGCCATCCTCGAGCCGCTGCCCTGCCAGCTGGTGCGGGCCGGGTCGGGTCAGGAGGCGCTGCGTCGACTGCTGCACGACGAGGTGGCCGTCATCCTCCTCGACGTGCAGATGCCGGGCCTTGACGGCTACGAGACGGCACGAGCGGTGAAGGGCCGGGAGCGGACCCGGAGCATCCCGATCATCTTCCTCACCGCCATCGACCGGGAGCTCGACCAGAAGCTGCGGGGCTACGGCACGGGCGCCGTCGACTTCCTGGCCAAGCCGCTCGAGCCCGAGGTGCTGCTGGCCAAGGTGGCGGTGTTCCTGGACCTCCACGAGCAGAGGGCCCTGGTGCTGGAGCAGGCCGGGCAGCTGGCCCAACGCCTCTGCGAGCGAGACGCCGCCCAGGGCGCCCTCTCCCGCCTCACCGTCGAGCTGCAGCGCTCCAACGCCGACCTTGAGCGGTTTGCCGTGGCGGTGTCGCATGACCTGCGGGAGCCGCTACAGGTCGGCGCCGGCCTGCTCGACCTCCTGGCCGACCGGTACGCCGCGGCCCTGGGGCCCGAGGGCCTGGATGTGCTGGACGAGGCCCGCCAGGGGCTGCGCGGGCTCGGGAGCCTGGTGGCCGACATCCTGACCCGCACCAGCGCGGCCGCCACCGCCGCCGAGCGCGACGCGGTCGACCTCGACGAGGTGCTGGCCGAGGCCACGGTGCAGCTGGCCGGTGACCTGGTCGCCGCCGACCCGGCGCTGAGCGCTGATCCCCTACCCACCGTCGTCGGTGACCGCTGGCCCCTCCAGCAGGTCTTCGTGCACGTGCTCCAGAGCGCGCTGCGCCGCGCCGAGGGCCACATCAGCATCCACGTCGGGGTGACCAGGCGCGACGACTCGTGGGTGATCAGCACCACCGACGACGGGCGACCAGTGGACCCGGCAGAGGCGCCCCGGCTCTTCACCCTCTTCGGCCGGCCCGGCGACCCGGAGGCGGTCGACACCGGGCTGGCGATCGCCCGGCGCACGGTCGAGCACCACGGCGGGATCATCTGGGTCGAGCCGGCGCCGGGGCGCGGCACCGCCATCTGCTTCACCCTGCCGGCCACCGCCGGGACGGGTGCCGGGGCCGACCGGTGACGGCCCGGCTGCTCGTGGTCGACGACAACCCGGGCTATCGCCGCCTGGTTCGGATGGCCCTGGCCGACGACCCGGGGTTCGAGGTGGTGTCCGAAGCGGCCACGGCCGAGGAGGCCTTGGTCTCCGTCGCCGACGTCAGGCCGGATGTGGCCCTGGTCGACGTGCTCCTGCCGGGGGGAGAGGGCTTCCGGCTGTCGGGCAAGCTGCGCTCGGTGGTGCCCGGCTGCGTCGTGGTGCTCACCTCGGCCCATCCCGAAGGCGACCTGGACGCCATCCGACAGCAAGGGGGCGTCGCCTTCCTGCCCAAGTCGGTGGCACCAGCTCGGCTGGGACGCGAGCTGGGGGCGCTCGTCGCCGTCCTCGACGGGATGCAGAACGCCCTGCGCTGCGCCGACGTCCAGCTCCCACCGTCGCGTGAGAGCCCGAGGGCGGCCCGCCGCTTCGTCGAGGACATCCTGCAGGGCTGGGGCTGCGGCGAGCTGGCGGACACCGTGACCCTCCTGGTGAGCGAGCTCGTGGGCAACGCCGTGATCCACGCCGGGTCGCAGGTCGATCTGTCCGTCCGGCTGCTGGCCGGTCGGCTCCGGGTCGATGTCGTCGACCGCTCCACCGAGGTGCTCCAGCGCCGTGACCCGGCCGAAGGCGACCTGAGCGGGCGGGGCAGCGGTCTCGTCGAGCTGCTGGCCACCGCCTGGGGCGTCACGGGCCGGCCGGACGGCAAGAGCGTCTGGTTCGAGATTGAGCTGCCAGCAGGCGGTGTCGAGTGAGCGGAACGGGCGAGCCGGCGAGGGCCGGAGGGGTGAGCGACGCCCTGATGGCCCGCGTCGAGGCGGAACGGGACGAGGTCGAGGAGATCCTGATCGAGCTGGCGGGGGCGCTGGCTGAATCCGAGGCCTCCCGCCTGGTCCAGCGCGTCGTTGACGCCACCCGCCGTGTGGTCGGCGCCACGTTCGGGATGTTCCTGGCCGAAGGTGGCGACGAGCCCGCCACCGTCGTCTACGGGCCCGACCATCCCGGCTTCGCCCGCGCTCCTGTGATCCATCAGGCCCCGCTGCTCACTGCGGCCGTGCAGGCTGGTGAGACGCTGACCGTGGACGATCTGCTGCGCTGGGCCCGCAGCCCCGACGCCCAGCAGCCGTACGGCTCCCTCGTGGGAGGAGGGCTCGTGCGCTCGTGGCTGGTGCTGCCCGTCGGTGACGATGCCGGCGGCCGCCACGGCTCGGTCGTCCTCGGCCACCCCGAACCCCACCGCTTCGACCAGCGCCGGGAGCGGCTGGCCCGGGGGCTGGCCCAGCATCTGGCCGGTGCCCTCGACCGGTCCCACGAGCAGCACGAGCGCAGCCGCGTCGCCCAGGTGCTGCAGGAGACGCTCCTCCCCCCGCTCCTGCCCGTGGTGCCCGGCGTCGACCTGTCGGCCCGCTACCGCGCCACCGGGGTCGGCAACCTCGTGGGCGGAGACTTCTACGACGTGTTCGAGGCCCGTCCGGCCGAGTGGGCGGTGGTGCTCGGCGACGTCAGCGGTTTCGGTCCCGAGGCGGCCGCCATCACCGGTCAGGCCCGCTACACCGTGCGAGCCGTGGCCCGTGACGAGGCGACGCCGAGTGGCGTCCTGCGCCGGCTGAACGAAGCCATCGGCGGCCGATCCGACGACCGCTTCTGCACCGCGGTCTACCTGCTACTGCGCCCCGGCGAGGCCGGTGTCGAGGTGGAGCTGTCCCGGGGTGGTCACCCCCCTCCGCTGATCCTGCGCGACGCCGGCCAGGTCGAGTTCCTCGACGGCGCCGCCGGGATGCCACTCGGGATGTTCCCCGACGCCGAGGTCTCCGACCTGCACTGCACGCTCGCCGTCGGCGACTCGATCGTGCTCTACACCGACGGGGTGATCGAGGCGCGCGACGCCAAGGGCGTTCAATTCGGTCTGGAGGGGCTTGCGGTGCTGCTGCGCGGCTGCGCCGGCCGCACCGCGGCGGGGATCGCCCGGCGCATCGAGCTCGCGGCCATGGACTTCCAGGGCGACACCGCCAGCGATGACGTGGCCATAGTCGTGGCCCGGGCCTGGCCCTCCCCCGGCGCCGATGCCCGGTTCGCCACGCTGCCGCCGACGCCGTAGGAGGAGATGCGCCCGGGACGGGGCAGGGGCTCCTCAGGCCGTAGGGGTGAGGATGACGACCGGGATCGTCCTGGTGGTCTTCTCCTCGTACTCGGCGAAGCCGGGGTAGTCGACCTTCTGCTTCGACCAGATCCGTTCGCGCTCCTCAGCGTCGGCGACACGGGCCTCGACCTCGACCGAGGCTGTTCCCACCTCAGCTGTGGCCCGCGGCTGGGCCACCAGGTTGTGGTACCAGTCGGGGTTGGTCGGAGCGCCGGCCTTGGAGGCGAAGACGGCGAAGCCTTCACCCACCGCCTGGTACATGACCGGGCTCACCCGCTCCTGGCCCGTCTTGGCGCCCGTGGTGTGGAGGATGAGGAGGGGAGCCCCCTCGAACTGTCCCCCCACCTTCCCCCCGTTGCTCCGGAACTCCTGGATGATGGCGGTGTTCCAGTCGGAAGCCTCGGCCATGGTCTGCTCCTCCTCGTCCAGCGACGGCGATACGCGGCGACCGGAGCCTAAGCCCTGGCCCCGGGGCCACGCGCTGCGCAGCCTGCGCCAGGTTTCGGTCAGCGGCTCCGGCAGCACCCGGGTCTGGGCCACCGCCGTCATGAAGTTCGTGTCGCCGTCCCAACGGGGCAGCACGTGGACGTGCAGGTGCCCGGGTATGCCGGCGCCGGCCGCCCGACCCAGGTTGGCGCCGACGTTGACCCCGCCCGGTCGGTAGGCGGCCGTGACAGCCTCGACCCCGGCGTGTACGGCGTCCCACAGGGCCACCCTCTCCTCCCCCGCCACCTCGGTGAGGTCGGCGACGTGGCGGACCGGCATCACCAGCAGGTGCCCGCTGCCATAGGGAAAAGCGTTCAGGACGGCGACCACGAGCGGTGAGCGCCAGACGACCAGCGTCTGGCTGTCCGGAAGCTGCGAGGCGAACAGGCCGCAGAACACACAGCCTTCGGAGCCCGGGCCCGCGTCGTCACCGCTCGACTCCAGATAGGCCGAGCGCCAGCCCGCCCACAGCCGCTCCATCAGCCGGGCATCACGGCTTCGACACCCAGGCGTTGGAGGAACTCCTCCAGGGCGATGCCCTTCTCGGGCCTGGCTGCGCCGCGGACGTTGTCGGCCACCGTGCCGGCGGCGACGTCCTCACCACCGACCACCACGACGTGCGGCACCTTGGCCAGCTTGGCCTTGCGGATGCGGGCCCCCAGCTGCTCGTCGGCTTCCAGCAGCTCGGTCCGGAACCCTTCCGACTCCAGCCGCTCGACGACCTGGGCGGCCCACTCCTGGTGGTCCGACGAGACGGGGCACACCGTGGCCTGAGTGGGCGAGAGCCACGTCGGCAGGGCGCCGGCGTAGTGCTCGAGCAGGATGCCGAAGAAACGTTCCACCGAACCAAACAGCGCCCGGTGGATCACGTGCGGCTGCTTCCTGGCGCCGTCGGCGGCCATGTACTCAAGGCCGAAGCGGTCGGCCATCTGGAAGTCGACCTGCAGCGTCGAGAGCTGCCACCTGCGGCCGATGGCGTCGCGGACGTGCACGTCGATCTTCGGGGCGTAGAAGGCCGCCTCCCCCGGCGACACCACGAAGTCGAGGCCGGCCGCCTTCAACGCCGCTTCGAGGGCGGCCTCGGCGGCGTCCCACTGCTCGGGCGACCCCACCATCTTCTCGGGGTTCCTAGTGGACAGCTCGGCCTCGAAGTCCTCGAGGCCGAAAGCCCGCAGGAGCCGTAGGACGAAGGCCAGCAGCGAGGCCAACTCGTCCTGCAGCTGCTCGGGCATGCAGAATATATGGCTGTCGTCCTGGGTGATCCCCCGCACACGGGTGAGGCCGTGGATCTGGCCCGACCGCTCGAAGCGGTAGACGGTGCCGAACTCGAACAGCCGCAGCGGCAGCTCCCGGTAACTGCGCTGACGGGCCGCGTAGATCAGCGCGTGGCCGGGGCAGTTCATCGGCTTGGGGTAGTAGGTGGCGCCCTCCATCTCCATCGGGGGGTACATCCCCTCGGCGTACCACTGGAGGTGGCCCGACCGCTCGAACAGGGCTGCCTTCGCCAGGTGCGGGGTGTGCACGAAGGAGTAGCCGGCCCGCTCGTGCTCGCGTCGGCTGTAGTCCTCCATCAGCTTGCGTATCAGCCCGCCCTTCGGGTGGAAAACTGGGAGGCCGCCACCGATCTCAGGTGGGAAGGAGAACAGGTCGAGCTCGGCCCCAAGCTTGCGGTGGTCGCGCTTCTCAGCCTCCTCGAGGCGGACCAGGTGGTCGGCCAGCGCCTTTTTCGACTCCCACGCCGTTCCGTAGATGCGCTGCAGCTGCTGGTTGTGCTCATCGCCCCGCCAGTAGGCGCCGGCGGTTCGGGTGAGCTTGAAATGGCCGAGGTGGCGGCCGGTGTCCTCGACGTGGGGGCCCCGGCACAGGTCGATGAAGCGGGGCGGGTTGGCATAGGTGCTGACCCGGTCGGTGTCGGTGCCGGACATGGGGTCCTCGGCCCCGTCGATTATCTCCAGCTTCAGCGGATGGCCTGCGAAGATCTCACGGGCCACGGCCTTTGAGTGCTCGCCGCGCACGAACGGCTGGGCCTCGGCCAGGATCTCGCGCATCCGAGCATCGATGCGGGGCAGGTCCTCGGGCGTGAACGTGGCGCTGTCGGGCAGGGCGAAGTCGTAGTAGAAGCCGTCGTCGATCGGCGGGCCGATGCCGAAGTCGGTGCCGGGGAACAGGTCGAGCACGGCCTGGGCCAGCACGTGGGCGGTGGAGTGGCGGATCACGTA
>JBBSHM010000085.1:0-11013 GCA_038253125.1 Acidimicrobiales bacterium
GGCTGCGGGAGGAGGAGGTGGAGGTGACGATCGCCGGCCTCAGCACCGACAGCGTCACCGGCAAGAAGGGCCACGGGCCGGTCGAGGTGGACACCACCGTCGACAAGGTCCAGGCCGGGGACTTCGACGCCCTGGTCATACCCGGGGGCTTCGCACCCGACAAGCTGCGGCGCTCGAAGGACGTGCTGTCGCTGGTCGAGGCTTTCAACGCGGCCAGCAAGCCGATCGCCTTCATCTGCCACGCTGGCTGGGTACCTATATCGGCCGGGATCGTGAAGGGCCGGCGAGCCACCAGCGTCGACGCCATCCGCGACGACATGGTGAACGCGGGCGCCGACTGGGTGGACGAGGCCTGCGTGGTCGACGGCAACCTGATCTCGGCCCGCACCCCGGCCGACCTCGGCCCGTGGATGAAGGCGCTCCTCGCCGCCCTGGACGCCGAGAGGTAGCCGAGCCCGGTACCTTCAAGCCGATGTCCACTCCGGCGGATGCGGCGCCGCTGGTCACCGATCTCGACAGGCTGCAGTTCGACAACCGCTTCACGAGCGGGCTGCCCGCCGACCCCGACAGCTCGAGCCGGCGGCGCCAGGTCGAGGGTGCCCTGTTCAGCCGGGTCGCTCCCACCCCGGTGGCGGCGCCCGTCGTCCTGGCCTGGTCGCCCGAGGTGGCCGAGATGCTCGGGCTCGACCCCGAGCTCGGCCGGGCGGCCGACTTCGCCCAGGTCTTCGGCGGCAACCGGGTGCCCGTCGGGTCCGAGCCCTTCGCCGCCTGCTACGGCGGCCACCAGTTCGGCAGCTGGGCCGGCCAGCTGGGCGACGGTCGGGCCATCGCCCTCGGCGAGGTGATCGACATGGACGGGCGGCACCAGACGCTGCAGCTGAAGGGCGCCGGCCCCACCCCCTACTCGCGTCGGGCCGACGGCCGAGCGGTCCTGCGCTCGTCGGTGCGTGAGTTCCTGTGCAGCGAGGCGATGCACCACCTCGGCATCCCCACCACGCGGGCGCTGTCGCTCGTCGCCACCGGTCAGCCCGTGATGCGTGACGTCCTCTACGACGGCCATCCCGCCCCCGAGCCCGGTGCCGTGGTGTGCCGGGTGGCGCCGTCGTTCACCCGCTTCGGCAGCTTCCAGCTGCCTGCCTCCCGCGGCGACCACGACCTGCTGCGACGGCTGGTCGAGTTCACGCTCAGGGCCGACTTCCCGCACCTCGCCGCCCAGGGGGGCATGTTCGAGGCGCAGCTGGCGGCCATGTTCGCCGAGGTGTGCGAGCTGACCGCCGAACTGGTGGTGCACTGGATGCGGGTCGGCTTCGTCCACGGTGTGCTGAACACCGACAACATGTCGATCCTCGGCCTCACCATCGACTACGGGCCCTACGGCTGGCTAGAACCCTTCGACCCCGCTTGGACTCCGAACACCACCGACGCCGGCACGCTGCGGTATCGGTATGGGGCCCAGCCCCAGATCGCCCACTGGAACCTGCTGCAGCTGGCCAATGCCCTGGCCCAGGTGACAGACGACCTGGAGCCGCTGCAGGAGTCGCTGGACCGCTACGGCACCGCCTACAACGAGGGCTTCGCCGCGGTGACCAACGAGCGGCTGGGGTGGGGTCCGCCCCGGGACGGCGACGACGCCCTGGTTGGCCAGCTGTTCGCCCTCCTGCCCCGCACCGAGATCGACCAGGTCCTGTTCTTCCGTGACCTGGCCCGGGTGCCGGTCGACGCCACCGGCGGCCACGCTGACGGCGACCTACTGGCTCCCCTGGCCGAGGCCTGGTACCAGCCTGACGAGATGGCCGGCGAGGTGGGCGAGGCGATGGCTTCCTGGCTCCGGGCATGGGGCCGGCGGGTGGTCGACGGTGGCCTGCCCGACGCGGAGCGACGGCGGCGCATGGACGCCCTGAACCCCCGCTTCGTGCTGCGCAACTACCTGGCCCAGGAGGCGATCGACGCCGCCGAGCAGGGCGACCCGTCGCTGGTCCTGGAGCTGCTCGACGTGCTCCGCCGCCCCTACGACGAGCAGCTTGGACGGGAACGTTTCAGCGCCCGTCGTCCCGAATGGGCCCGTCAGCGGGTGGGCTGCTCGATGCTCTCCTGCAGCTCCTGAGCGACGGCGCCCGCAGCTGCTCGGTGGCGCCGCTCAGTGGCGCTTGATGCCGCCGTACTTCATGCGGGTGTCGTTGGTGGAGGCCGGTTGGGCCTCGTCGTCCCGAATTGCGGCGGCGACGATCTCGCCGACGAACAAGGTGTGGGTGCCGAGGTCGAGGGTGTGGCGCACCTCGCAGTCCATCCACGCCAGAGCCTCGTCGAAGACCGGCGACCCGGTGATGGCAGTCCGGACCGGCCGTCCGTTCAGGGTGGCGCCGTCGTCGGCGGCCGGCTTCGAGAACTTGACGAACACCTTGGTGTCGACTGCGTCCCACAGGTTCACGCTGAACGAACCGCCCTCGGAGATGAGCCGATGGGTGACGGCGTCGTTGTCAACCCCGATCCCGATGAGCACCGGCTCCATCGACAGCTGGGTGACCCAGGTGGTGGTCATGGCGTTGCGCTGCTCCCCCGCCCTGGATCCGACCAGCGCCAGCGCGTTCGGGATCTTCCACGTCACCTTGTTCAGCAGCTCGTCGTCGATGGCCATGCCCTGAGAGGCTACGGAACCCGGCCCGCCACGGCGTGAAATGTGGGACAGGCCGGGCTGCAGGAGGCACCCCAGGGGGCTCGAGGTCAGCCCGCGAAGCCGGTCAGGCGACGGGGATCCGGACGCGGCTGGTGCGGGCGACGGCGGCGTCGGCGTCCACCGTGCGGGCCTGGTTGCGCAGGTGGCGGGGCAGGATCGGCAGCAGCATGCCGTAGGGCTCGCCGCCGAAGCGGTGGTGAACGGCGTGGGCCCGGCGCAGGCGCTCCATGAGGGCCATCTCGGGCAGCCGGCCTAGACGACCGTGGATGTAGACGTCGTGGACGAACATGTAGGCCAAGCCGTAGGCCGTCACCCCGAGGCCGACGGCCACCAGGCTCGGCACCGGGACGTTCAAGCCGACGGCGAAGCCGATCATGGCCACCGCCGCGCCAATGCAGGGGAACACGTCGTTCGCCTCGAACCGGGCGGCCGAGCGCTGGTGGTGGCTGCGGTGCAGGACCCATCCGACGCCATGCATGACGAAGCGGTGGGCCAGGTAGGTGAAGCCCTCCATGCCCACAAAGGCGCCGAGCCCGTACACCAACATCATCACCGGTCCAGGCTAGAGGACCTCCGGCGGAAGACCGGCCGCGGCTCGGGATCGTCGTCCGAGGCGTCGGACTGCCGCTCCCAAAGCAGCAGCGCCAGGGTGCACATGGCCCAACCGAAGAGGAAGTCCTCGACCGGGATGTCCCAGGGAAAGCGGGCACCGGAGAGGTGCCGGCGGGCATAGATGACGATCGGGGCGCTGAGCTTGGTCAGCCAGCCGTCGACGATCACCTGAAAGAACAGGATGATCAGGAAGGCGACCCACAGGGTGCGGCGGCGCAGCAGACCGGTGCGGAGCACCGCCAGCTCCAGTCCGATCACTGCGCCGCAGGCCACGAGTGCGCTCAGGGTGTAGCCGTGCACCCGCTACCGCCGCCGGAGGCGGACGCGGACCGCCTCGATCGTCAGGATGGCGCAGACGGGGATGACGAGGAAGAACGCCAGCTCCTCGATCGGCAGGCCGAAGCCGACCTCCCAGCCGGTGACGTAGCGGGGGTCGTAGTCCCACCAGCCGGCACCGATGGCCAGGATGTCGTAGACGCAGAAGGCCAGCGCCACCGGCAGGACCGATCGGGCCAGACGGGCGGGCCGGCGCCACACCCGCACCCCGAGCAGCAGCTCCAGCGGCAGCGTCCCCGCCAGGCAGAGGCCGAGCAAGGCCAGGTACTGGAACCGCGCCACGGCCCCGAGACGATAGAGGTGCCGCCGCGCCCAGGCGTATACGGCCGGGGGGCCGGGTAGCCTCAGATCCGTCATGTTGCTCCCGACGATCGAGAGCCCGAAGGACCTGCGGCCCCTCACCTACGCCCAGCTGGACCAGCTGGCCACCGAGATCAGGGCCTTCATCGTGCAGGCCGTGAGCGTCACCGGCGGCCACCTCGGCTCCAACCTCGGGGTCGTCGAGATCACCCTGGCACTGCACCGGGTGTTCGACTCGCCGCACGACGTGGTGCTGTGGGACACCGGGCACCTGGCCTACCCCCACAAGATCGTCACCGGCCGGCAGGCCGCATTTGCCGACCTTCGCCAGGAATCGGGCATGTCCGGCTACCCCTGCCGGGCCGAGAGCGAGCACGACTGGGTGGAGAACAGCCACGCCTCGACCATCCTCGGCTACGCCCAGGGCATGTCGGTGGCGCTCCAGGGCACCGACCGCAAGGTGGTCGCCCTGCTGGGCGACGGATCGATGACCGGCGGCATGGCCTACGAGGCGCTGAACAACATCGGCCACGCCGGCACCCGCTGCGTGATCGTGCTGAACGACAACGGCCGCAGCTACGCCCCCACGGTCAGCCACCTCAGCTATCCGCTGCGCAAGATCCGTGAGCATCCCGACTACGTGCGCAAGCGTGAGCGGGCTCAGCAGATGCTGGAACGGCTGCCGCTCGTCGGCGACTACGCCACCGCCGGCCTCAGCGCCGTGCGGGCCGCCCTGCGCGAGGTCATCGAGCCGCACGCGTTCTTCGAGGCGCTCGGCGTGCGCTACAGCGGGCCCGTCGACGGACACGACATCCAGGCGCTGGAAGAGGCCTTCCGGGCGGCGGCCGCCTACGACGGGCCCATCGTCGTGCACTGCCTCACCCAGAAGGGCCGGGGCTATCCGCCGGCCGAGAGGGACGACGAGAAGAACCTGCACGACGCTCCGGTCTTCGACCCGCTGACCGGCCCGCCTGTGGGCTGGGCCGCGCCGAAGGGCTACACCCAGGCCTTCTCCGACGCCCTGCTCGGGGTGGCGGCGGCCGACGACCGGATCCACGCAATCACCGCGGCCATGCCCGGGCCCACGGGGCTGCTGCCGTTCCAGGCCCGCTTCCCCGAGCGCTTCCACGACGTGGGCATCGCCGAGCAGCACGCTGCGGTGCTGGCCGCCGGCATGGCCATGGGCGGGCTGAAGCCGGTGGTCGCGGTGTACTCCACATTCTTCAACCGTTGCTTCGACCAGGCCGAGTTCGACGTCGGCCTGCACGGCCTGCCGGTCGTGTTCGCCCTCGATCGAGCGGGGATCACCGGCGACGACGGGCCCAGCCACCACGGCGTGCTGGACCTCGGCCTGTGCCTGAAGGTGCCGGGCATGTCGATCTTCGCCCCGTCCTCGGTGCAGGAGCTCGCGGTGATGCTGCCCGCCGCCCTTGCCCTCGACACTCCTGCGGTGCTGCGCTTCCCGAAGGGGGTGGGCCGTGAGGTTCCGCCCGAGCAGGTGGGCCACGGCCTGCAGGCCCGCTGCGCCATCAGGGCCGACGACCCCACCCGTGCCGTCTGCTTCCTGGCCGTCGGCAAGCTGGTGGAGGCGGCCGAGGAGGCTGCCGCCAAGCTGGAGGCCGAGGGCGTGGCGGCCACGGTGTGGGACGTGCGGGTGGTTCGGCCCCTCGACCCGGCGATGATCGCCGACGCCTGCCGCCACCGCCTGGTGCTCACCTGCGAGGACGGGATGGCGGTGGGCGGCGCCGGCCAGTTCATCGAGCTCACCCTTGACGCCTACGCCGGCCCGGCCGCCCCGCGCACCGTCGTGCTGGGAACCCCCGCCGAGTACCTCACCCAGGCCAAGCCCGCGGCCATCCTGGCCCGGCTGGGCCTGGACGCCGAAGGCCTGGCCGCCCGGGCGCTGGCGGAGATGGGCCGCTAGGTCGCCTTGCGGCCATTGGCCCGGACGGCGTTCGCCGGTCAGCTCCTCAGCCCGATCTGGGCCAGGTGACGGTGCTGAGCCCGGAGCGGTGGTACGAATCCGGCCGTGGAGTCTTCCGACCTGCTCGCCACCGTGCCCTCCAGCAGCGCCGCCCTGGCGGCGTCGGCCGCCGCCGCCGGCCTGGACGCGCCCGTGCCCTCGTGCCCGGGGTGGACGGCCGAGGCGCTGGTCAGGCACACCGGGAGCGTGCTGCGCATGGTGGCCAGGGTGGTGGAGACGGGCGGACCGGTCGATGGGCGCAGCCTCCCCCGGCCGCCGTCTGGGTCACTCGTGCTCCAGTGGTTCGAGGAGATGGCGAGGGCGACCGTCGCCGCCCTGGCGGCCAAGGACCCGGGCGACGAGCTGTGGAACTGGGCCGACCAGCCGCCGCTGGTCTCGTTCTGGCAGCGCCGCATGGCTCACGAGGTGGCCATGCACGCCGCCGACGCCGCGCTGGCGGCCGGTGAGAGGCCCGAGATCGGGCCGCAGCTGGCCGCCGACGGCATCGACGAGCTGCTGAGCGTGCTGCTGCCGGTGAAGGTCGTCGCCAGCGGTACGGACCTCTCCGGAGTCGGGTCGCTCCACGTGCACTGCACCGACACCGAGGGCGAGTGGCTGGTCGCCCCTGGGGGAGCCCAGGTCGTGGTGACCCGGGTCCACGCCCGGGGCGACGCCGCCCTCCGGGGGCCCGCCTCCGACCTCCTCCTCCGGCTGTGCAACCGCAGCGGCGGCGGCGAGGTGGTGGGCGACCCGTCGGTGCTCGCCACTCTCACGGAGAGGTTCACCTTCTGAGCTAAGCCGAGTTGAGCAGCTCAGCGTCGTCGTTCTTCACGTTGTTCACCCGCGAGGAGACGGCCCGCCGGACCAGCAGGCCCTCGGGTGCGGGTATGAGGAGGCCGATCACGTCCTCAGCCCGTGTGGTCGCCCGATCCAGCCATCGGTCCCAGGACTCGGGGGGCAGGACCACCGGCATGCGGTTGTGGACCGGCTCCATCGTGGCGTTCGCCGCGGTGGTGAGGATCGTGCACGTGCGCAGAGGCTCCGCATCGGGATCGTCCTTCGGCCGCCACACCTCCCACAGCCCGGCCAGCCCCAAGGGGGCGCCGTCGGCGGCGGTGAAGAGCTGCGGCAGCTTCTCCTTCCCGGTGCGCAGCCACTCGTAGAAGCCGTCGGCGGGGAGGATGCAGCGGCGCCGCTCCAGGGCCCGTCGGAACGCCGGCTTGTCGGCCACCGTCTCGGCCCGGGCGTTGATCATCTTCGCTCCGCCAACCGGGCCGTCAGAGAACCACGGCACCAGGCCCCAGCGGAAGGTGCCGAGCCGGCGTTCTCCGTCCGGGCCCTCGGCCACGGCGTAGACGTCCATCGTCGGCGCAACGTTCCAGTGAAGGCCGAGGTCGGCGGCCCGGACGTCGGCCACCCCGAACAGCTCGGCCAAACGGTCCGGCGGTGTCGCCGCCACGTAACGCCCGCACATGTCGGCACGAAGTTAGATCGCCGCACGCTGGCGGGCTCCGGCCACCTACCCTGAGACCTGGTGAAGACCCGTGCGGTTCCCCTCCTGGCACTCGGGATAGGCGGGCTCCTCTTGGCGTCAGCCGTGGGGGCGGTGGTGGTCTCACGGGACGACGTGAAGGTTTCGACCAGCGGGTCAACCACCACCAGCGTCGGGGTCTTCGAGGACCCGACCACGAGCAGCCCGGTCGAGGACACGATCCCGCCGCTGGCCACCGACGTCGCCCCCGCACCGGCGCCCGTGGCCCCGGGGCCGGCCCCGGCATCGTCGACCACCTCCACCGCCGCCGCCGCCGCCGCCGCCCCGAAGCCGGTGCTGGCTGTCGACCCGGCACCGTGCCAGTCGCCCGCCGGCCAGCCGGCCGCCGGGGCCGCGGCCGGCCCGCTCGGGGTTTTCACCGTGGCGGTGGCCAACGGTGCCGTCGGCCTGGTCGGCACCGCGGCCCGCACCCCGGCGTGGCGGCCCAGGACCGGCCAGGTGGTCAGCATGGCACTGGCCCAGGGCAAGCCGTCGGCGCTCTGCCTGTCGGGCCCCGACGGCGGCGGTGCCAAGCGCCTGACCACCCCAGTCGGCGTGGGCCGACCGGCCGTCTCGTTCGACGGTGGCCGGCTGGCCGTGCGATCGGCCCGGCCCGGCGGGTTCGACCTGGTGGTCGAGTCGGTTGAGGGGGCCGACCAGAAGCTGATCCTGCAGTCGAGCGAGATGGGCGACCCGGTGTGGCTGGGCGACGGCTCGGCTGTCGTCACCTGCGCGATCACCGGCGGTGCCCGCCGACTGGTGTCGGTCCCGGCCGGGGGCGGCGACCCGAAGGTGCTGCGCGAGCCCTGCCCGCCGAGCCCGGTGGCCTCATCGCCCGACGGCAGCCGCATCGCCTTCGCCCAGGGCGACCAGGCCATGGTGCTCGACGTGCGGAGCCGGGCCACCGACAGCCTCAGGATCGGCGCCGTCGACACCGGTGCCGCACCGACCTGGTCCCCCGATGGCAAGAGGGTGGCGTTCGCCTACAGCGATGCGCAGGGGGCGGCGCTGTCCGTCCTCGACCTCGGCGCCAGGAGTGGCATGACCCGCCTTCGGGCCGCCGGCCTCAGCGGCCCGAGCTGGGCCCCGGCCGGTGACCTCATCGCCTTCTCGGCCAACGACGGCCCAGGTCAGGCCCTCTTCGTCATCAGGCCCGACGGCACCGGCCAGCGCCGCGTGGTCGGCTGTCAGACCCGGTGCAGCATCCCCCCGCAGCCGTGGGCGCCTGACGGCTCGACGCTGGCTCTCGAGCTGTCCGGCGCGACATAGGGGCGGGGCCGACACGATGGCGAGGTTCGGCAGCCGGCGGACGCCACCTCCGGGCGGGGGCGACGGTGGGGGCGCCAGACACGATCCAACCGACGAGGGCCGGTCCAGCCACTATGACCGCCGGGCCGAGCTGGTCCGACGGACGCTGGTCACCTCCACCGGCACCCTCCGGCTCACCTTCCGAGTGGTCGACGGGCGGCCCTTCGTCTTCTCCCCCGGCTACTTCGTCAGCGTCGAGTCGGACATCGAGGGTGTCGGCCACCGCCACAGCCCGTACTGCATCCTGTCGCGGCCGGGACGGGCTCCGGTCTTTGAGCTGCTCATCCGCCTGGTCGAAGGCGGCCGACGATCCGCCTACCTGGGCTCGCTGGCCCCCGGCGACATGCTGGCCTTCCGTGGCCCCGGCGGCCACACCATGCTCCCCCACGACGAGAGCCTGGACCTGGTCCTGCTGGCCACGGGTGTCGGCATCGCTCCTCTGCTGTCCCTGAGCGGCGAGCTGCTCGACACCGGCTTCACCCGTCGTATCCGGCTGTTCTGGGGCCTGCGCCTGGCCGAGGACGTATGCCTCGATGACGAGCTGGAAGCTTTGGCCGAGGACTTCCCCAGCTTCTCGTACCGGATCTCGCTGTCACAGCCGTCGCCCGGGTGGCGAGGGTTGCGGGGCCGCCTGACCGAGTCGGTGCCTCCCCTTCTCGGCAACCTCGGAGGCTGCGACTACCGCCTGGTGGGCAACGGCGCCATGACCGAGGAGATGGCCACGGCTCTCGGGGACAGGGGCGTCGGCAAGGAAGCCATCTACCGGGAGGCCTACTTCAACGGTCGCCACCGGACCGACCCCGGTGTCATCGCCGCCATCCGCTCCCGCTTCACCTCCTCCGACCTGCCGGCCCCCTCCGCCCTGGACGCAGCCGACCTGTTCCACCTGGACCGCCCGCTGGGAAAGCGGGCCACTCCGCGCCAGGAAGCACCGACCGTCGATTGAGGGTCGCCGGGTAGCCTCTCGCCCTCGCAACCCCTCCCCGCCCCCGTAGCTCAGAGGATAGAGCGTCGGTTTCCTAAACCGTGCGTCGCAGGTTCGAGTCCTGCCGGGGGCACCGGCAAAAGCCCAGGTCAGAGCGTTGCGGCGGCGCTCGGAGGCGGCGGAGAAGGGCCTGAAATGTTTCCTGGCCATGACTGTTGGCCATGGGCAGTACGATCTGGCCATGGCGTCGCCTCTGCCGATCCGCAGGGACCATCCACCGGACGATGCGGTGGTCGTGGTCCGGGCTGGCGTCATGGCTCCCGACCGTGTCGTCGACACCGCCGCCGACGCCTTCGAGGACTACGGCGTCTACACGGTGTCGGTCGAGGCCGCCATCGACGTCTCGGTCGACGAGCTCTGTCGGTCGAGCCCCCGCATCGGCGAGCGGTATGGCAGGGTGCGCCTCTCCAGCTTCGGTCGCCTGCGCGCCGCCGGCTTCGCCGTTCTGGCGACCTTCACGCACCCGCACTTCGACGTTGTCCTGCCCGATCTCTCGGAGGTCACGGTGGCGCGGCTCGGACGCTGCTTCGACGAGCCGATCCCCAACCCCGGCAGACGGCCTCGGGGGTAGTCTTGTGCAACGGAGGAACCGTGATGACCGACTACGACCTCTGGGTCGACTTCATGCGCATGCAGGACGACGGTCGCCTGCGGACGCGGCTTCGACACGGTCGGGTGGGCTTCGTGCCGCTAGCCGGGAGCTACGTGATCGTGGGTTCCGAGGATGCCGACCCGGCCGTCGCCAAGATCCTCTCGGTCGATGCCGATGGGGCCATCAAGGTGCAGGTCTTGCCGGGCAGGGTCGACGAACACCGAGACCGGCTGACTCCCACGGGCTGAGCGGTTGTGGCCGACCTCGAGGTCCAAGTCTGGGTCGACTTCATGATGATGAGGAACGACCGGCGGCTGTGGACCCGTCTGGAGGACGTTCGTCCTGGGTTCGTCCCGATCGCCGGCCGGTACGCCATCGTCGGTTGCGAGGACGCCTTCCCGGCCGTCGCCCAGATCATCTCGGTGGACATCGAGAACGGCATCGTGCTGGAGATTCTCGAGGGGGACGTCGAGGAGCACCGGCACCTGCTGACCACTTCCTGAAGCCGACGCTCAGCGGTACCCATCGGAGGCGATCGTGAGGGGCTCGATGCGCCAGCGCTCTCAAAGCTGCTGGCAGCTCCGGGTCTACCTGGGCCGCGACCCGGTCACCGGGAAGGACCGCTACCGCACCGAGAGCTTCGAGGGCACCAAGCGGCAGGCCCAGAGCGCGCTTGCCCGCCACGTCGCCGAAGTCGACGCCGGCGTCGTCA
>JBBSHM010000086.1:0-10824 GCA_038253125.1 Acidimicrobiales bacterium
CACCGGCGCCCTCACCACCCTGGGGCCCGGCCTGCGGGTGGGGCCGCCCCTGGCCGCCGCCGCCCTGGGCCTGGCCGCGGTGTCGCTGCTGATCGCCGGGCTGGGCGCCCCTGGTCTGCCCCGGGTGGTGGCCGGTGCCGTCGCCGGGGCGGTGGCCGGCGGCCCGGTGGGGGCGGCCAGCGCCGGAGCGATCGCGGTCGGAGTCCTGGCGGTGGCCGCCGGCGCCGTCCTGTCGGTGGCGCTGGCCCGTTGGGTGCCCGAGCCGTCGGACCGCCTCCGCACCGCCGCCCCCGTTCTGGCCGCCGCCGCCCTGGCCCTGGCCGTGATCTGGTGAGCCGGGACGGGCGGCGCTCCAAGGCCGGCGGAGCTCTGTCCGGCCCGGCCTGGCCTGGTCGCAGCCCTTGTGGGGGCGGTCGACTGTTTGGCGAGTTGGTGGGTCGAGGCGGGCTCTTCCGGTCGCCCCGACCACAGGATCAGAGCCGACGATGATGACGGGTACGCCGCCGGGGCCGGATCGGCACGAGGCACCGGATGCCGCCGGCCCCGCCGCCGCCGACGCCGCCGCCGCTCAGCCGGCGGCCGACGCCCGGGCCAGCCGCCGACCTGAGCGGATGGCGGCCGACGGGCCGGCCGTCGGGTGGTGGACGGCGGTCTGCGGGGTGGCGGCGGCGGTCGCCTCGCTGGCCGTGGCCTTCGGCTCGCTGCACCACGCCGCCGCCGCCGTGGTGGTCGGCGCCGCCGTGGTGGCCGCGCCCGGGCGGCCCCGGCGGGCCGAAGCATTGGCTGCGGTCGGGGCGCTCGCCGCCCTCGGGGTAGCCGCCGCCGTTGACCGGCCGTCGCTGCTGGCCGGCGTGGCGGTGGCGGCCGCCGCCGCCCACCTGGCCCTCAGCCGGCCGGGGCCGGCCCGGCTGGCGGCGGCCGGCCTTCTGGTCGCCACCGGGGCCGGCGCGCTGGCCTTGCGGGCCGCCGAGCCTTCCAGCATCGGCGGCCCGGTCGATGGCGTGGCCGCCGGTGTCCTGGCTCTGGCTGCCGTCATCGTCGCCGTGCTGGCCCTGCCCGCCTGCGGGGGCGCCCCCACCGCCGCCACCGCCGCAGTGGCGTGCGCCGCCCTGGCCGTCTCCGCCCTCGGGGTGAGCGGCGTGGGCTCGCTGCTGGCCGCCGCCGCCCTGGTCGCCGCCATCGCCCTCGGTATGGACCGTCGGCCGGCGGCCGCCCTGGTGGCCGCCGCGGTGGGAGCGGCAGCCACTACCGCGGTGGCCGCCGGGCCCCTGGCCCTGGTGGCGGCGGCGGTCGTCGCCGCCCTGTCGGTGCCCCGGTGGCGTGAGGTCGCGACCGGTTCGGCCGAGGGCGAGGCCGGCGCTCAGCCCCCTCCGGGCTTCGATCCGGAGCGACCGCCAGCTAAGGCGTCCGGAGCCGGAGCCGGAGCCGGAGCCGGAGCCGGAGCCGGGGCCGGCGGCGCTGGCGCACTGCCCGCCTGGGCGCTCGCCGTCGCCGCCCTGCCCGCCGGGGCCGTCGCCCTCGACGTGGCCGCCGGCCGTTCTCCCTCCGCCGTGCTGGCCGTGGCCGCCCTGGTCGCCGCCGTCGGCCTGCCGGTCCTGCGGCACCGGGACCTGGACCTCGGGTCCGGCCCGAGCCGCCTTCCCGTCGGCGCCTGGCCGGCGGCCGTGCTGGCCGCGGCCACCCTGGCCGTGCCCGCCCGCATCGCCTGGCTGGGCGACCCGGCCCGCTACTGGCCCGAAGGGGTGGGCTTCGCCGCCCTGGGCGCCGCCTTCGTCGTCCTCCCGCTGGGCCGCTCCCGCCCGCCGACCCCGAAGCCGACGCCCGACCCCGTACCTCCCGCCACCTCGCCCGCCGCCTTGCCGACCCGCCGCCGCGGCCTGCGCCGCCGCAAGTCGTCGTCCAAGCCGAAGGGCTGATCTCCACCAGGCAGCGGCGTCGGCGGACACTGCCTCCTCGGCTTCCTCGGCGGCGCTACCGGCCCCTTCCGCCTGGAGGCGCGCCTCGCAGCGGTTCGGCGAACTTGAGGCGATACGATGAACGCCGTGGACCAGTCGGTGGCGGTGGTGACCGAGGCGAGACTGAGAGCGCGAGCCATCGACGTAGCTAGAGCGTCCTGCCGCCTCGAGGGCCTGGAGCTTTCGCCGGCAGCCGTGGCCGTGACCGAGCGCTACGTGGCTGGCGAGCTGACCAGTGAGCAGCTGGTTGAGGAGATGATCCGGCTCCCCCTGTCGTGAGCGAGGACCCGTACCTTATCGCTGGTACGGGGACCCTCCGCAACACACGGGGCATCATCGACCAGGCCGAGCTGGCCGAGTTCGAGACTCGGGTGACCGTGGCCAGGATCGCCCAGTTGGAGATGAGCGTGGTCAGCATCCCTGGCCGCTGGGACCTCCAGCACCTCCTCGACCATCACCGGCACATCTTCCAAGACATCTACCCCTGGGCCGGCGAAGCCAGGACCACGAACCTCTACAAGGGGGCGACCGAGTTCTGCCGCGTCACCGCCATCGCCGACTTCGCCGCCCAGGTGTTCGGCGAGCTGGCCGCGGCCGACTACCTCCAGGGCTTGGAACGACCCGAGTTCGTGGCTGGTGCCGCCCACCTCATCTCCGAGGTCAACATGCTCCACCCGTTCCGCGAGGGCAACGGCAGGGCTCAGCGGGCGCTTCTGTCGAGCCTGGCCCGCTGGGCCGGATGGCACCTCGACTGGACCCACGCCGACCCCGCCCGCAACCTCGCAGCCTCAATCGCCGCCTACGAAGGTGACGAACAACCGCTGGCTGCCCTGCTCGACGACCTCACCGCACCAGACCGCCCTCGTCAATCCTAGACCCGAGAGGCGCTGGCAGCCTTCCTCGGGACGGCCGGCTCCGTGGGTCGCTTCCCCGGCTCAGGGTCTTGCGGCAGTCCAGCCGGCTGGGCTGTGTCATGGCATCTCTCGACGCAGGAAGTCGTCGAACAGGGGCACGGTGAAGGCGGTGTCGCCGTGGGCGGGCCTGTAGATCATCCCCCTGGGGATGAGGTCGCTGCGCCGCGGCGCCACCGACTCGACACGCACGCCCAGCTTGGCCACGTCGCCCGATCTATGCGGTCCGGGCCAGAGCTCGGCCATCGCCCGGAGGTACTTCTTCTCGGCCAGGTTGCCGGTGTCGGCGCGCCAGGTCGGAAGGGGTTGTGCAACTCCTAAATATCAATCGATTTTTCCTCGAACCTTAGCCTCTCGTTGGATAAGATGGCTTATAGGCGGTGGTCTTCGATGCCGGCGGCGGTAGCCTTCCGGCACCGCCGGCAGCCACCACGGGCGCTGGACGGTTCAGGAGATGGACATGAGCAAGCTCACGGTCCCGGCTTTGCGGGCCCGCAAGGTGTCACGGGGCGGCGCTCCGCTGGTGATGGTGACGGCCTACGACGCCCCCGGCGCCCGCACCGCCGCCGCCGCCGGCGTCGACCTGATCCTTGTCGGCGACAGCCTGGCCATGGTGGTGCTGGGGCATGAGGACACCCTGTCGGTCACCGTCGAGGAGATGGCCCACCACGTCCGGGCCGTCCGCCGGGGGTCGCCGGAGGCGCTGGTGGTGGCCGACCTGCCCTGGCTCAGCTATCACCTGTCGCCCGAGGACACCCTCTGCAACGCCGCCGCCCTCATCCGGGCGGGGGCTCAGGCCGTGAAACTCGAGGGCGGGGCGAAGCGGGCTCACGTCGTTGAGGCGCTTGTCGACGCCGAGATCCCGGTTATGGGTCACGTCGGGCTCACCCCCCAGTCGGTCCACGCCATGGGCGGCTATCGGGTGCAGGCGAAGACGGCGGGGGCGGCTCGGGGGCTGGTCGACGACGTCGTGGCCCTCGAGGCGGCCGGTGCCTTCGCCGTGGTGCTCGAGGGGGTGCCCGATGTGGTGGGCCGGATGGCCACCGACGCCCTCGACATCCCGACCATCGGCATCGGCGCCGGCCGGTGGTGCGACGGCCAGGTGCTGGTGTACCACGACGTCCTGGGCCTCGAGGACCGGGTGGTGCCCACCTTCGTCCGCCGCTACGCCGACCTGAGGCGGGCCGGTGTCGAGGCGCTCACCGCCTTTGGCGCCGACGTCCGCGAGGGCCGCTTCCCGAGCGCAGCGGAGAGCTACCACCTGAAGCCCGACGAGGCCGCGGCGCTCGGCCTCGACGCCACCGCCTGACCGGACTGCCGGGCTGGCCTCCGCCCTCGGCCCTTGACGCCTCGGCCTGACTGGAGCCGGGCTGCGGTCGCCGTCAGGTGAAGAGTCCGTTTATCGCCTCGTTCGCCTTGGCGGGTCGGCGGTGCCGCGACTTCGTCGTCACGTCGCTGTCGTAGGGTCGCGGCGTGGGCGACGAGACAGCGGAGGCGGCGGCCCGCAGGGCCCGAGCGGGCCTGGCGGCGGCCTCGTGCGGGCTGTTTGCCGTGGCCGGCGTCGTGGCTCTGCGGGTACGAGGCGGAAGTCGCCCCCTTCGGGTCGACCGGGTGGCGTCGCGCCTGGTGGACTGGTCGGGCTTCAGCCGCTTGCTCGCCGCTGTCCACGCCGAGCCGCTGTGGGACGGATGGATGGTCCGCAAGCTCACCGGGGTCGGCCTGCCCGTGAGTGCCGCCGCCGCCGCCGTCGGCCTGGGCCTGGTGGCCTGGCGCCGGCGCGACGGCCGGGCCGTGGCGCTGTGCCTGCTGGGGCCCATCGCCGCCGTGCTGCTGACCGACCATGTGGCCAAGCCGATCGTCGACCGGCACCGCGACGGCGGGCTCGCCTACCCGTCGGGCCACGCCACGGGAGCGGCGGCGGTCGCCGTACTGGCCCTCCTGCTCATCCACCGCTGGGGCGGCGCCCGGGCCCTCGTCTGGTTCGGCCCCTTCGCTCTGGCGCTGCCGGTGGTCATGGGCCTGGCCCTCATCCGCCTCGGCTGGCATTACCCCACCGACGTGGTCGGCGGAACAGCCGTGGGCGCCGCCACCGTCCTGGCCCTGGCTGCCGCCGTCGGCGCCCAGCCCTCTCGCCGACCCGCGGCCCTCCGGCGTCGCCGCCCATAGAAGGCTCGCCGCCTCTCTGTCCTTGCGCCGGCACGCACCCTCTCGCTGCCAGCTGCCAGCGCCGCCCGCCTTCTTCTTCCATGTCAGGATGGGGAGCGTTGGCGCCGTGCCCGATGCCGGCATGGCCAAACCGCGAGGAGTCATCTTGTCCGAGCTGCGTGACACCGTCCTGGCCTGCGTCCGCCGCGGCCTGACCCACACGCCTCAGCCCATCCAGCTGGCGTCGGGCGAGTGGAGCAGCGACTTCATCGACGCCAAGTCCGCCCTGAAGCGGGGCCGTGACCTCGCCACCGCCTGCCGGGCGATGATCGAGCTCGCCGCACAGCTCGGCATCGAGTTCGACGCCGTCGGCGGCCTGACCCTGGGGGCCGACCAGTTTGCCCACGGCATCGCCATCCTCAGCCCCGACAAGGAGTGGCTCGTGGTGCGCACCAAGGCCAAGGGCCGAGGCACGAACAAGCTCGTCGAGGGAGCCGACCCCGGCCCGTCGACGCGGGTCCTGCTGGTGGACGACGTGGTCAGCACCGGCGGATCGATCCGCCAGGCCTACGAGGAGATCAACAAGACAGGCGCCACCGTCACCGGCGCCATCACCCTGGTCGACCGCGGTGAGACCGCGTGTGCCTACTTCGCCGCCGTCGGCGTGCCCTACGGCTCGATCGTGACCTACAAGGACCTAGAGATCGCCCCCGTCGGTGGTCTGCTCGACGCCTAGGCCGACCGCCGCCGCCTCGGCCGCAAGCGGTGCTGAAGCCCCGCCCGCAAGCGGTGCTGAAGCCCCGGCCGGCAGCTCCTGGTCGCGAACACTGCCAGGCAGCCTTGACGACGGTTCTACGCTTGACCGGTAAGCAGATCATCCGTCTCACGCACACGGCGCAGCCGTGGGCAGAGGCCAGCGAGGCGGGCTGGAACGATGAGGAGATCACGATGGACGGTCTCACGCGGTTCTTCGTAAGTGATGAGGAGCAGCAGGGTCCGCTCAGAACACGGGCTCGAGCTGCCCGGTTCGCAGCCACAGACGCGGACAGAGGCTCTTGGGCACGCTGGACAAGGACATGGCGGGAACGCCTCGGGAGGTACTGAACGCGGACGAGCTGGCGGAGCAACTGGCTGACTACGCCGCGTGGGCTGTCCTCCGCAAGTTGGAGCGCGGTGACTCGCACTGGTTCAACCTGATCGATCACAAGGGCTCCAGTGTCTTCGAGCCCTTCAGCGGTTCACCCGACCACTACTAGTCAAAAAGCAAGGGGCCCCGGACTGACTAGCCTCGTCGGCAAGGCCCCTGGGTCCTTTCGTCAGCGTGGGCACCCCTCGCTACGCGGGACGGTACACCCCTAGACGGGACGGTGCGCGCACCCCCATGTGCCCGTCGCTCCCCCGTCGATGGGCAGTAGCGCCTCAAGAGCGGCGCGAGCAGTCCGTCGACCACCCCATCTGATGCGAAGATTCGCCGTTCCGCACCGAACGTGGGCCCGCCACCACTGTCGGTGGGAATCTTCGCTCGCCCCGGCGAGCACTCCCGAGGTGCTGCCATGCTGACCTGCGGTTTCTTGGGTGGAGACGATGGGGCTCGAACCCACGACCCCCGCCTTGCAAAGGCGGTGCTCTAGCCAGCTGAGCTACGTCCCCGGGGTCGGCGATCCTAGACGGCGGCTGATTCGCATGGGCGTGCGAGGGGTACCCCCGGGCCCATGACGAAGGCTGTGGTGAAGCGGAGCGCGCCCACCGGGGTCGGTGGCGGCGGGCGATGGGCCTGGCAGACCGATGACGCCGACGCAGCGCGGCGCCAGCGGGCGGCCGCCGCCGGCGCCGGCACCAGCGAGGGCGACGGCGACGGCGGGGCCAGGCCCGGGGCGTCGAGCTCGGGGGCGCAGAACGTGGATTCCCGTGAGGCGCCGGCGGCCGAGGACGACGAGCGCGGAGGTTTCGCCACCTCGCCGGCCCAACTCCCGAAGGCGGGCTGGAAGGACGTGGTGAGCCGCACCCTGAAGGAGGTGAAGGCGGACAACGTGACGCTCACCGCCGCCGGCGTCGCCTTCTACGGGATGCTGGCTCTGGTGGCGATCGTGTCTGTCTACGGGCTCGTCACCACGCCGGCCGAGTCGGCCAAGCAGGTGGAGGGCTTCACCAGCGCGTTTCCCGGCGACGCCGCCCGCCAGCTGGTCGACCAGCTCAAGTCGATCACCGGGGCCAGCTCAAGCGGCCTCGGCCTCAAGCTGGCCATCTCCCTGGCCGGCCTGCTGTGGTCAGCCTCAAGCGGCACCACCGCCCTCATCCGCGGCCTCGGCATCGCCTACGACCAGCCCGAGGGCCGGGGCTTCGTGAGCTGCGGGGCACCGCCCTCCTCCTCACCCTGGCGGCCATCGTCGGCGCCGTGGTGGTCCTCGGTCTCACCCTCGCCTTGCCGGCCATCCTCGACGCCGCCGGGCTCGGCTCGACGGGCAAGACGGTGGGCCTGGCGCTGCGCTGGCCCATCCTCGGCGTGCTGTTCATCGCCGGCCTGACCGTGCTGTACCGCTACGGGCCCGACCGGGACAAGGCCAAGTGGCGGTGGGTGTCGGTGGGCGCAGTGGTGGCCACCGTGCTGTGGGTCGTCGGCACCGGGCTGTTCGGCTTCTACGCCAGCCGCTTCGGCAGCTACAACAAGACCTACGGCACCCTGGCCGGCGCCGTGGTGCTGCTGCTGTGGCTGTACCTCACGTCGCTCGTCATCCTCGTCGGGGCCGAGCTCAACTCCGAGATGGAGCGCCAGACGCTCGAGGACTCGACGGTCGGCCCGCCGGATCGGCTCGGGGTCCGCAAGGCCGACAGCGCCGACACCGTGGGCGAGGCGGCGCCGGCCGGCCGGTAGAGCCCCACGGCCCTAGCCCTCTGGGCGCCAACCTGAGCAGGTGGCCGGCAGAACCTGGCGCGCAGCTCAGCGGCAGCCGGTCGGCTCGGCCGCTCGTGTCGGCGTCCGTGTCGGTCCTCCGTCGTCCGTCGTCGTCCAGTGCTGCGACCTGATCGCAATAGACGCTGGATCGTGGATAGGTTGAGCGTCCGTGCGACCACCGAAGCTGACGCTGGCCATCGTGGCTGCCGCCGCCATCGGTCTGCTGGGTACGGCCTGCGGGGCGAGCGCCGCCTCGGCGTTCGCCAGCAGCGACGGCAAGCTGAAGATCATCACCACCGTCTCGCCCATAACCAGCATCACCTCGGCCGTGGTGGGCGATCTGGCTGACGTGCGGGGGGTGATCCCCGAGGGCGCCGACTCCCACACCTTCGAGCCGCCGCCCAGCACGGCCAAGCTGCTGAGCCAGGCCGACGTGATCATGGTCAACGGCCTCAAGCTCGAGGACCCCACCAAGGACCTGGCCAAGGGCAACCTGAAGAAGGGAGCCGAGGTCGTCGAGCTCGGCACCGCGGCCATCACCCCCGACAGGTACATCTACGACTTCTCCTTCCCCCGGGAGGGCGGAAAGCCCAACCCCCACCTGTGGACCAACCCGCCCTACGCCAAGGACTACGCCCGGATCGTGCGCGATGCCGTGGTGCGGCGTGACCCGAAGAACGCCGCCGGGTACCAGGCGAACTACGACCGCTTCGCGGCCAAGGTCGACGAGCTCGACGGCGCCATGAAGACGGCCACGGCCACGGTGGCCAAGCCCGAGCTGCTCACCTACCACGACGCCTACGCGTACTTCGCTGAGCACTACGGCTGGAAGGTCATCGGCGCCATCCAGGTGTCGAGCTTCGAGGACCCGACTCCGAAGGAGGTGGCGAAGCTTGAGGCCCAGGTGAAGGCCGAGGACGTGAAGGCCATCTTCGGCTCCGAAGTGTTCCCGTCGAAGGTGCTGGCCCAGATCAGCCAGGACACCGGCGTCACCTACGTCGACAAGCTGCGCGACGACGACCTGCCCGGCAGTCCCGGCGACCCCGCCCACTCCTGGCTCGGCCTCATGAGCTTCGACTTCACGACGATGGTCTCGAGCCTGGGCGGCGACGCCGCGGCCCTGCGGGCGGTCAACATCGGCTCCGGGACGCCTGACAACGCCTTCTACCCGCAATGAGAGCCGAACCGGTCGCCGCCCCAGAGCCCGCCCCCCCAGAGCCCGCCCCCGCCCCGGCCCCCCTGGTCCGCCTCGAGCACCTGACCTGCGCCTATGGCGGAGCGCCCGTGCTGGTTGATGTCGACCTTGAGGTGGTCGCTGGCGACTTCATTGGTGTGGTCGGCCCGTCGGGCTCGGGCAAGACGACACTGCTGAAGGCGGCCATGGGCACCGTCGCCCCGCTCCACGGGCACCTGTGGCGCCAGGCGGGGCTGCGAATCGGCTACGTGCCCCAGGTCGAGTCCGTCAACTGGAGCTTCCCGGTGACGGTGGCCGAGGCCGTGCTCATGTCCCGCACCACCGGCCGGCGCCTGCCCTGGCCGTCGGCGGCCGAGCGGGCCGAGGTGGCGGCCGTGCTGGAGCGGCTGGGCATCGGCGGGCTGGGCCGACGTCACATCCGCGAGCTGTCGGGCGGCCAACAGCAGAGGGTGTTTCTGGCCCGGGCCCTGCTGCGGCGGCCCCAGCTGCTGCTGCTGGACGAGCCCACCTCGGGCGTCGACGTGCGCACCCGCCACGACATCCTCCACCTGCTCGCCGACCTCAACGCCGACGGCCTGGCCGTGGTGCTCAGCACCCACGACCTGAACGGCATGGCCGCCCACCTGCCGCACCTGATCTGCCTGAACACCGAGGTGACCGGCCGGGGCAGCCCCCGTGAGGTGCTCACCTCCGAGGTGTTGGAGCGCACCTACGGCGCCCCCATGCAAGTGCTCGAGCACGGGGGGATGCCGGTGATCGTCGACCGCTACGAAGACGCCGACAACGTCATCCGCTTCCGCCGGGGGCTGGCCTCGTGAGCTGGCTCACCGACCCGCTGGCCTTCGGGTTCTTCCGCCACGGGCTGATCGTGGCCACCCTGGCCGGCGCCCTGTGCGGGCTCATCGGCGTGTACGTAACCCTGCGGGGCATGAGCTACATCGGTCACGGCCTGTCCCACGCCATCTTCGGCGGCGCCGCCGCCAGCGCCCTCGTCTCGTTCAACTTCTACCTGGGCGCCGGCATCTGGGGCATGGCCTCGGCATTGGCCATCGGGCGGGTCACCCGCCGGCGGGTGATCGGCTCCGACGCCGCCATCGGGGTGATAACCACCGCCTCGTTCGCCTTTGGGATCGCCCTCCTCGGCCTGTACGGCCAGGTGAAGAAGAGCATCGATGCCGCGATCTTCGGGTCGGTCCTCGGAGTGACCATCGGCGACGTGTGGGTGGTGGCCGGGGTGACCGTGGCCACCGGGGCGATCGTGTTCGCCTTCTACCGCAAGCTGCTGTTCACCACGTTCGACCCTGAGGTGGCGGAGGTGTCCGGCGTCGACACCGCCCGGATGGACGCCCTGCTCATGCTCCTGCTTTCGGTCTCGATCCTGGCCACGATGAAGGTGCTGGGCGTCGTCCTGATCGCCGCCACCCTCGTCATCCCGGCCACCGTGGCCCGCATGCTGACCAACAGCTTCGCCCGCATGCTGTGGCTGTCAACGGTCATCGGCGCCAGCTGCGGCTTCCTCGGGATGGTCGTCAGCTACCACCTGGACATCTCCTCGGGCGCCACCATCGTGCTCGTCGGCGCCACCCTGTTCGCCGTGGTGTTCGCTCTGACGGGTCAGCGGGGACTCCGCCGCGCCGCCGGCCTGGACGTCCACGCCCCCCCGGTCATGGCCCCCCACGCCGGGCCCCGGCAACTCTGAGCAAGCGGCGGCGGTCCGCGGCCAGA
>JBBSHM010000087.1:0-10621 GCA_038253125.1 Acidimicrobiales bacterium
AGTCGGCTCGGGCGCCGCCGGCGGGCCGGGGGGTCGGGCACCGACGGCGGGGCATCGGCCCGGTCCACGTCAGCGTCGTACAGGGTGGCGCCACCGGGGCTGGCGTCATAGGGGCTGGCGTCATAGGGGCTGGCGTCGTAGGGGCCGGCGTCATCAGGGCCGGCGTCATCAGGGCCGGCGTCGTAGGGCGGTAGCGGTGCGGTGGGGTGGACCTGTGCGGTGGGCTCAGCCGGCTTGGTGGGGTGGAGCGGGGCGGTGCCGGCTCGGGCGGTTCGGTCGGCGCCGTCCAGGGGGGCGAGCGGCAGGGGCGTCGGGCGGTCGAGGCGGGCGGCGGCCGCCTTGAGCATACGGCCGAACCCGGCAGCGTCGACCCGGTCTTCGCGGTCGGTGCGGCCGGCGGCGACCAGGGCGCCGGCCAGGGGGCCGACCGCCGCCGGGGGCTCGAGCGGCCGTTCGAGGCGGGCCAGGAGCGTGGCCGCCGAGGTGTCAACGGCGAAGGGCACCTCGCCAGTGATGAGCTCGACGAGCACCAGGGCCAGGGAGTAGACGTCGCTGCGCCCGTCGAGGGGCCGCCCCTCCACCTGCTCGGGCGAGGCGTAGCGGGCCGTGCCGAGCACGGCACCGAGCGGCTCGGTCGTGGCCGCCTCGGAGATGGCCAGAGCCAGACCGAAGTCGGCCACCCGCAGGCGGCCCTCGTCGTCGAACAGCAGGTTGGCCGGCTTCACGTCGCGGTGCACCAGGCCACGACGGTGGGCGTGGTCAAGGCCGCGGCAGGCTTCGAGGCCCAGCCTCAGCGCCTGGGCGGGCGTGGCCCGGAAGCCCTGGCTGAGCAGACCCTCGAGGCTGCCCCCCTCCAGCAGCTCGGTGACAAGGAACGGCATGCCGTCGTCACCCCAGTCGTGAACGGCCAGCACGTTCGGGTGGCGTAGGGCGGCCGCCAGCCGCGCCTCGGCCTTGAAGCGGCGCAGGAACGCATCGTCGGCGGCCAGCCCGGGGTGCAGGACCTTCACCGCCACCTGACGCCGCAGCACCACGTCGTCGGCGGCGAACACCGCGCCCGACGCGCCGACGCCCAAGGCGCTCGTGAGCCGGTAGCGGCCGCCCAGAATGCGGCCGATCAGGTCGGGCGACGGCGGCGCGGGGGAGCCGGGGATCACGGCGCCGAAGGCTAGGACCACCCCGGCTGTTTGCGGGTGGATGCCTGGTTCCGGCGCCGGCTGAGGGACCATGGGGAGGTGAGCACGACCACCCGTCCCCCCGTTCGCCAGCTTCCGCCTGGCGTCGCGGTCCGGCGCCGGGACCGGCTCCGGGGGCTCGTCACCAGGCGGCGGGTCATCAGCTCCCTCGCCCTGGCATTCGCGGCCGGACTCCTCGTCCTCGGCCTGCAGGAGAGCCAGGACCCCAGCACCCAGCCGCGCCAGAGCCGGCCCGCCCCGGTGCTGCGGGTGTTCCCGGTCGAGGGCGCCGCCTCGCTCCGCCAGGAGCCGATCGGCGCCCAGCTGGGCGATGACTACACCGGGGAGATCGAGGTTGACGGCCAGCCGATCCCGGTCGACCAGCTTGAACGGCCGGAGCCGATCCAGGGCGACAGCTCCCCCGCCGCCCGGGGCCTGTCGGGCCTGAACCAGGTGTCCTTCACCCCCGGCCCCGATAGGGCGATCGAGTCACTGGCCCCGGGCGCCCACACCGTTCGCATCCTGTTCTGGCTGAAGGTGGGCGAGACGAGGGACCAGGCCCAGGCCTACAGCTGGGGCTTCACCGCCAGCTGACCGAGGTCGCCCGTCTCGAGCAGCTGGGCGAAGGCGGCCTCGTCGACCACCGGCACGCCGAGCTCCTCGGCCCGGGTCACCTTGGCCGCGCCGGGGTCGCGGCCGGCGACCAGAGCCAGCGACCTCTTCGACACCGATCCAGGTGACTTGCCGCCCCTGGCCTTTATGGCCTTCTCGGCCTCGTCCCGGCTCCAGCCGTCGAGGGTGCCCGTGACCACGACGGTGCGGCCGGTCAGCACCTGGGGCAGAGTCGGCCTGAGCGGGCCGCTTAGGTTCACGCCTGCCGCCCGGATCTTGTCGATCACCGGCGCAATCCGGGGATCGTCGAAAAAGTCGCGCACGCTGCGGGCGATGGTGGGGCCGACACCGTCGATCGCCGCCAGCTCGGTCTCGGGGGCGGCGACGATGCCGTCGAGGTGGCCGGTGGCGGCGGCCAGCGTGGCGGCCATGGTGGAGCCGAGGTGGCGGATGTTCATCCCCGTCAGCAGGTTGGCGAGGGGGCGCCCCTTCGACGCCTCGATCCCCGCCTGCAGGTTGCGGATCGAAACCTCCCCCCAGCCTTCTGTCCCCCGCAACCGGTCCCATGCGATGGTGTAGAGGTCTCCGGGATCGGCCACCAGGCCGAGCTGCATCAGCTCCTGCACCCGCTTCTCCCCCAGCCCCTCGATGTCCATGGCGCCCCGGCTGGCGAAGTGCTGGATCCAACCGGCCACCCGGGCCGGGCACAACTCGTTCGGGCACCGGTGGTCGGCCTCACCCTCGGGGCGCACCAGCGCCGTCGAGCAGATGGGGCAGCGGAGCGGGAAGATCCAGGGCTCGACACCCGCGGGCCGCAGGGCCAGCACCGGCCCCACCACCTCGGGGATGACGTCGCCCGCCTTGCGCACGATCACCGTGTCGCCTTCACGCACGTCCTTGGCCCGCACCTGGTCCTGGTTGTGGAGGGTGGCGGTACCGACGGTGGACCCGCCGACGAACACCGGCTCGAGCATGGCGAAAGGGGTGGCCCGGCCGGTGCGGCCGATGGACACCACGATGCGCTTCAGCACGGTGGTGCGCTCCTCGGGCGGGTACTTGAAGGCGATGGCCCAGCGGGGGGCGTGCGACGTGGAGCCGAGCTCGCGGCGCTGGGCCAGGGAGTCGACCTTCACCACCACGCCGTCGATCTCGTAGTCCAGGTCGTGGCGGTGCTCGAGCCAGTGCTGGGTGAAGGCGAACACCGCATCGAGCGAGGCCACCACCGCCACGTTCGGGTTGACCGGCACGCCGAGGCCGCCCAGCCAGGCCAGTGACTCGCTGTGGCTGGCGAAGCGGGGGCCGCCGACCACCTCGCCCAGCTGGTAGGACCAGAAGCTGAGGCCCCGGCTGGCCGAGATGGCCGGGTCCTTCTGGCGCAAGGAGCCGGCGCCAGCGTTTCGGGGGTTGGCGAAGGGGCGCAGCCCGGCGTCGAGCTGGGCCTGCTTCAGCCGCTCGAACACCGGGAGGGGCATGTAGACCTCGCCCCGCACCTCGAGAACCTCGGGCGCCCCCTCGACCTGCTTGGGCACCGACGCGATGGTGGCCACGTTGGCCGTCACGTCCTCGCCCACCCGGCCGTCGCCCCGGGTGGCGGCCTGCACCAGGCGGCCGCCCTGGTAGCGCAGGCTCATGGCCAGGCCGTCGATCTTGAGCTCACAGCAGTAGGCCACGTCGTCACCGATGCGGCGTTGGGCGCGGGCCCCCCAGGCCTCGAGCTCGGCGGCCGAGAACGAGTTGTCCAGGCTCATCATCGGCACGGCGTGGCGCACCGGGGCGAACAGCGTCGAGATCCCGCCCCCGACCCCCTGGGTCGGGCTCTCCGCCATGGCCAGGGCCGGGAACTGGCCTTCAAGCGCCTGAAGCTGGCGCACCAGCTGGTCGTACTCGAAGTCCGAGATCTCCGGATCGTCGAGCTCGTGGTATCGGCGGTTGTGGTGGGCCACCTGGTCCCGCAGCCGCTGTGCCTGCTGGCGGATCTCCTCGGGGACCTCGGCCATCGGCGCCGACGCTAGCGACGGGGTGTGACGGCCTCAGCCGCCCGTCCGTCGCCGACGCCGTTCCTGGCGGCGGCGGGCGGCCTCGTCGGCCGCCAGCGGAGGCGGCAGCTCGAGGGCATCGTCCACGTCGTCGACGGGGGCGGGCCGCGCCGGGCGCGGCGGCCGGGTGCCCTGCTTCACCCGCTGCGCCTCCTGGGCGCGCCGGGCCGGCCCGGCCTGCGGCCTCGCCACGTCGGCGGCCCGCGCCGCCCGCTCGTCGCGTGCCAGCCGCTCGGCCCGCCTCGCCGCCCGCTCGGCCCGCTCCACCTTCTCGGCCCGTTCAGCGGCGTCGGCCCGCTCAGCCCGCTCAGCCCGCTCAGCCCGCTCAGCCCGCTCAGCCGCCTGGGCGCGACGGGCCCGCTGCTCCCGACGGGCCTCAAGGTCACGGCGGGCCTCCTCATCACGGCGCGCCTCCTCATCACGGCGGGCCTCCTCATCACGGCGGGCCTCCTCATCACGGCGGGCCTCCTCATCACGGCGGGCCTCCTCATCACGGCGCGCCTCCTCATCACGGCGCGCCTCCTCGTCACGGCGGACCCGCTCGGCCTGGGCGGTCTGGCGCTCCTGGCGTTCCCGCCGGGCCTGCTTGATCCTGCGCAGCCTGATCCGCTCGGACTCCTCGACCCGGCCCTCCTCGTCAGTCGCATCGGCCGAGCCGTCGAGGTCGTCGAGGGCACGCTCGTCTGCGCCCCGGCCGGGCCTCCTGGCCTTGAGGGCCGGCGCCGCCCCGTCCCGGTCGAGCTCCTCAACCTCGGCATCCGGGTCGCGCCCCTCGAGCAGGGCCAGCACCATGGCCCGGCTCTCGTCGAGGGCGGCGAGCACGTCCTCGGCCGGAGCCGTCTCCTGACGGATGGCCAGGCTGTAGCGGATGATGACCTCGAGGTCGACCAGCTGAACCGTGCCTGCTGGGCTGGCTGGGCTGGTGGGGCTCGGGGGCAAGAGGTCGTTCACTCCTTGTGGGACACCCCGGGCGGGATGGTCGCTTCTAACCGGTCCGTGCCAGCATGCCACTGCACGCCGATGGACCCACGCCTCAGACGCTTCGTCCCCTGGGTCCTGCGGGCGGCCTGGGTCGTTTTGGTGCCGGTGGCGGGCCCGGCGTTCGCCGCCGCCCTCTCCCCCACCAGCTCCCCGTTCCGCACCACGGCCAGTGTCGCCCTGTGGGCGGTGTGGACGGCGACGCTCCTCGCCACGCTGGTGCTGGGACCGCTCACGCTGACGGCCGTGCGGATCGTGGCTCCGGCCGCGGCGGTGGCAGCGGCGTGGGCGGGGGCCACCGGCCGACCCTCGCCCCTTGGCATGGCGACCGCCGTGGTCGCCACCGTGGTGGCCGCCGCCCTGGCCCTGGCCCCGGTGGTGGGCAACGCCTACGTCAACGGCCCGGCGTACCCGAACGAGCGCCGCCACCTGCTGCGCCTGCCCGGCGCCCTGCTCCTGGGCCCGATGCCGGCGGCCTGGGCCGCGGCCGTCGCCGCCCCCACCGCAACGGTCCTGCTGGCTGCCGCCCGGGTCTGGCTGGGCGCGGCCGCCGCCCTGCTGATCGGCACGCCGGCGGCGGTGATCGCCGTGCGCTCGCTGCACGGGCTGACCCAGCGGTGGCTGGTGTTCGTGCCGGCCGGCGTCGTCCTGAAGGACCCGATGGCGCTCGCCGACCCGGTCCTGTTCCGGCGCCAGGTCGTGCAGGCCCTGCGCCCGGCGCCGGCCGGCACCGACTCGCTCGACCTGACCATGGGCGCCGCCGGCCTGGCCTTGGAGCTCCTGCTGACCGAGAAGGTGCCGATGACCCTGGTGAAGCCGAAGGAGCGAACCAGCGAACCGGGCGCCTCGGCCCGCCTGGTGTTCACCCCCACCCGCCCGGGAGCCGTGCTGGCCGACGCCGTCGACCGCTCCCTCCCCGTCGGCTAACAGCCGGCGGCGTGCTCAGTAGGGCCGACGGGATGCCCTGCACGAGATCAGCACGGATCGTCCCGGCCTACCCTGTCACCATGAACGCCGCAAACGTCCCTCGATTTTGGAACCGCATCACGGCGCTGGCGATCCTGACCCTTGTCCTCCTTGCTGGGTGCGCCGGCGGGCCGGGCAAGATCACGACGACTCTGGGTCCCTCAACGTCCGCTGCGGCTCCCGTTGTCACACCGCCTCCACCAACGTTGTCGCAGGTGACGCCTTCCTCTGATGTTCTGGTGCCCTCGCCCGGGATCACGTCGTTGATTCCTACCACGACCACGCCACCCACTGCGCCTCTTTCGATCGGCAGCGATCAGATACCCGAAGCAACGACCGGCTACGAGTTCACGAAAGCAACAATTAATGGAGTCGACTATGCCACAGCATTGAAGATTCGCTCATCGACATCTCCAGTGAAGCTTGAGATCAACTCCGGCAGAGCGCAGAAGCGTTTACTCGGCGCTCTTGGCATACCCGATGACGAGAAATCATCATCCAGTCACCAGGTGGATATCAGTCTTGACAATGGCCCTGCAATTTTGTCGGTAGTCCTGAACTTCGGTGAGCAGAAGGACATCGACCTCGACGTCAGCGGTGCGCTTAGAGTTAAGATCGTCACGGTTTCGAAGACCACGAACTCTGGCTCGATCGCCATAGGGAATCCCCGATTTGGCTGAGGGGCCGGACAAGCCGATTATGCCTCCTGGCTGGCGCTGGCAGTTTATTTGGCCTCCCGTTCTGATCACCGTCATGATCGTTGGAACAGCTCTAGCGGCCCTTAGACCATCCGACAACCCCGGTAAGGTTTCGGCCGCTCCACCCGCACTCCCAAGTGTCGTGACGACCACTTCGTCAGCCATCCCTAGCGCCACTCTGTCATCCCTCTCGACTTCCTCAGAGCCTCCGTCGTCAAGTCTGACAACGGCCGCTCCGACATCCACCGTCCTGGGGCGCGACCTGAAGCCCATCAGGACAGAGGATTGCCACGCCCCGGGGGTCGGCACTGGGGCGGCATGGCAGGTGATGCAGGCCCGCGTCGGTGGCACCGACTATACATACGCCTACTCCTGCGCCCTTTTTGCGTCCCAAAGTGGCTCGCTGGACTTTGACCTTGGAAGACGTTTCCAGACGCTGCAGCTTACTATCGGATTCGACAACGCTTCGAGAGCGAAAAACCAATCAGTTCAATTCGATCTCGTAGCCGACGGCAAGATCAACCTCTCAGAACCGATCGTTCTAAGTCTTGGTGAGAGTAAGAGCCTGAGCCTTGACGTGGCTGAGGCTTCGCGGCTTACTCTGAAGGTTGCAGACTTGAGTAGATCATCGAATGACACCTCGCCGTCACGCCCGGTGTTCGCTATGCCGACCCTCGGAAGGGCCTAGCGGAGCAACGCCTGACGACCTTGCTCTTCTTCGGAAGCTGTCAGAGTTCCGTCTTGGGCGTCGTCTTCGTTGACTTCTAACCGAAGAGTGTGCATTCGGCGCCGCCGAGGCAGCGGTCCGGGTCGGTGGGGTCGTAGAGCACGACGGCCTGGCCCGGGGCGACCGCACGCTGGGGCTGGCGCCACAGCACCCGGCCGTTCATCCAGGCTCCCGGGCGGGCGGGGCCGTGGGCCGAGGCCTGAGCCAGCACGTCGGCTCCGTCGATCGGCGCGCCACCCACCCACGACGGCGGGCCGAGGTCCACGGCCGGGCGGAGCAGGTCATCGGACCCGCCCACCACCACCCGCCGGCCGGGCACGTCGACCTCGATCGCATAGCGGGGCCGACCCGTGCCGCCGGCCGCCCCCAATCCGCGCCGCTGCCCGACGGTCACCAGCTCGACGGCGTCCACCCGGCCCACCGGGGCCCCGGTGCGATCCACCACCTCGGCGGCGTGCAGGCCGGTGCGGGCTGCGAGGAAGGCGTTGCGGCCGCCCGAGGCGGCGATGAAGCACACGTCCTGGCTGTCGGGCTTGGTGGCCGTGCGCAGGCCCAGCGCGACCGCCCGGCCACGGACCTCGTCCTTGGTCAGGTCGCCCACCGGCAGCAGCGTGCGGGCCAGCTGGCTCTGACCGAGGACGTGCAGCACGTAGCTCTGGTCCTTGGCCGGGTCGGCGCCCCGGCGCAGCTGCCAGCCGGCCGGCGTGGCGGCGACACGGGCGTGGTGGCCGGTGGCGACGGCGTCGAAGCCGAGCAGCAGACCACGGCGGAGGAAGCGGTCGAACTTGAGGTGACGGTTGCAGTCGATGCACGGGTTCGGTGTGCGGCCGGCGGCGTGGGCGGCCACGTAGGGGGCCACGACGTGCTCGTCGAAGTCGTCGGTGAAGGAGAAGACGTGGTGGGCCACGCCCAGCTGCTGGGCCACCCGGCGGGCATCTTCGACATCGGCCACCGAGCAGCAGCCCGAGTCGCTGGCCCCGCCCCACAGCTTGAGGGTGGCCCCCACCACCTCGTGGCCCTGCTCTATCAGCAGGGCGGCCGCCACCGACGAGTCGACCCCGCCGCTCATGCCCACCAGCACGCGCACCGCTCAGCGCGCCCGCAGCCGGCTCGCGGCAGCGGCGGCGGCGGCGGCCGCGGCGTCGACATCGGCCTGGCTGGTGGTGCGGCCGAGGCTGAGGCGAAGGCTGGTGAGCGCCTCGGCCTTCGGCACCCCCATGGCCAGCAGCACGTGCGAGGGCTCGACGGCCCCGCTGGCGCAGGCCGAGCCGGCCGAGGCGCAGACGCCGACGTCGTCCAGCAGCACGAGCATGGCCTCGCCCTCACACTCGGTGACCCGCACGTGGAGGTGACCGGGCAGGGCCCGCTCGAGGGGGACCGACGCCACCACGCCACCCACCTGAACCATCAGCCGGTCGCAAAGACGGGCCCGCAGGGCTCGCACCCGTGCGCCGGCCTCGTCGCGCTCCTCGGCCGCCAGCCGCAGCGCGGTGGCGAAGCCGACGATGCCGGCCACGTTGTGGGTGCCGCTGCGCCGGTCACGCTCCTGGCCCCCGCCGTGCAGCACGGGGCGCAGCGGCGTGCCATCGCGCACCACCAGGCACCCGACGCCCTTCGGGCCGCCGAGCTTGTGGGCGGCGACGCTGATCAGGGCGGCCGGCGCCGCCAGCCGGCGCAGGTCGCACCAGCCCGCGGCCTGGACGGCGTCGGTGTGCAGCACCGCACCGGGCGCCCGGTCGGCCACGACCGCCGCCACCTCGGCCAGCGGGGTCATCGTGCCCACCTCGTTGTTGGCGGCCATGGTGCTGACGATCGCCACCGTGCCCGTCAGGTCGTCGAGGGCGCCGGCCAGCTGGTCCAGGTCGACGGCGCCGTCTGCACCCGCCCCGACCACCCGACCGCCCACGGCCTGAACCGAGTGGAGGACGGCGTGGTGCTCGGCGGCCGGGCACACCGCCTTGCCTCCGGTGGCGGCGACGACGCCGAGGATGGCCAGGTTGTCGGCCTCGGTCCCGCCGGCTGTGAAGACGACCTCGCCGGGCTGGCAGCCGAGCACGTCGGCGACGTCGTCCCGGGCCTCGTCCACCGCCAGCCGGGCGGCCCGAGCCACCCGGTGCCCGCCCGAAGGGTTGCCGAACCGGTCGGTCAGGAAGGGCATCATGGCCGCAAGCGCCTCGGCCCGCAGCGGCGTGGTGGCGGCGTTGTCGAGGTAGACCGATCCACAAGGATCGTGGTCGAGCACAGCCACGCTGCGACGCTAACCCCGAATCCACCGATCGCCATCGGCGGACCGTCTGTGGGGCTGTCGTGGTGGTCGCGGAAGGGGTTGGGTGCCTGAAGGGGTGGGCGGGCCTCTGTCGGGCTGACAGAGGCCCGCGAGGATCGAGGGCTTTTGAGTGGTCCGGGTCATGGTCGAGGCGGCGGCTCGGTGGGCGGCGGCGCCTCCTGTCGGCAGCGGTTAGGTGACCAGGACGATGGCGCGGAGATTGACGAGGGCGGTGTTGAATCGTTCCGCCCACGGCCAGCGGGCCGGCAGGTGCAAAGTGAGTCGGCGTGCTGAACGGGTGATCCGTCCAGGCATGGTCAGGTAGCGGCGGCGGAGGGTGTCGGTAGCGATCAGCGTCTCACCGAGCCCGATGCGGCCAGGTAACGAACAGGGCCAGCTGCGAGCCGGGGGTCGGCTTCACCCGGCGGACGATCAGCCGGACCAGCGGCTGTTTGGCTCCGAAGGGCCGGTAGGTGGTCTCGGCCACCTGGGCGCCACCCTCAAGGAAGTTCGGTTTCCCCGAGCTGCTGAGTCGAGTCGGCCGGCGCGGCGCCACAAACTACTTCAGCGGTTGGCGCACTGCCGTGACCTGGAACATCGCTTCGCACATCCGCTTCCGACGGATGTCCAGAAGCCCGAGCGGATCGAGAAGGTGCTAGGAGGTAAAGGCGCCCCCGAGTTGCGCCGTTGTGCCACGACCACCACCCTCCCGGGAGATCAGCGCCTGGCTCCTCAAGTAGTCGAGCAGCGGCGCAAAGCTCCGCCGGCTCGGCACCCGCCGATGACCACCCCTTCCTCTAGCGGCCAAGAACGCTTCGATCTCAGCCTCGGCGAGAAGGCCGGTCTCGACGTCCTCGACGGCCATCCACCGTCCCAACTGGCGAACACCCTTCAACAAGCCCTTCACGGTGCCCGGCGCGTAGCAGCTCCAACAACCTGGCCTGGAACCCCTCGATGTGCGGGCCCATCCGGCCAGGTCCTTCTTCTCGTCCCTGACATGGCATCGCCTCCTGCCAGAGCGCGGCGCCCCGACAATCAGCACGCTGACCGCCCCGGAACTATGCCGAGCCCGCCCTCGGGATCCCGGCCGAACGGCCCACCGTCATCAGGCCGCCCGGCTCACCGACGCCCCCGGGTCGGCATAGTTGCGGTGTCGGCATAAG
>JBBSHM010000088.1:0-10563 GCA_038253125.1 Acidimicrobiales bacterium
GCGGCGTCGGGGACCGGCCACGTGCGGGTCGGCAACCTCTCGGCCCGGCGCGACCTGCTTGACGTCGAGGACGTGGTGCGGGCCTACCGGCGGCTGGCGGTGGCCGGCTCGCCCGGCGATGCTTACAACGTCTGCTCCGGGGCTTCGGTGGCCATCGAGGAGGTGGCCCGGCGCCTGGCTGAGATGTCGGGGCAGTCGGTGTCGGGCCAGTCGGAGTCGGGGCAGACGGTGTCGGGGCAGTCGGAGCCGGGCCAGTCGGAGTCGGGTGCCGGGCTGCGCCTGGTGGTGGACCCTGACCTGGTGCGGGCCGTCGACGTGCCCGTCGTCGTGGGCGACAGCTCCCGGCTGCGGGCCCTGGGCTGGCAGCCCCGGGTGACGCTGTCCGAGACGCTCCGCCGGGTCCTCGCGGACCAGCGCCTCAGGACGGGCTGAGGCTGACCCGCCGAGCCAGGCCGTGACGACGACGAGCCAGCCGTAGGCGGCGCATGCCGGGTCAGGCGGCGAGGAGCGAGCGAACCTGGGAGGCGGCGGCCTCGGCGGCCTGCCGGGCCGAGGCCACGACGGCCTGGAGATGGTCGGGGAGGCGCTGCTCCACCTCGTCGAGGCGGCCCTCCAGCTCCTTGGTCATCGGCTCCAGCACGTCCTCCAGGTTCGAGACGGCCTTGGCCGCCTGGATCCTGAACTCGCTCAGCTGGATGCCGAGCACGCCGGAGAGGTCCTCGACCTGCGCCTTCACCGACGCCTCGAGCCGATCGCGATCGGCGGCAACGGTGCTGCCGAGATCACGGCGGGCCACCTGGGCGCGCTGGAAGCCGAGCACGCTCAAGCCGACGGCGACGTAGGCGGTGTCCTTGAAGGTCTGGGTGAAGGTCGGGGTCACGTCCATGGCTCTCAACGCTACGAGGCACCGCTAACCTTTGCAAGCGCTCTGCTGCCGGGACGTCCTTGGGTGTCCGCCAGCCCGGAAGGTGCCGGGTCTAGCCTCGCCTTCCCGTATGGACGACCTCACCGCCGGTCAGCCGGCGCTGGAAGAGGCCCCGCCCGTCGTCGCCGTCATGGTGGTCCGTGACCCGGGTCCCTGGTTCGAGGACGCCCTCGCCGCCCTGGCCGCCCAGGACTACCCGGCCCTGTCGATCCTGGTGATCGACGCCGCCAGCGCCGCCGACCCGACCGAACGGGTGGCCGCCGCCGTCCCCTCGGCCTTCGTCCGCCGGCTGCACGCCGACCCCGGCTATGCCGCGGCTGCCAACGAGGTCCTGAAGGTCGTGAAGGGCGCTTCTCACCTGCTCTTCGTGCACGACGACGTGGCTCCGGCCCCCGACGCCGTCCGCTTGCTGCTAGAGGCCGCCTACCGGGGCAACGCCGGCATCACCACCCCGAAGCTGGTCGACTGGGCGGACCCCGACCTGCTGCTCGCCGTCGGCGAGTCGGCCGACCCGCTCGGCCGCCCGGTCAGCTTCGTCGAGCCGGGCGAGCTCGACCAGGGCCAGCACGACGCCGAACGGGAGGTGCTGGTGGCGCCGGGCGCCTGCCTGCTGGTGCGCACCGACCTGTTCCAGCGGCTGGGCGGCTTCGACCGGGCCGCCACCCTCGGCGGTGAGGACGTCGACCTGTGCTGGCGGGCCGCGGTGGCCGGCGCCCGCACCGTCACCGCACCCGCGGCCCGCGTCCGGCATCGTGCCGCCCTGACCAACGGCGAGCGCCGCAGCCCCCAGGGTGACGTGCGCCGCCTCGACCTCCAGCACCGATTGCGGGCCGCCCTGGTCGCCGCCACACCTGTCGGGTTCCTGCTCACGCTGGCGCTGGCCGGGGGCACGGCGATCCTCGAGGCGGGCGTGGCCCTGGCCCTCGGGCGGCGGACGAACGCCCGCCTGGCTCTCGGCGCCTTCACCTCCAACCTCGGCTCGCTCGGCGGCATCCTCGGCTCCCGGCGCCGCCTGGCCGGCCTGCGCAAGGGCGGCGACCCGGCGTCGGTGCGTCGGCTCCTGGCCCGGCGGGGCCGGCTCGGGGCGCTGGTGCGGGAGGCCGCCGGCAACGAGGGTAGCGACCGCACCGGGGCCGAGCTGCTGCGCCAGGGGCTCGGCGGGTGGTGGTCAGTCGGGCTGCGCCGCCACGTCCTGGCCCTGCTGGGCCTGGCCGCCGTGCTCATCTTCGGCAGCCGGCACCTGCTGCGAAACCCGATGCCCGAGCTCGGCTCGCTCGCCTCGCTCCCCGGTGACCCGCTCCAGCTGCTCCGCAGCTACCTCGGCGGCGCCCGCCCGGCCGGCCTCGGCGGTCTCGGCGGCGTTCCCGCCGCCTTTGCCGTCCTCGGCCTGGCCAGCCTCGCCCTGCTCGGTGGCACCGGGCTCGTCGGCACGCTCCTGGTGCTGGGCTCGCTGGCCGCCGGGGTGGTAGGGGCAGCCCGGCTGGCCCGGCCCGTCGGCAGCGGGAGGGCCACGGTGGCGGCCACCATCGCCTACGCCGCCGTGCCGCTGTGGCCTGACTCCCTGGCCACCGGCCGCCTCGCCGGTCTCGTGGCCTACGCCGCCGCGCCGTGGCTGCTGCTGCGCCTGTTCCGGGCCACCGGCCTGGCGCCCTTCGGCGCCGACGCGCCGCCCGAGGACGGCGGCACGAGCGACGTCAGCCTGGCCCAGGCGGCCCGTCGGGCTCGCCACCGGACCGAGTCTGACCAACCGACGCCAGCCCTGGTCGGCGCCCGTGTCGGCGGCGGACTCGGCGGCGGCGCAGACGGCGGTCCGGCCTTCGAGCCCTTCGACCCCGGCGAGCTCGAGGGCCTCGACGGGCCGCCGCTCGCCCTTCCCGACGGCGGATCCACCAGCGGTGAGGCCCTGACCGCGGTCGGGGCCCAGCACGCCCTCGACGAGATGGGCGCCTTTGACGACGATGTCGACCTGGACGACCTGTCACGGGCCAGGGTCCACCACCGGGGCAAGGCGCCCCGCCGCCTCGAGCCACCCAGGGCCCCGATCCGCACCCGCCTCCAGCAGGCCGTGAGCGTGGCCCTCATCCTGGCCGTGGGCACCGCCCTTGCCCCGTCCCTGCTGCCGGCGGTGGCGGTCGCCGTCCTCGGGATGCTCGCCAGCGTGGTGTTGGCCGGCGAGGTCCCGGCCATGATCCGCGCCGCCCGCACCGCCGCCCTCGGAGCCGTCGCCGCCCTGGTTCTGCTGTCGCCGTGGAGCGCCGACGTGCTCCGAGCCGGGCAGTGGTCGGCCATCACCGGGCCTGCCGGCCCGGGCGCGGAGGGCCCCCGGGCCATGGACCTGCTGCGCATGTCAACCGGTCCGCTGCTCGCCGGGCCCCTTCCGCTCCTGCTCCTGCTCGCCGCCCTGCTGCCGCTCATGACCGGGCGCTCGTGGCGGGTCACGTGGGCCGCCCGCTGCTGGGCCGTGGCCCTGGTCTGCTTCGTCGTCGCCTTTGTCAGCGGCCGGGGCTGGCTGGGTTTGACACCACTCGACCCGGCGGTGCTGCTGCCCTTCGCCGCCGCCCCGGTGGCGCTGGCCATCGCCCTTGGGGCCGCAGCCTTCGAGGTCGACCTGCAGGGCTTCTCCTTCGGCTGGCGTCAGCTCGCCTCCCTGGGCGCCGCCGCGTCGGTGGCCGTCGCCTGTCTGCCGATGCTGATCGGTGTGCACAGCGGGCGGTGGGGCGCCCCGTCCCGCAGCCACGCCGACGTCCTGTCCTGGATGCCGGACAAGGCGGCCGACGGAGCCTTCCGGGTGCTGTGGGTCGGTGACCCCGCCGCCCTGCCCCTCACCGGCTGGCGCCTGGAGGACGGCCTGGCCTTCGCCACCTCGCGCAACGGGCCGCCCACCGCCGCCGACCAGTGGGCCGGCCCTGAGCGGGGCGTCGACGACCTGCTGGCCGGTCCGGTGCGCAGCGCCCGCCGCGACGGCCTGGTCGACCTCGGCCACCGGCTCGCCCCCTTCGGGGTCCGCTACGTGGTCGTGCCACTGCGGGCCGCCCCCGTCGGCTCTCCCGCCCGCCCGGTCCCTGCCGACCTCCCGGCCGCCCTCGGGGCCCAGGTCGATCTCAGCCAGATCGACACCAACCCCACGCTGCTGGTCTATGAGAACGCGGCGTGGGCACCGATCCGGGCCCAGCTGCCCGCCGAGGCGGCCGGCGCCGCCCGCAACAAGCGGAGCGACCCGGGCGCCGTCGAGCTCAGCGAGAGCCGGCCGGTGCTCGCCCCGACCAGGCCCGGGTCGGCCAGCTTCCGGGGCGACGTCGACGCCGGCGAGGTGCTGGTGGCCGAGGCGCCCAGCGCCCAGTGGGAGCTGAAGGCCGGCGGCCAGAGCGCCCGGCGCCACGGCGCCTTTGGTGTCATGGGTTTCACGGTGACCTCCGCCGGCGCGGCCACGCTGGGTCTGCGCACGCCCCTCCTGCACTACCTGGCCCTGCTCGTCCAGGCCGTGCTGTGGCTCGCCGCCCTGTCGGTCGTCTCCGGCGGCGCCCTGGGCCGCAACCGCCCGCCCCGCAGTGCCCGGCACCTGCGCACCTCGGACTCCACGGCCGACAGGCCCGCCGACGCCGGGTCAGGGGTGGTGCTGATGCAGCCGGTGGGGGGCGCCCACCTGCGAGAGAGGCGCTCGCCCGGCCGATCCGGAGCAGGCTCGCAGCCGGCTGAACCGCCCGCGGCGCCCAGCCCGACCGACGGCGACGGCCCGGCAGCTCGCCCCGGGCTCCTGCGCGACACGGAGAACACACAGGTGACCGACGGTCGCGGTCCCACCGCCGGCAGCGGGGGAGGCGCCGATGATCGGTAGCCGCCGGCTGGTGGTGGTCGGGCTGGCCGTGGCCGCCCTCGCCGGCGCCGTCGCCGCTGACCGCCTGGACCGTCCGCCCCGCCCCGCCGCCCGGGAGGCGGCCGAGCCGTCCACCGGGCCGACCATGGCCCCGGCCGAGGCGACCTCGGCGGCCTGGTACTGCCCGGGAGGGCCGCTGGCCCGGATCGACCAGGCCGAGGTCAGCGTTGCCCTGGCCAACACCACCGCCCGTCCCGTCGCCGCCCGGGTCACGGCCCTTCCCGTCTCGGGCACGTCCGACCCGGTCGAGAGGCGGGTTGACGTGCCCGCCCTCGGGTCGACCACGGTCCGCCTCGGTGACCTGCTGGGCGGGGCCAAGCCCGCCGGGGCCAGCATCGTCGGGCCCGGCGGGGTGGTGGCCCAGCAGTCGATCAAGACCCCCGAAGGCTCCGTCGCCGGCCCGTGCGCCTCGGCCGCCTCTGACCGATGGTACACAGCCGCCGGCTCCACCGCCGCCGGATCCAGCCTGCTGCTGGCCCTGCTGAACCCCTTCCCCGACGACGCCATCGTCAGCCTGGCCTTCTCCAGCGACCAGGGCCGGGCCGTGCCGGGCGACCTGCAAGGCGTTGTGGTCCCTGGGCGGTCGGAGCTGGTGGTCGACGTGGGCGAGCACGTCCGTCGCCGCGACGCGGTGTCCGCCGAGGTGGTGGCCCGCCGGGGCCGGCTCGTGGTCGGGCGCAACTTCCGCCAGGGCACCGCCAGCAGCACGGCTCTGGCCGCGTCGTCGGCTGCGGCCAGCTGGTACCTCCCCGGCGGGGTGCGGGCCGACGGGGTCACCAACCGCCTCGTGGTGGCCAACCCCTCCGACCAGGACGCCCAGGTCAGTGTTGAGCTGCGGCCGAAGGACGGGGCCATCGAGCCCTTCACGCTCTCTGTCCCGGCCCAGGATCGGGCCGAGCTGAACCTCGACGACGCCCGGGTGCCCAAGGGTGTGCCGTACTCCATCGCCGTGCGCTCCCTACAGGACGTGCCGATCGTGGTCGAGCGCTCGACCGCAGGCCGGACGGGTCGCAGCGACGTGATGGGCGGCCGCGTGCCGGACCGGGCCTGGGTGGCATCCGCCGTCGCCCCCGGCCCTGATGCGCTGGCCATCTTCAACGCAGGCGAGGGCCAGGCCGAGGTCACCGTCACCCCGCTCGACGGAGCCGGCGCCGCCCTGCCCGGCGAGCCGCTGCGGGTCGACCCCGGCGTACGGGGCAGCCTGCGGCTGGACGACAAGCCGGCGTCCAAGGGGGCCGCCGTGCTGGTCGAATCCAACCAGCTGCTGGTCGTCGAACGCGACAGCGGCGACGGCGCCCCCACCCAGGGCGGGGCCGTGGCCGCCGCCCTGGGACGGCGCTAGCAGACGGCGCTGAAGACACCCAGCGAAGAGCCGAGGAAGCGCCGCTGATGGAACGACTGCTGGTGGCCGTCGCCCTGGTGGCGGTGGTGGCGGGCGTCGCCGTCGTCGTCGAGCGGCGCCAACGGCCCGACGCCCCGTCCCAGCCTCGGCGCTGGCCCAAGCCCGCCCAGCTCGACCGGGCCGACTTCGGCGGCACCGCGTCGCCCTGGCTCGGGGCCCTGTTCACCTCGGCCACCTGCGATTCGTGCAGCCGCATCGAGCAGATGGTCAGGCCGCTGGCCTCATCGACGGTGGCGGTGGCGGTGCTCCCCTGGCAGGAGAACAAGGCGCTCCACGACCGCTACGGCATCGAGGCCGTCCCCTGCTTCGTGCTGGCCGACGAGGAGGGGGTGGTCCGCTGGGGGGTGGTCGGCCGAGACATCACCGCCACCGACCTGTGGGCGGCGGTGGCCGAGGCCCTGATTCCCGGCTCCACCCCGGCCGACCCCGGCCGCCCCGGCCCATAGGAGCGTTCTTAAATAGTCGGCTCGGCTGCCATGAGCGTTCACGTCATCGCAGGTCAGCAACGTAGAGCCCTGTGGGCTCGCTGTGGCGTGCCGAAGATTGTGTGGTCGCCGGTCGCGGCGGTGAGCGGTGGTGTCAGGATGGTGGGGTCCTGCCCCGGTGAGACACCGAAGCCTCTGTAGTGCCTGCGAGCCTGTAGGTCAGCATGGTGGTGGAGGGCTCCCACGGGAACCGTGGAATGTTGCCATCGAGCACGAGCATCAGACTTCCGACTTTTCCTGCCCTCCCCGGTGCCGGACATCCAACCGACGGTGAGAGGAAGGAGCAGCGATGGATGTGGTGCATCCCCGGTGTGCCGGGATCGACATCTCAAAGCGTGACGCTAAGGTGTGCGTCCGACTGGCCGGGCCGGGTCGGGCTAAGGCCAGATCGACGGTGACGACGTGGGGGGCGGTGACCAACCAGGTCCTGGCCCTTCGGGACCATCTGATCGGCGAGCAGGTGACGCTGGTGGTGATGGAAGCCACCAGCGACTACTGGAAACCGTTCTACTACCTCCTCGAAGACGGCCCGTTCGAGGTGATGCTCGTGAACGCCCGCCACGTGAAGAACCTGCCCGGACGCAAGACTGACGTCTCCGACGCGGCGTGGCTGGCCGATCTGGGCGCTCACGGGCTGGTCCGCGGATCGTTCGTGCCGCCAGAACCGGTCCGCCAGCTACGCGACTTGACCCGTACTCGCACGACGATCACACGAGAACGGGCTCGGGAGATCCAACGCCTGGAGAAGCTCTTGGAGGACGCCGGCATCAAGCTGTCGTCGGTGGCGACCGACATCAGCGGGGTGTCGGGCCGGTTGATGCTCGAAGCGCTCATCGGCGGCAAACGCGACCCGGCTGAGCTGGCCGAGCTGGCAAAACGGCGGCTGCGGTCCAAGATCCCTGAGCTGACCGAGGCGCTCACCGGCCGCTTCGTTGAGCACCACGGCTTTCTGGCCCGCGTCCACCTTGACCTGATCGACCAACACACCCGGGCCATCGGTGAGCTCACCGCCAGGATCGAGGTGGTGATCGAACCGTTTCGTCGCGCCCGGGACCTCATCGTCACCATCCCGGGGATCTCCACCCTCGTCTCCGACGTGATCATCGCCGAGACCGGCGCCGACATGACCCGGTTCCCGACCGCTGCGCACCTCGCGTCATGGGCCGGGACATGCCCGGGAAGCAACGAGTCCGCAGGCCGGATCAAGTCGACCCGCACCCGACCCGGGAACCCCTACCTCAAGGGCGCCCTCGGGATCGCCGCCATGTCCGCAGCACGCAGCCATGACACCTACCTCGCAGCCAAGTACCGGCGGATCGCCACCCGGAGAGGACCAGTCAAAGCTGTCGTCGCTGTCGAACACGCCATGCTGGTAGCCATCTGGAACATGCTCACCACCGGGACCCTCTACACCGACCCCGGCGGCGACTTCTACACCCGCCTCAACCCTGACAAGGCCAAGAACCGGGCCGTCGACCAGCTCCGCAAGATGGGCTACGACGTCACACTCAAACCGCATCCCGCCGCCGCGTAACACCCACTCCGCCTCAAAGCGTCACCACCTCGCCGCCTGACCCGCAGTCCTCGACACCAACCACCACAACCTCGGGGCTCCGCCCCGGACCCCGCCGCGCCCAAGTCCCGCCTCAACACGAGAATCTTCGCATCAGGCCGGTATGGCGGGCGCACGCCTCGCTCTACTTCAGCACACTCCTAGTCAGCCCGGGCTGGGCCAGGCCGGGTCGCGCTCGGCGTCGTAGGGGCCGTGCGCACCGACGGCCGGCGTCGGGGCCTGGGCGGGGGTCGGGTAGCCGGGGGCGGCGGCGCCGTTGCCGGCCCGGGCACCGTTCGGGGGCGGCGGGGCGAACCGGGGAACGGCGAGGGACTTGGGACCGGTCGGGTGTACGGGACGGCCGGCGGCGGCGTCGACCAGCCGGGCCACCTCGATCCCGTCGATCGTCTCCTTGGCCAGCAGGGCGGCGGCGACGGCGTCGAGGCCGGCCCGGTGCTCGATGAGCAGGACGGTCGAACGCTCCTCGGCCGCCCTCAGGATCTTCTCCACCTCCTGGTCGATGACCCGGCTGGTGTCGTCGGAGTAGTCCCTGGTGTGCATCAGGTCTTCGCCCAGGAACACCTCACCTTGGGATCCCCAGGCCATCGGCCCGATGAGCTCGCTCATGCCGAACTCGCGCACCATCCTGCGGGCCATCTCGGTGGCCCTCTGCAGGTCGTTCCCGGACCCGGTGGACAGCGAGCCGTTCACCAGCTTTTCGGCGCAGCGGCCACCCATCATCACCGCCAGGGAGTCCTCGAGGTAGGCCCGCCAGTAGGTGTGGCGCTCCTCGAGCGGCAGCTGCTGGGTGGCGCCCAGAGCCATGCCGGTCGGCAGGATCGTAACCTTGTGGACCGGGTCGGCCTCCTCCAGCACGTAGGCGGTGACGGCGTGGCCGCCCTCGTGGAAGGCGGTGGCCTCCTTCTCGGTGTCACTCAGCATCACCGACTCGCGGCGCTGGCCCATCAGCACCCGGTCGCGGGCGGCCTCGAAGTCGACCATCGCCACCTCGGTGGCGCCGCGGCGCACGGCGTGCAGCGCCGCCTCGTTCACCAGGTTGGCCAGGTCGGCGCCGGCCATGCCCGGGGTGCCCCGGGACACCACGGCCAGGTCGACGTCGGGGCCGATGCGCTTGCCCTGGCAGTGGACCTGCAGGATAGGCAGCCGCTCCTCGAGGTCGGGCAGGGGCACCATGATCTGGCGGTCGAAGCGCCCGGGCCGCAGCAGGGCCGAGTCCAGCACGTCGGGACGGTTGGTGGCAGCCAGGATCACCACGCCCTCGGACGACTCGAACCCGTCCATCTCCGACAGCAGCTGGTTCAGGGTCTGCTCGCGCTCATCGTGGCCGCCCCCGAGCCCGGCGCCCCGCTTGCGCCCGATCGAGTCGATCTCGTCCAGGAAGATGATCGACGGCGCCTGCTTGCGGGCCGTCTGGAACAGGTCGCGCACCCGGGAGGCGCCCACGCCCACGAACATCTCCATGAAGTCCGAGCCCGTCACCGACAGGAACGGCACCCCGGCCTCGCCGGCCACGGCCCGGGCCAGCAGCGTCTTGCCCGTGCCCGGCGGCCCGACCAGCAGCACCCCCTTCGGGATCTTCGCCCCGATCTCTTTGAAGGTGGCCGAGCTGCGCAGGAAGTCGACCACCTCCTTGATCTCCTGCTTCACCCCGGTGTAGCCGGCGACGTCGGCGAAGGTCGTCTTCGGCCGCTCGCTCGAGTACACCTTCGCCCGGCTCCGGCCGATGGACATCATCCCGCCCATCTGGCTCTGGGCCCGGCGGCCCATCCACAGGTACAGGCCGGCGATCACTCCGATCATGAGCAGCAGCGGCAGGAACGACAGCAGCGGGTTCGAGACGGTCGAGTGGAACGAGACGTCGGCCCCCGAGTCGCGCAGCGCCCTCACGTCGCCGTCGATGGATGGCTGCGGCCCGTCGGTGGAAAAGCGGGTGCCGTCGGCCAGCTGCCCGGTGATGTGGCCTGTGTCGTTGCTGATGTCGGCCTTGGCCACCTGGTGCCCGGGCACCAGTCGCCCCAGCAGGTCGGAGTAGCCGACGGCCTGACGGTCCGCCGAGCCGCCGCCCCGCAGCACCAGCAGGGCCACGACCACCACCAGCCCGACGCCGACGGCCACCCACCGCCACCACCCGGGCCGCACCTTGCCAGAGGCCTGAGGCGGCGGCGGGGCCGGGCGCAGGTCGTCCGGGACTCGAGCCACGGACCGATGTTAGGCGCAGCCTCCCGGGGCCAGGCCGGCTGCGACACCTGTCGCGACCATCCACGACGTGGCCGGCCGCTAGGGCGTAGCATCATCGGCGTGGCC
>JBBSHM010000089.1:0-10259 GCA_038253125.1 Acidimicrobiales bacterium
CACCGCTTCCTGGGCTACGCCGACTCGGGGATGGCGGGCACCGACGGCAACGCCGTGCCCGGCGCGTTCTGCAACGCCGAGGTCGACGAGGCGGCGGCCCGGCTGGCCCGCCTGCTGGAGGAGGAGAGGGCCGACGTGCTGGTGGCTTATGACGAGCACGGCGGCTACGGGCACCCCGATCACATCCAGGTCCACCGGGTCGGTGTGCGGGCCGCCGACCTCGCCGGCACGCCAGCGCTTTACCAGGCCACGATCAATCGCGACGTGGTGCTCGGTCTGATGGCCCGGGCCGCCGAGCTCGGGATGGCGCAGGACGACGGGAGCGGTCCCTCACCTGAGGAGATGGCCAGCATCGGCTTGCCGGCGGCGGAGATCACCACCGTGGTCGATGTTTCGGGCAGCATCGCCGCCAAGCAGGCTTCCATGCGGTGCCACCTGACCCAGGTCGGCGACATGGCCTTCTTCCTCGGCATGCCAGGCGACGCCTTCAACGAGGCGTTCGGCCAGGAGTGGTTCGTGCGCATGCGGGCCCCCGAGGGCGCCGCCGACGACCACCTCATCTGAGCGACTGAACGGCGGCCCATGAGCCTCAGCAGCGTTCACAACGGCTTCGCCTGGGTGGTGATCGTGGTCAACGCCGTGGTGGGGGTGTGGGCGCTCGGGGCCGAACGGCTGCCGGCGCTGCGGCACCGGGCCCTTTGGTGGTCCACCATCGCCGCCGAGCTGACGATCTTCGTCGAGGTGGTGCTCGGCGTGGGGCTGGTGGCCGGCCAGGGCCGTCAGGTGGCCCAGCTTCACGCCCTCTACGGCTTCGTCGCCATCATCGCCGTCGGCCTGCTCTACAGCTACCGGCCGCAGCTGAAGCACCGTGTCTACCTCCTCTATGGCTTCGGCGGCCTGTTCCTGATGGGCCTGGCCCTGCGGGCCTTCCAGATCCCCGCCAAGCCCTGACCAAGGTCGGCTCGCGGCGGCTGATGACCTGCACCGTGGTCCACTTGGGCCGCGGGCTGCTTGGACCGCAGCCGCCGGTACCATTGGCTCGGTGCGCCCCGGATTCGTGGTCGCCGCTGCCCTCGCGGCTGCCGCCCTTGCGGTCACGGTGGCCGGCTCGGCTGACGCCCAGGGCGTCGCCTCGCTCACCGTCGTGCCCGCCGAGGCCGATCCCGGGGCGAGCGTCATGGTCACCGACGGACCGTCCTCACCCTGTCCGCCGCCGAGCGGCACGGCCAGTCCGTCCGCCTCGGTCGACCTGTACGCCATCGGCTCGGCGACGCCGGCGAACCGGATGCCCTACCAGGCCAGCGTGACCCCGGCCGGGACCTGGACGGTCGAGGTGAAGCTGGCGTCCGACCTGCCCCCGGGGGCGTACCGGGTGCAGGCCGGCTGCTACAGCGACTCGGGCCTGAACGCCGGCTTCGGCCCTGCCTACGAGGCTGGGCGACTTCAGGTGCGCCAGCAGGCGCTCGGGTCGCCCACCCCCAGCGTCGGCGCGAGCCAGCCCGGTGAGACCGTCCAGGTCGTCTCCGGTGATGTCCGGTGCACCCCACCGGCAGGAGCGACGAGCCCACGGGTGCGGGTCAGCCTGCTGGACGCCGCCCGGGCCACCCGGGCCGAGTCCGAGGGAGCGGTGGAGGCGGCCACCGGTCGGTGGTCCGTCAACCTCACCGTACCGTCCATCGACGCCCAGGACGCCCAGATCAGCGCCGTGTGCCTGGCCCGGGTGGGAGCGTCGGCGCCGTACGCCCGGTACGCGCCCGCTCGGTTCGAGGTCGAGGCGGATCCCTCCAGCGTCCCCCCTCCGGTCGGGCCGCCCGCCCCGGGGCCCATCCCGACGCCACCGTCCAGCGCGCCCGGCGCGCCCACCACGACAACTACAACCCTCGTTGCCGGATCGCTGCCGATGACCCCCCTGGCCAAGCCGATCGTCGCCGAGCCCACCTACACCGGCTGAGGACCGGTCGGTCTACCGTGGGTAGACTTTGGTCATGGCCGACACCACCACCGTCAAGGTCCAGACCAGCACCCGGGACCTGCTCCTCCAGATCGGAGCCTCCCGGCACCAAAGCGCCGACCAGGTCATCCAGGCCGCTCTGGCCGCGATGCACCGTGACGAACGCCGTCAGGTCGCAGCCGCAGAAGCGCGCGCCATCAAGGACGACCCCAGCGACCTTGCTGAGGTCCGGGCGATCCAGCAGGACAGGGCTGCGCTGCATGAGAGGTGAGGTCTACCGACTGCCAGCCCGAGGCAGCGGCCACGAGCAGAAGAACCGCCGGTTCGCCGTTGTGCTGCAACCGGACTGGCTGAGGCTGAGCACCTGGATCGTCGCCTTCACCAGCACAAGCGCACGCGAAACCAGCTTCCGCCCGCAGGTCGCCATCGCGGGCCGGCAGACCCTGGTCATGTGCGACCAGCTCGACACTGTGGATCTCAACCGCCTCACCGAGCCGGTCGGCTTCCTGAGCATTGAGGAGATGCAGCGGGTCGAAGAGGCTCTGGCGTTGGTTCTCGGCATGTAGGCCGAACGCTCAGCGGCGGACCTCGACCGGCACACCGAGGGGAAGCTGGGTGGCCAAGGCCGAGATCGCCGCGTTCGACATGCGGATGCAGCCCAGGCTCACATTGTGGCCGAGGGTCGAGGGGTCGTTCGTGCCGTGCAGGCCGAGCTGGCCGAAGGCCCCAGCCGGCCCGTCCGCCGTCCCGGTGAAGCCCGAGAGGCCGAAGGCGTAGCTGCCGTAGGGGCCGTCGGGCTTGGGCGGCTGGAGCAGCTCGGTGGTGTACCAGCGCCCGCCGGGCGTGGGCGTGCCGGCCGTCCCGATGCCGATCGTCTCCACCCGCACCACGTTGGGGCCCTGGAACACCGTCAGCCGGTAGGCGGCCAGCTCGACCACCATGCGCCAGCGGTGCTGGGTGAGAGTCACGTCCGCCAGGCGGACCCAGCCGGAGGAGCCGGCCGGGCGGACGGGCAGCAGCACCTCGGCCATGTCGCTCCGGCGCTGCAGCACGAGGAAGACTGTGGGAGCTCCCGAGGGCTCCGGGGAAGGCACCGTGCGGGCCGGGTTGGCATCGCCTGGCTGGTCGAAGACCTGGACCTCGGGGACCGCCGCCTCGGCGACCATCACCGGGTCCGTGCTCGGTGGGCCGGGCAGCGGGCGGCCCTCGGCCCGTTGCGGGGCGGGTACGGACCTGGCAACCGGCGAGCTCGACCCGCTCTGGCATCCGACGAGGCCGAAGGCGACCAGGGCGGCCACCACCAAGCTCGTTGACCGTCGACCCACGGCCGAACGCTACTGCCGGCTGGCGGATCCCTCTGCCGCCTGGTGGCTCAGCGCACCAGCGGCTTGAAGCGGGGCCGGTGGGGCTGCTCGGCGTCGGCGCCGAGGCGCTTGCGGCGGTCCGCCTCGTAGTCGCTGTAGCCGCCCTCGAACCAGCGAGCCTCGCTGTCGCCCTCGAAGGCCAGCACGTGGGTGGCGATCCGGTCGAGGAACCAGCGGTCGTGGCTGATGACCACGGCGCACCCGGCGTAGGAGAGCAGGCCCTCCTCCAGCGCCCGCAGGGTGTCGACGTCGAGGTCGTTGGTCGGCTCGTCGAGCAGGAGGAGGTTGCCACCGGCGGCCAGGACCTTCCCGAGGTTGAGCCTGTTGCGCTCGCCCCCCGACAGCACGCCCACCTTCTTCTGCTGGTCGCTGCCCTTGAAGCCCAGCTGACCGCAGTAGGCCCTTCCGTTGATCGTGCGACCCCCGAAGGTCAGCTCGTCTCGGCCCCCGGTGAGCTCCTCGTAGGCCGTCTTGTCAGGGTCGAGGGTCTCGCGGGACTGGTCGACGTAGGCCAGCTGCACCGTGGGCCCGACCCGCAGGGTGCCAGAGTCGGCGGCCTCCTGGCCGGCGATCATCTTGAACAGGGTGGTCTTACCGGCGCCGTTGGCGCCGATCACCCCGACGATTCCGCCGCGGGGCAGCGAGAAGGAGAGGCCGTCGAACAGGAGCCGGTCACCGAAGCCCTTGGTGAGCCCGCCGGCCTCGACCACCACGTCGCCGAGCCGGGGCCCGGGCGGGATCGTCAGCTCCAGTGCCGAGGCCCGCTCCGGGGCGCCCTCGGCCTCGGCGGCCAGCTGCTCGTAGGAGGTGAGGCGGGCCTTGCCCTTGGCCTGGCGGGCCCGGGGCGACATGCGGATCCACTCGAGCTCGTGCTCCAGGGTGCGGCGGCGGCGGTCGTCGCTCTTGGCCTCCTGGGCCAGCCGCTGCTGCTTCTGCTCGAGCCATCCGGTGTAGTTGCCCTCGTAGGGGATTCCGGCGCCCCGGTCCAGCTCCAGGATCCAGCCGGCCACGTTGTCCAGGAAGTAGCGGTCGTGGGTGACGGCTACGACCGTGCCCGGGTAGGCCTGCAGGGTGCGTTCGAGCCAGGCCACGCTCTCGGCGTCGAGGTGGTTGGTGGGCTCGTCGAGCAGCAGCAGGTCGGGCTGGCGCAGCAGCAGCCGGCACAGCGCCACCCTCCGCTTCTCACCGCCGGAGAGCGGGCCCACCTCGGCGTCGCCGGGGGGCAGGCGCAGGGCATCCATGGCGATGTCGAGGGTGCGGTCGAGGTCCCAGGCGTTGGTGGCGTCGATCTCGTCCTGCAGGCGGGCCTGCTCGGACAGCAGGGAGTCGAAGTCGGCATCAGGTTCACCCATGGCCGTGCACACCTCGTCGTAGCGGCGCAGCACCGCCTTGATGGGCGCCACCCCGTCCTCGACGTTGCCGAGCACGGTCTTGGCCGGGTCGAGCTGCGGCTCCTGCTCCAGGAACCCGACGGAGAACCCGGCTCCCAGCTTCGCCTCGCCGGTGTAGTCGTCGTCCACGCCGGCCATGATCCGCAGCAGGCTGGACTTGCCGCTGCCGTTGGCTCCGAGCACCCCGATCTTGGCCCCCGGGTACATGGAGATGTTGATCCCCTTCAGCACCTGGCGGTCCGGAGGGATGAACTTGGCCAGGTCCCGCATCGTGATGATGAACCTGCTCTTGTCGAGCTCCTCCGGCCTGGCCACGACGGCCGAGGCTACGCGTGGGCTCAGGGGAGCTTCTGCTGCCAGGCCAGGCTGAGGCCGGCAGAGACCACGAGGAAGGCGACGCCGACGCCGAGCGGCCAGTGGGTGGCGTCCTTGCGCTCGGCGCGGAAGCCGACCTTCGAGCCGATGTCGGCGTAGACCTTCTTCAGCTGCCCGGCCGAGGGGGCGTCGTAGAAGTTCCCGCCTGAGCGCTCGGCCACGGCCTGGAGCGTCTCGGGGTCGGGCGGGACGGTCTGAAGGCGGGTGCCGCCCTTCCCGTCGGGAATCAGCGCCTGACCCGTCGGGGTGCCGAGGGCGACGGTGTAGATCGGCACCTGTAGCTGCTTGGCCACGTCGGCGGCGTCGAGCGGCTGGGTCTGGCCGGCGGTGTTGGCGCCGTCGGAGATGAGCAGCACCGATGCCGGGATTCGGGTGGCCGGGTTTGGATTGATGGCGCCCCCGTCCATCGAGGGAACCTGGCCGCCCTGGGCGGCGGCGGCCAGCGCCTCGGGCCGCACCAGGCCGACGCCGTTGATGAGGGCGTCGCCCATGGCGGTGCCCCCGCTTGCGGCCAGGCTGTCGATGCCGAGGCGCACCTGGGCGCGATCCTGGGTGGGCGGGGCCAGCACCCGCACGGTGTTCGAGAAGGCGATCAGCCCGACCCGGAACTTGGCCGGCAGGGCCTTTATGAAGGTGCGGGCCGACTCCTGAGCGGCGGTGATGCGGTCGGGGCGCACGTCATCGGCCTTCATCGAGCCCGAGACGTCGATGACAAGGACGATCGTGGCCTCCTCGCGGGGCACCTGGATGGTGGCCTGGGGGCGGGCCAGCCCGACCAGGAGGGCGCTCATGGCCACGAGGAACACCGCGGCGGGGACGTGCCGGCGCCAGCGGGGGCCGCGCTCGACCACGGACTCCAGGAGCGCCAGGTTGGTGAAGCGGACCACGTCCTTCGGACGGCGCCGCTGCAGCAGGATGTAGGCGACGAGCCCCGCCGGCACGAGCAGCAGGAGCCACAGGAAGCGGGCGTCGCCGAAGCGCTCGGCCAGGCTGAAGGCGAACATCATGCTGTCGTCCCCTCACGCAGGGAGAGGAAGCTGGCGAGTGGCAGCAGCCAGTCGCCCTCTGTGGTGAGCACCACGTGGTCCGCGCCGGTTCCCGTCACCGCGCCGGCCACCGCCGCCCGCTCGGCGGCCGCGGCCGTGGCGAAGCGCTCCCGCAGGCGTCTGCTCGAGGTGTCGACCCGCAGCAGCTTGCCGGTCTCGGGATCGACCAGGGTGAGCTCGCCGACGGCGGGCAGCGTCTGCTCGCGCGAGTCCAGGACCTCGGCCACCACCACGTCGTGACGGGCGGCCAGGGCCAGCAGGGGCACCCTCCAGGTGCGCTCGGCGTCACCCCGCAGGTCGGTGACCACCACGACGAGGCTGCGGCTTCGTGCCAGCCGACCGGTGCGCTGCATCGCCGCGGCCAGGTCCTCGCCCGGCTGAGGGTCGACAGAGGACGGCGCAGGCGTGCCCCGCACCTCCTTGAGGGTGGAGGAGACCGCCAGCAGGCCGTGGCGTCCCTGGGTCGGGGGGCGGTGACCGGCGTCGCCTCCGGCGCCGCCGAAGGTGACCATGCCCACCCGGTTGACGCCGCGGGTGGCGGCGTGGGCGATGGCCAGGCAGGCGCCGCTGGCCACGTCGGCCTTGGTCCGCTCGGCTGTGCCCCACGCCATCGAGGCGCTGACGTCGAGCACGATCCACGTGGTCAGGGCCCGCTCAGCCACGTGGACGCGCACGTGGGGCTGGCCGGTGCGGGCGGTGGCGTTCCAGTCGATCTTGCGCACGTCGTCGCCGGGTACGTAAGGCCGGACCTGGGCCAGCTCGGTGCCCTGGCCGAGCCGCAGCGACCGGTGGTCGCCGGACAGGAGCCCGTCGACCTTGCGGCGCACGGACAGCTCAAGGGCTCGCAGCACAGCCCCGCCGGGCACCAGGTGCTCATCGACGGCGGTCACGCCGGGACGGCGCCGGCCCGGGCCAGGTCGATCCGCGGCTGGGCCACCGACTGCAGCACGGTCTCGACGATGCGGTCGGCCACCACGCCCTCGGCCAGAGCCTGGTAGCTGAGGACCAGCCGGTGGCGCAGCACGTCGGGAGCCAGGTCGGCGACGTCGTGAGGCAGGGCGTAGGAGCGGCCCCGGAGCAACGCCAGGGACCTGGCGCCGTGCACCAGGTTCAGCGACGCCCGGGGGCTGGCGCCGTAGTCGACGAAGGCGGACAGGTGGCCGAGGCCGACCTGGTCGGGGTTCCGGGTGGCGTTGACCAGGCTCACCGCGTACTCGGCCACCGACTGGTCGACGAACACCGCGGCCGCCGCCGCCTGGAAGCCGTGCAGCTCGTCGACGTCCATGACCTGGTCGACCCTGGTGGCCGGGAGCAGGCTGCGGCGGACGACCTCGAGCTCCTCGCGAGGCGTCGGGTAGTCGACCAGCACCTTCATCATGAAGCGGTCGACCTGGGCCTCGGGCAGCGGATAGGTGCCCTCGGACTCGATCGGGTTCATGGTGGCCAGGACCAGGAACGGGTCGGGGACGGCGAAGGTGTCCTTGCCGATGGTGACCTGGCGCTCCTGCATCACCTCGAGCAGGGCCGACTGCACCTTGGCCGGGGCCCGGTTGATCTCGTCGGCCAGCAGCAGGTTGCAGAACACCGGGCCCTTCTCGGTGTCGAAGCCCTTCCCGTCGGTGCGGTAGATCCGGGTGCCGATCAGGTCGGAGGGGACGAGGTCGGGCGTGAACTGGATGCGGGCGTCGGTGCCGCCGAGCACCCGGGCCAGGGTCGCCACCGTCTTGGTCTTGGCCAGGCCGGGCACGCCCTCTATGAGCAGGTGCCCTCCGGTGAGCAGGGCAACCAGCACCCGCTCCAGCAGCTGCTCCTGGCCGACGATGACCTTCTTCATCTCGAACAGCGCCTGTTCGAGCCGTGCTTGTGCGCTGTTCTCGTCCACGGGCATGCTCAACGCTAGGCGAGGCCCCTCCAGTTCCCGGACCGGCCCTAGCCTTTGGGACCGTGTCACCTGAGGACGGCCCCGCGCCGACGGCCTCCATCTCGGGGCCGAACGACTGGTTCGTCGATGAGATGTTCGACTCGTGGAAGGCCGACCACTCGTCGGTGCCCGAGGTGTGGCGTGACTTCTTCGGCGGCGACGTGCCCTCGTCGCCCGGCCCGGTGCGGGGCGGCCCCCGCCCGCCGCTGCCGGCGGCGCCGAGCCCCGCTCCGACCCGGCCGCCGAAGCTGGCGCCGCCGCCGGTGCAGACCCCCGCCACGGCGCCTCCTCGGGCCCCGGCCAAGCGCCTCGTCGAGGGGACGCCGCTGCGGGGCGTGGCCCTCACCGTGGCCCGCAACATGGACGCCAGCCTCACCGTGCCCACCGCCACCTCGGTGCGGCCCGTGCCGGCCAAGCTCCTGGAGCGCAACCGGCTGATCATCAACAACTACCTGCGCCGCCACCGCGAAGGCAAGGTCAGCTTCACCCACCTGATCGGCTACGCCGTGGTCAGCGCTCTGAAGGCCGTGCCGGTCATGAACAACGAGTACGTGCCGGCGAGCGAAAGCGCCGAGGGCGCCGACGGGGTCCGCGGCCCGCTGCTGAACCGCCGGCCGCACATCGGACTCGGCCTGGCCGTCGACACCGCCCGGCCCGACGGCACCCGCACCCTGATGGTGGTCTGCATAAAGGGGGCCGAGACCCTCGACTTCCGGGGCTTCTGGCTGGCGTATGAGGAGCTGATCCGCAAGGTCCGCACCGGCAAGATCACCCCCGACGACTTCAGCGGCGTCACCGTCACCCTCACCAACCCGGGCACGATCGGCACCGGGCACTCGGTGCCGCGCCTGATGCCGGGCCAGGGCTGCATCGTCGGCGTCGGCAAGATCGACTACCCGGCCGCATTCAAGGCCGCCGATGAGCGGGCCATGGCCGAGCTGGGCCTGTCAAAGGAGGTGGTCCTCACCTCCACCTATGACCACCGCATCATCCAGGGTGCCGAGTCGGGCCAGTTCCTGGCCACCGTCGAGCACTACGTCATGGGTGAGGAACGCTTCTACGACCAGGTCTTTGAGAGCCTTGGTGTGCCCTATGTTCCGGTGCGCTGGAGCCGCGACGTAAACCCGGTCGACTCCGAGTCGAGCCGGGTGCACAAGCAGATCCACGTGCAGAACCTGGTGTTCAACTACCGGCTGCGCGGCCATCTGATAGCCGACCTCGACCCGCTAGACCTCATGGCCCCCCAGCTGCACGCCGAGCTGGACCCCGCCACCTACGGCCTGACGCTGTGGGACCTGGACCGTGAGTTCCTCACCGACGGCCTGGCCGGCACGCAGCGGCTGACGCTCGGCGAGATCCTCGGAGTGCTGCGCGATGCCTACTGCCGCACCGTCGGGGTCGAGTACCTGCACATCCAGGAGCCGGCCGAGCAACGCTGGATGCAGGAGCAGGTCGAGGGCCGTTCCTGGACCACCAGCCCCGAGGACCAGCGCCATGTGCTCGACCGGCTGAACGCGGCCGAGGCGCTGGAGAAGTTCCTCGACACCAAGTACCGGGGGGCCAAGCGGTTCGGCATCGAGGGGGCCGAATCGGCGATCGTGGTGCTCGACGCCGTGCTCGACGGGGCGGCGGCCGGCGGGGTGACCGAGGCGATCCTCGGCATGACCCACCGGGGCCGGCTCAACGTGCTGGTGAACATCGTCGGCCAGCCCTACGGCGAGCTGTTCGACCAGTTCGAGGGCAACCTCGACCCCGACACCACCCAGGGATCGGGCGACGTGAAGTACCACAAGGGCTTCCACGGCACCTACACGGGCCTGTCGGGCATCCCCATCGACGTCAACCTGGCCTCGAACCCCAGCCACCTCGAGGCCGTCGACCCCGTGGTGGTCGGCATGGTCCGGGCCCGCCAGGACGTGCTGGAGGACGAGGCCGCCGCCGGCCGGGGTCAGCCGGCCTCGGCCCGCCACCCCGTGCTGCCCGTGCTGATCCACGGCGACGCCGCCTTCGCCGGCCAGGGGGTGGTGGCCGAGACGCTGAACATGAGCCAGCTGCGGGGCTACAGCGTCGGCGGCACCGTCCACCTGGTCATCAACAACCAGCTGGGCTTCACCACGGCCCCCGATGCCGCCCGCTCCTCGCAGTACTCCACCGACGTGGCGAAGATGGTGCAGGCGCCGATCTTCCACGTGAACGGCGACGACCCCGAGG
>JBBSHM010000090.1:0-9729 GCA_038253125.1 Acidimicrobiales bacterium
CCCCCGGGGGGTGGCCCCCGGGGGGGGGGGGGGGGGGGGGGGCCCCGCCGGGGCCCCCCGGGGCCTGGCCCCCCCGGGGGGGGGGGGGGGCCCCCGCCCCCGCCGCGGGTGCCGGCGCCGCCGGCGCGGCCGGTGCGGGTGCGGGTGCTGGTGCGGGTGCTGCGGCGGGCCCGAGTGACGGCGGAGGGAAGGGTGGCGGCGCGGGATCGGGGTCGGGCAGCGGGAACGCGGCCCGTGAGAACGGCGGCGGCTCCACCGGTGGCGGCGCCCGGGGCAGCCTCCAGGGGCCGCCGGGCAAGCCCAAGGAGCAGGTCTACGTGCCCGGCGTCTTCGGCGCCGGCCGAAGCCGGGAGGTCGAGGGCGGTGGCGCAGGCCCCGGTGCCGATGCCGGCCTGGTGCCCTACGAGCAGGTTTACGCCCAGTACCGCGCCGCCGCCCTCAGCCAGGTCGACCGGGCCCAGGTGCCCAGCCAGGTGCGGGATCTCCTGCGCCGCTACTTCGAGGAGACCGGACGATGACGGAGATGGCGGCGGAGACGCCGACGGTGACCGACCAGCCGGTCGAGGGGGATCCAGCCATGGAGCCCGAGCGGTTCCGCGAGGTGGCGGACGCCATCGAGGCCGAGCTGGGCCGGCTCATGGTGGGCCAGCACGACGTCATCCGGTCCACGCTCATCGCCCTGATCGCCGGCGGCCACGTGCTGCTCGAGGGCGTGCCCGGCCTCGGCAAGACCATGCTGGTGCGGTCCCTGGCCGCGGTGTTCGACCTGAGCCACGCCCGGGTGCAGTTCACCCCCGATCTCATGCCGGCCGACATCACCGGCACCCAGATCGTCACCGAGGACGAGCACGGCCGGCGGCGCTTCGAGTTCCAGCCAGGGCCCGTCTTCACCAACCTCCTCCTGGCCGACGAGATCAACCGGGCCACGCCCAAGACCCAGAGCGCGCTGCTCGAAGCCATGCAGGAGCACCAGGTCACCACGGGCACCGCGTCCCGGCCGCTGCCGGCCCCCTTCTTCGTGCTCGCCACCCAGAACCCGATCGAGCTCGAGGGCACCTACCCCCTCCCCGAAGCCCAGCTCGACCGGTTCTTCTTCAAGCTGGTGCTGCCGTTCCCCGACGACGACCAGCTGGCCGAGATCGCCGTGCGCACCACCGGCCCGGCGCAGATCACGCTGGCGCCCGCGGCCACGGTCGCCGACCTCGCCGCCATGTCCACGCTGAGCCGCCAGGTCCCGATGGCCAAGCACGTGCTGCAGCACGCCACCCGCCTGGTGTCGGGCACCCACCCCGCCCGCGACCACGCGCCCGAGGAGGTGCGCCGCTACATCCGCTTCGGGGCCAGCCCACGGGGGCTGCAGACGATCGTGCTGGCCAGCCGCATCCGGGCGCTGCTCGACGGACGCTTCAACGTCAGCATCGAAGACCTGGGCGCGGTGGCCGTGCCGGCGCTGCGCCACCGGCTGTTCCTGAACTTCGAGGCCGACGCCGCCGGGGTCGGCGCCGACGAGGTGGTGCGGGCCGTCGTCACCAGCCTCCAGCCGCGGTGACCCTGGCACCGCCGCTGGTGGCCGAGGTGCCGTCGCTCCTGAGCCCGGAAGAGCTGTCGTCGCTGGCCCGCCTCCAGCTCCAGTACCGCCGCCCCCACCGCGGCGCCCACCCCGGTGAGCGCCGATCGCCGCGGGTGGGCCAGTCGCCGGAGTTCGCCGACTTCCGCTCCTACGCGGCCGGCGACGACCTCCGCCGCCTCGACTGGCAGGCCTTCGCCCGCTTCGACCGGCTGATCGTGCGCCTCGACGTGGCTGAGGAGGAGGCCGCCCTCAACATCGTTCTCGACGCCAGCGCCTCCATGGCCTTCGGCTCGCCGGCCAAGTGGCCGGCCGCCCGCCGGCTGGCCGCCGCCCTCGCCCTGGTAGGCCTGGCCGAGATGGACCGCGTGGCGGTCGGCGTGCTGCGGCGCGACGGCCCGCACACCCCGCATCTGCGGCGGGGTGGGGGGGCCGGCCGCGTCCTGAGCTTCCTGGCCGGACTCGAGCCGGACGGACCCGCAGGCCCCGGCGACCTCGCCTCGCTGCGGTGGCTGCGACCCGGCATGACCATCGTCATCTCCGACTTCCTGTCCGATGATCCGTGGTCCGCCGCCCTGGCCGGCCTCCGCCTGGCCCGCCACGAGCCGGTGCTGTGGCAGGTGCTGGCGCCCGAGGAGGAGCACCCTGACCTCGACGGCGACCTCGTGCTGTGCGACGTCGAGTCGGCCGGCGAGATGGAGCTCACCGTCACCCCGAGGCTGGTGCGCGAGTACCTCGCCGCCCTGGCCGAGCACCGCCGGGGGCTCCGCCAGCAGGCTGGCGCGGCGGCCGGCCGGTTCCTCAACACCCTGAGCGGCGACGACGTGCCCAGCTCGGTGCTGGCCGGGCTGCAGGCCGGCCTGCTGCGCAGGCGGGCCTGAGCCGTGCACCTCCTCGTCCCGGCCGCCGCCGCCGCCCTCCTGGCCGTGCCGGCCATCGTCGCCCTGTACTTCCTGAAGGTCAGCCGGCCGAAGCACCCGGTGTCGTCGCTGCTGTTCTGGCGCCAGCAGACGATCGACCGCCAGGCCAACGCCCCGTGGCAGCGGCTGCGGGTCAGCCTGCTCCTGCTGCTGCAGCTGGTCGTGGCGTTGGCGCTGGCCTTGGCGGTGATGCGGCCGGGCTTTGCCCGGTCCCCGGCCGTCGCCTCCACCACGATCGTGCTGCTCGACGGATCCCCGTCGATGCTGGCCACCGACGTCCGGCCCAACCGCTTCAGCGTGGCCGTCGACGCCGCCCGCGGCATGACCAAGGAGGTGGGGGGTTCCCGCCAGATGGCCGTGGTGCTGCTCGGCGACCACGCCCGGCTGCTGGCCCCACCCACGTCCAGCCGGGGCACCCTGCGGCGGGCCCTCAGCCAGGCTCGGGCACCGGCTCAGACGGCCAACCTGGGCGAGGGCATCTCGGTGGCCAACGCCCTCCTGTCCGGCCGGCCCGGCGGATCGGTGGTCCTGGTGAGCGACGGCCACTTCGCCGTGCCCAACCCGGCCCCGCGGGTGGCGGCGCCGTTGCGGTACTGGTCGGTGGGCTCGGGGGGCGAGAACGTCGGCATCGAAGCGGTCAGCCGCCAGGCCGATGGCCTCGCCACCGTGCGCGTGACCAACACCGGGCGCGAGCAGCACGACCTGCAGCTCGAGCTCCGGGCCGATGGTCAGCTGGTCGACGTTCTGCCCGTGCAGGTCGGGCCCAACGGGTCCGCCGACGTCGACTGGCCGGGCCTGCCGAAGGGCACCGCGGTCCTCGAGGCCCGCCTCACCCCGGGCGACGCCTTCGCCCTCGACGACACCGCCTGGTTGGTCACCGAGGACACCGCACACCGGCGGGCCCTCCTGGTGACGGCGGGCAACGGCTTCCTCCAGCGGGCCCTGCAGCTCCGAGGCGACCTCGACGTCACCGTCGTGAAGCCGGAGGACCAGAGGCCGGGCGCCTATGACCTGTACGTCTTCGACGGGTTCGTCCCGCCCGGTGAGCTTCCCCATCCCGCCCTCCTCGTCAACCCGCCCCAGGGGGCCGGCCCGCTGCCGCCCGACGTCGAGGCCGACCCCGGTGCTGTTCTCCCGGCTGATCCCCGTGACCCGCTGCTGCGCTACGTGTCGGTGAAGGACGTCCACGTCCAGGCCGCCTCTCGCGTGCCACCCCTGTCCGGGTGGCGGACGGTGCTGGCGGCGGAGAACGGGCCGTTGCTGCTGGTGACCAAGGACGAGCCACGGCTGGCGCAGATCACCTTCGACATCCACCGCTCCGACCTGCCGCTGCGGCCGGCGTTCCCGGTGCTCGTCCAGAACCTCGTCACCCACCTGCTGGGGAGCGGCTTCGCCAACCAGACCTTCCCCGTCGGCGAGCCGCTCCAGCTGGCGGCCGACGACGGCGTGCAAGCCCTCGACGTGCGCGGACCCGGTGAGCTCCACGCCACCCTCAAGCCGCCGTTCCCGGCCACCTTCGACGCCACCGCGGAACCCGGCGTCTACACCGTGCGCCAGCTCGGCTCCCAGAACGACCAGGTCCGCCGCTTCGTCGTGCAGCTCGACGTCGTCGAGCAGTCGCAGATCGCCCCGGGGGCAGGTCCCGCCCTGGAGGCGGCACCGGGCCGGACGGGTCGGGCGCCACCCTCCACCTCAGAGCTGTGGCCGTGGCTGGCCGCGCTGGCCCTGATGGTCGTCTCGGTGGAGTGGGTGGTGTTCCTCCGCCGATGAGAGGCATCACCCTGCTCCGACCCTCGCTGCTCGTCCTGCTGCTGCTGGTGCCCGCCGCCTGGTGGGCGTGGCGACGCTGGCCGCCCCCGCTGGCGGCCCGCCCGTCGCGGTTCGTCCTGGCGCTGCGGCTCATGGTGGTGGTGCTGCTGGTGCTGGCCCTCGCCGGCCTCCGGGTAACCCGCCAGCCGACGGGGCGGGCGGTGGTGGCGGTGGTCGACGTGTCCGACAGCGCGTCGGGCGCCACCGACGTCGCCACCTCCGCCGTGCGCGACCTCGCCAGCGCCAGGGGCGCCGACGACCTGTTCGGGCTCGTGACGTTCGGGCGTGACGCCCATGTCGAGGTGGCGCCGACCCGCACCCCCCTGTTCAACGGCTTCCAGACCAGGCCCGATCCGACCTACAGCGACCTGGGCGGGGCGCTCGAGCTGGCCGCCAACCTCATCCCGGACGGCTACGGCCGACAGCTGGTGCTGCTCTCCGACGGCCGCCAGAACCTGGGTGACGCCGCCGCCGTCGTGGCCCGGTTGCGGGCCCGGGCGGTCAGGGTCGATGTGGTGGCGATCGGCAGCGAGCCGGCTGCGGAGTCGATGATCGTGGCGCTCGACGCCCCCTCACAGCCGCGGGAGAGCCAGACCATCACCGCCACGGCCCGGTTGCGGTCCACGACAGAGGCAAGCGGCAGCCTGTCGCTGCAGGTTGACGGCCAGCAGGTGGCCAGCGATGCGGTCACCGTAAACCCGGGCAGCGCGGGGCACCCCTTCACCCTGAACGGCCTGAAGCCGGGGCTGCACCGCCTGCGGGCCGTCCTCGACGCCAGGCCCGACTCCCGCTCGGAGAACAACGTGGCCGAGGCCGTGGTCCGGGTGTTGGGCCAACCGGCCGTGCTCGTGCTCGAGGGGGCGCCGGGCGGAGGCGCCAACGTCAGCGCCGCGCTCGGCGCCGCCGGCATGCGCACCGAGACCCGGCCGTCGGAGCAGACGCCGACCGACCCGGCGGCGCTCGCCGCCTACGACAGCATCGTCGTCGCCGACGCACCGGCCGACGCCTTCCCCGACAAGGCCCTGCCAGCCATCGCCGCTACCGTCAGCGACCTCGGCCGTGGGCTGGTAGCCATCGGGGGCGGCACGTCGTACGGCCCGGGCGGCTGGGAGGGGACCAGCCTGGAAAAGGCGTTGCCGCTGCGCATGGACCTGCCCCGCCGCAAGGAGAAGCCGGCCTTGGCCGTCGTCGTCGCCCTGGAGACGATGGAGTACCCCGAGGGCGACCGGGTGGAGCTGGGCGCCCTGCAGTCGGTGCTCGACCAGCTGGGCCCCGAGGACGAGCTGGGCATCGTGAACATGCACGGCCTCGGCAGCTTCTTCAGCGTGCCGCTGGCACCGGTGACCGACAAGGCCGGCATCCTCAGCCGGATCGTCGAGTCGGAGCTGGGTGACCCCGACGGCTACGGCCAGTCCCTGGAGATGGGCCTGGATGCGCTCTCCCGGAGCACCGCGGCCACCAAGCACCTCATCGCCATCGGCGACGGCGATGAGGTCGCCGACATCTCCCGCTATCCCGCCCTGTTCGCCAAGGCCCCGGGGGTGACGGTGTCGGTGGTCGGGGTCAACGCCGACGGGTCGGCCCCTTTCATGCAGCACATGCGTGACATGGCCAAGCTGGGTGGCGGTCGCTACTACCAGGCCGACGACGCCACCGACGTGCCGGAGATCCTGCTCAAGGCCAGCAAGGCAGCCCTGCGGCCGTGGTTCGAGCAGGACCCGTTCTTCCCGCGGGTGACGTCCTCGGGGGACCTCCTCGGAGGTGTCCCGCTCGACGCCTTCCCGCAGCTCGGCGGCTACGTGGTGACGACGCCGAAGGGCGAGGCCGACGTGGCCCTCACCAGCCCCAAGGGTGACCCGGTGCTGGCCAGCTGGAGTCACGGGCTCGGCCGGTCTGTCGCCTGGACCAGCGACGCCCGGGGCCGCTGGACCAGGGACCTGCTGGCGTCACCGGTCGGGGCCGCCCTGTTCGCCCGCATGGTGGCGTGGACGCTGCCGGGGGCCTCGCCCGAAGGTGTCGACATCGAGGCGGTCCCGGCCGGCGACGGCCTCGACCTCACGGTCACCGGCGCGGAACGGGGCGGGGAGATCGAGGTGACCGCGCTCGGCCCGGACCTCACCAAGGCGACGACCCAGCTGCGCAGCACCCAACCCGGGCGGTGGGAGGGGCGGGTGCCGGCGCCGCAGCTGGGCACCTACGTGCTGCGGGCCGAGGTGCAGCGGGGCGGCTCGCCGGTCGGCCGGGCCGAGACTCTGGTGACCGTGCCGTACTCACCCGAGTACCTCGAACTGGGCCGCGACGACGCCCTGCTCCGCCAGCTCGCCCGCCAGGGCGGCTCCCTGCTCACCACCGCGCCAGACGCCTGGAAGAACCAGTTGCCACCGCTGGCGGTGCGGAGCGACGTGTTCTTCCTGCTTCTGCTGGCCGCCGTGGTGCTGTGGCCCGCCGAGGTGGCCGTCCGCCGCCTGAGCCTCAGCCCCCGCGGCCTCCTCAGCCTGCTCGGCGCCATCGTGAGGTTCCGCCGCCCCAAGGGCATCGAGGTGGTGGTGCCACCCTCGGTGTCCCGCCTACGGGAACGCCTCGACACCCACCGCCGCCGCGACCCCCCAGAACCGCCTGCGGTCGAGGCCGACACGCCGCCGGAGCCGGCTCCCACACCAGCGCCGGCTCCACCTGCCCGGGCCCGGCGCCGTCAGACCGAGGAGTCGGAGGAATCGACATCTGCCCGCCTTCTCGACGCCAAGCGTCGGCGCGAGGGCGACGAGCAACGCCAGGCGGCTGAATGACAGTTGAGGCCGCGCGGTATGGCCCCGTCAGCTCTGGCTGCTCCGAGGGCACCCAGCGGACATCGGTCAGCGTTGCCCCTGAGCCTCGGCGGTGCTCGTCAGGATCAGCCGTGCTGAGCCGGGTGCTGGGGCGCCGCTGGGGCTCGCCCCTGCTCGTGATCGAGCGGGCCGTGCAGGAGCGGGCCAAGGCGCTGGCCCTCGACATGGCCCGCCCGGCGGGGAAGGACGCACTGCGGGCGCTACTCGACGACGAGGTCCGGCGCTGGGCGGCCGACGTGAAGGGGGGCCGTCCGGCGCGACGACCTGGCCGACCCGGCATGGCGAGAGTGCGCGACGATGACAGGGTGACTGCGAGCGGCTAGCCGCCTGGCCGCCGGGTGCCGCCTGCCGTCCCCCGGCGGCGTCGGTGCCCGCCAGCTCGGCCGTCCAGGCGACGGCCGTCACGGCAGGTGAGGCGACGGTTCCCTGTTCCCGGGAGGTCCGGCGCGAGGTGCTGGCCTCCGCCCGGCCGATAACTCCTTCGCCAACCCGTTGGTCACCTGACCGCACCCCGCCCCTCGCCGCAGTCGGAGGGCTGGGACTGCGGTCGGCCGCTGGGGCCGTCGCCGCCGGCACGGTTGCGGCCGCTCTCGTCGCCGTCGGCCGCCGCGTCCGACGGGCGTAGGCGGCGACGAAGCCTCCTCGCTGCCCGCCGACCCGTCCTCGCCTGGTCGCGGCCACCGGTCTGGTCGCGGCCCGCTCCGTTCGGCTGGTGTGGACCGCCCGCTCCTGGACGGCCGGCAGCCACAACGGCTAGCCGAAGGGCGCCGGCCTACCGGCCCATCCGCTTGGCATAGGCGCTGGCCATGGCCTTGCTGTGAGCCCTGCAGCAGGCGCGGCAACGGCAGCCGTGGTTGGCGTAGCCACCAGCCGTGCCGTGGGGCACCCTGGCGCTGGGAGTACCGATACGGTCCCGGAGCCGCTTGCGCAGCTCCCGGTGGTAGATCGTGTTGGCCCGCCGGCACTCGTCGCAACGGCAGGCTCCATGGCAGTAGCTGGCCAGGGTGCCGTGCCTGTAGGCCCGACAGCTGGTGGACGGCATCCACGTTCACCCCCCCATGGGGAGGCCGCGGCTCGAGGAGATGTCGATGGAAAGCTCAAACCGATCGCCTCACGCTCATCCTCTGAGACGAGAATCCTTTTGTTGACGCGGGTCTTGGGCGCGGTGGGGTCCGGGGCGGAGCCCCGAGGTCTTTGTGGGTGGCGGTGTCGGAGCGGCTGTCAGGCGACGGCGGTGAGGGTGACAGTGTGGCCGAGCTGTTCGAGTTGCTGGACGAGCTTGCGGGTGCGAGCGGCCGGGTCGTTGCGCTTGTCGAACCAGTCGGCCCCAAGGTCGGTGTAGGTGATGATCTCTCCGGTTGCCTTCCTCAGGGGTGGCGTTGAGGAGGTGCCAGATGATCACCAGCATGCTGTGGGCCACGGCGAAGATCGCCTTGGCCTCGTTCCTGGTCCCGAAACGACGGCAGACCTCCGGTACTGGGCTTGGAGGTAGGTGCCGTTGGTCCTCGACGCGCACCACGCCGCCTCGCACAAGGCCGACCGGAGGGCGGCGTTGCCCTTCCGGGCCTTCCCAGTGCGACGCTTCCCGGCCGACTCGGCGTTCCCCGGGCACATCCCGGCCCACGATGCCAGATGCGCGGCGGTCGGGAACCGGCCCATGTCGACACCGATCTCGGCGATGACGACCGCGGCCGTGCGTTTCCCGACACCCGGGATGGTGCACGGCCTTCGGAACGGCTCACCGAAAGAGGCGATCTCCCGGTCGACCTCGTCGTCCAAACCGTCGAACGCGGCGGTGAGATGATCGACATGGGCCAGGTGCATGCGGAGCATCAGGGCGTGGTGCTCGGTGAAGCCGCCCTCCAACGCCAGCCGTAGCTCGGGGACCTTCGCCTTCATCCGGGTTCGGGCCATGGCGGCCATCACCTCAACGTCACGGACACCGGCGACGAGAGCGTCGAGCATCTCCCGGGCCGACTTGCCCATCACGTCGCTCACGACCGAGTCGAGCTTGATCCCGGCGGTCTCCAGCAGCTTCTGGACCCGCTGGATCTCCCGGGTGCGTTCCTCGATCAGCTTCTTGCGGTAACGGGTCAGGTCCCGCAGGCGGGCGATCGCCGGCGGCGGCACGAAGCTGCCTCGCAGCAGCCCGCACTCCAACAGCTGCGCCAACCAGATGGCGTCGGCCACGTCGGTCTTCCGGCCCGGCAGGTTCTTCACATGCTGGGCGTTCACCAACAGCAACTCGACGCCGACCAGCGGCTCCAGCACATCCCACACCGGCCGCCAGTAGACGCCCGTCGCTTCCATCGCACCACCTCCACCTCAAGGGACAGGGCGGCCACTCAAGGGACGACCCATGCGTTCAAGAAATCTGAGACACGTCCTCCAGGGAACAATCCACGGTGCCACCAGGTCCCGGCACCAGTCTGACCTACGGGCTCACAGCACCACTGAGCTGAGTACCCGGGCTCGGCGAGTAGCCGCCCCCAGATTCTCATACCCCACAGAGCCCCCGCCAGGGGGCATCCTGGTCTGACCTGGGCTTTTACCGTGGGCGCTGCGGGGCTCGAACCCGCGACCGCCTCCTTGTAAGGGAGGTGCGCTA